>NZ_WKFH01000003.1:365833-731666 GCF_014884385.1 Phycobacter azelaicus | reverse complement strand
GCCAGTGACGGCGCCTATATGATCACCGAAGGAGAGGCGGGCCTTTTCCTGCCACAGGAGGGCCAGGAAGACCGGCTGATTGCCAAGGTCGGGCCTGGTCGCCTCGTCGGAGAGCTGGGTCTGATCCGCAAGGAGCCGCGCGCGCTGAGCATGGTGGCGCAGACTGATCTGACCTGCCTTCGTATCGGTGAAGAGGAGTTCTTGGCCGTTGTGGAGAATGATGCGGCGACGGCCTTCAAATTGCTGCAGGTTGTCGCGGGCTATGTCTCGAGCTGACCTTGCAAATCCGCTCGCGAGCGGCAACACAAGATTCCAAGACAAGCGAAAGAGGGGAGGCAGCCATGAAACTGCTGCGATATCGAATGGAGGGCGCGGTGCGCCCGGGGCTGATGGATGATGGCGGGATCGTACGTGATCTGTCCGGCCACATTGCGGATATCTCGGGCGAGGTACTGGATGACGCGGCGTTGGCCCGTTTGGCTGAGCTGGATCCGGCGTCATTGCCGGCAGTGGATGGCGACATCGATCTGGCGCCCTGCGTTGGTGGGGTAGGCAAGTTCCTGTGCATCGGCCTCAACTATTCTGATCATGCCGAAGAGGCAGGCATGCCCATCCCCGAGCACCCCATCCTGTTCATGAAGGCCAACTCGGCGATCGCCGGCCCCAATGATGATGTGGTGATTCCGCGTGGCTCCACCGCTACGGACTGGGAGGTGGAGCTGGGCGTCGTCATTGGTACGGCTGCGAAATACGTCACCGAGGCCGAGGCCCTGGATCACGTAGCGGGGTATTGCGTCATCAATGATGTCTCAGAACGCGATTTTCAGATCAAGCTGACCGGGCAATGGACCAAGGGCAAGAGCTGTGACACCTTCGGCCCCATTGGCCCGTGGTTGGTGACACGGGACGAGGTCGCGGATCCGCAGAACCTGGCTTTGTCCTGTGATGTGAACGGAAAGCGCATGCAGACGGGCAACACCGGCAAGATGATCTTTACCGTGGCCCAGATCATTTCCCATCTCAGTCAGCTCATGACCCTTCATCCGGGCGATGTGATTGCCACAGGCACGCCTCCGGGCGTTGGCATGGGGATGAAGCCCGATCCGGTTTACCTAAAGCCCGGTGACGTGATGGAGCTGGAAATCGAAGGCCTAGGTCGACAGCGCCAAAACCTGCGGGCGGACAGCTAACCCAGCCGCGGTTTCAATGGGCCAGCGGGGGTAGGCTCCCGCCCGTCTCCGGGCAGTCAAAGACTGCCCTTCGCCAGTTGGGCCTGGCGCGGCAAAGCCGCGCTGGGCCTAGGGCTGATTTCGGGGATTTGCCGCAGGCAAAGAAGGGGACAGGCACGAGAGCGCTTTGCTGACTGCAAGGCGGCTTCGATGCAGTTTGACGATTGGTCGTGCTTTTGAGGGCCGGTCAAAGGCCACTCAGGAGAGGTCACTCACCGCCGCAGAACTGGCGATAGAGAAGAGAAATGATCTCTTCGGTATTTGTGTCCTTCAACGAATAAAAAATCGTCTTGCCCTCACGCCGGGTGGCGACCAGCTCTTCAT
The DNA here is from genome assembly GCF_014884385.1 of Phycobacter azelaicus. Lineage (NCBI taxonomy): Bacteria > Pseudomonadati > Pseudomonadota > Alphaproteobacteria > Rhodobacterales > Roseobacteraceae > Phycobacter > Phycobacter azelaicus. Next base: position 730,113 of record NZ_WKFH01000003.1, on the reverse strand, counting down.
CGCGCAACCGGGCCAGCATCTGGCTGACCGCGGCCTGGCGCATGCCGAGCAGCGCCTCCAGCTCCCCGACGGACTTTTCACCGGTTCCAAGGTGACAAAGAATCATCAGCCGCCCTTCATGGGCCAGCGTCTTGAGGAATGCCGCAGCTTCGGTCGCACGCTGCGCCATATCGATCGGCGTATCCGGCGAAATCGTATCGGGGGATTGAATGGTCACGGGTCGAAAGTCCTGCGCTAGAGCTTGCGGCACATAATGCACTATTTTGCCCCGCTCGCACAAGCCGCGCTGCCGCAACGCCTATTCGGGCAGCGGCGGCGCGCCACCGGCGAAGGAATTGCCGTTCACATAGTCACAGGGCGCCTCCTGCATATTTAGGTGCAGATCGTCGCCGGAAAAGGGGTGTGCGCGGGCAAGATCCTCGTCGACTTCGATGCCGAGGCCCGGTGCATCCGGTGGTGTGATAAAGCCTCCTTCGACCCGGATCGCCCCTTTGATCAATGCGTCATGGAAAGGAGTTTCGATGCTTTCGGCCATCAGGATATTCGGGATTGAGGCCGCCAGGTGTATGTTCGCAGCCCATTCCACCGGTCCGGCGTAAAGATGCGGCGCCATTTGCGCGTTATAGACCTCGGCCATGGCCGCGATTTTCTTGGCTTCCCATATGCCGCCAACGCGCCCTAGCGCCGGTTGCAGAATGCTGGCCGCCCCTTCGCGGAGGATCGGAGCGAACTCGGCCTTGGTGGTCAGGCGCTCACCCGTGGCCACGGGCACCGGTTGACCCGAAACCACGCGTGCCATCTGGCCTACGGAATCGGGGGGAACCGGCTCTTCGAACCATAGGGGCTGGTAGGGCGCGATTGCCTGGCCCAGCCGGATTGCGCCTGCGGTGATGAACTGCCCATGTGTGCCAAAGAGCAGGTCTGCGCGGTCCCCCACCGCTCCGCGGATGGCTTTGCAAAAGGCGATGGATTGGCTGATGTCGCTCATCGCGGGCATGTGACCACCACGCAGGGTGTAAGGGCCTGCCGGATCGAACTTTACTGCCGTGTAGCCCTGACGCACCATTTCGGCAGCGCTTTCGGCGGCCATTTCTGGTGAGGTCCAGAAGGCAGAGATCTCGTGCTGGGGCAGGGGGTAGAGATAGGTATAGGCGCGAATGCGATCGTTCATCCGTCCGCCGATCAGCGCATGAACCGGGCGGCCACGATCCTTGCCGAGGATATCCCAGCAGGCGATCTCAAGCCCCGAAAAGGCACCCATCACTGTTAGATCGGGCCGCTGGGTAAAGCCAGAAGAATAGGCGCGGCGGAACATCAGTTCGATGTTTTCCGGGTTCTCCCCCTCCATGTGGCGGTGAAAGACGTCGCGGATGACATGGCACATGGCGTCCGGGCCAACCGAGGCGGCATAGCATTCGCCCCAGCCGGTGATCCCGGTGTCGGTGGTCAACTTGACCAGGATCCAGTAGCGCCCGCCCCATCCGGGAGCGGGCGGGGCAGTCACGATGATGTCGAGGTCCTGCAGCTTCATCGGGGGCTCCTTCGGGCTGCACGCAGCCGGTCAGCGGTTGAACAGGATCACGTTGCGCCGGGCAGAGCCGGTCTTGGTGTCTGCAATCGCCTCGTTGATCTGGTCAAGGCTCCAGCGTCCCGAGATCAGCTCGTCCAGTTTCAGACGGCCCTGTTCATAAAGATCGATCATCCAGGGAATGTCTCGCTGAATCACGACATCGCCCATTTTGGAGCCGACAAGTCCCTGCCCGATGGCGGCCATCACGACGGGTTCATACTCCGCCTTGGCACCCGAGTGCGGCATGCCGATCATCACCGCCTTGCCGCCCCGGCCCAGATAACGCACAGCCTGTTCATAGGCGGGAATGGCCCCCACGGTTACCAGAACCGCATCGGCCCCCTTTCCCCCCAGCGCCTTGTAGGAGGCGCGCCAGGGGGATTTCTGTGTGCCAAGGACGCCATGGGTGGCGCCGAACTCCTTGGCGACCTCCAGCTTTTCCTCGCTCATGTCGACGGCCACGATCCGGCGGGCACCGGCAATGCGCGCGCCTTGGATGGCGTTGAGACCCACGCCGCCCGCGCCTATCACCACCACATCCTGTCCAGCGCGCAGGCCCGCGGCATTAACAGCCGCACCAACGCCAGTGATTACCCCGCAGGAGATCAGCGCGGCGACTTCCTTACCCATGGTTTCGGGAATCTTCACGATCTGACGCTGATCCACGACCACCTTTTCGGCAAAGGCGCCACAGGCCATGGCCTGCTCCAGCGGGCTGCCGTCGGCGGTTTTGATCGGGCCGTTCTTCACTCCGTCATAGTGTGTTTCACAGATCGTCGGCTTGCCGCCGGCACAGCTTGGGCAGGTGCCGCAGGCGCGGATCAGGGTGACCACAACGCTGTCGCCCGTCGCAAAGCCGTTCACGCCATCGCCAACCTTTGTGATTTTGCCGGCCGCCTCGTGGCCATAGACGGCCGGAAGGTGACCGCCCCAGGCGCCCTCGGCATAGGAGATGTCGCTGTGACAGATTGCGACCGCGTCCAGGGTCACCTCGACCTCGCCCATGCGCGGGTCGGCGATCAGGATGTCTTCGATGACGAGGGGTTGACCGAATTCACGGCAGACGGCGGCTTTGATGGTTTGCATGGCGCTTTCTCCCGGTTGCCAGGCGTATCTGTCTGCACGGTGGCGCGGACAGACGCGTGCTGCAAGTGGGAAAGCGGGATGTGGAAGGCAGTTTTACGTAGCGGAACGCGTGGTGCGCACAAAGACGAGGCAGCCAATGATCATCAACACGAGCGCTACAAGAAATGGGGCGCCGGGGAGGTAAATCGCTGCGCCATCGCGGGTGAAGTGGGCAAAGGTTGCGGTCATCATCAGCGGAGAAACGATCATCGCCAGCGCATGCACAGAGGTCATCACACCCTGCAGCTCGCCTTGCTGATTGTCTGCCACCGTGCGCGACATGATCCCCTGCAGTGCAGGCTGCACCAGTGCCCCGAGTGCGGAAATCGGGATCAGCGCCAAGGCAAGCGTGCCGCTGGCGATGAAGGCCAGAACGCCAAAGGCCATGAAATCGAACACCTGTCCCCAAAGCACCGTGCCGCGCTCTCCGACCCACCGGACGCTATGGCGCAGGAGCCAGCCCTGCACCAATGCCATGCAAATCCCGTAGACACCCAGCGACAGTCCGATCATCTGGGGCTGCCAGCCGAAACGCTCGGCGCTGAAATAGGACCAGATCGCGGGATAGACATAGATCGCCACCGAGTAGAGGAAATAGACCCACAAGAGCGGCGCGATGCCCGGAATGCGCGCCATGGCGCGAAAGGCGCCAAAGGGGTTGGCGCGACGCCAGTCAAAGGCGCGGCGGGTCTCGTCGGTGACTGTCTCGCGCATCACGAACCAGCCAAGGGTAAAGTTCAGCGCAGCAAGTGCTGCAGCGGCATAAAACGGCGCGCGGGTGCCCATCTCTCCCAAAAGGCCGCCGATCAGCGGGCCAAGCACAAAACCCGCACCAAATGCGGCGCCCAAAAGTCCAAAGTTGGCGGCCTTTTCGTGGGGTTTAGAGATATCAGCGATATAGGCGCCCGCGGTGGAATGGGTTGCCGCCGTTATCCCGCCCACGATGCGCCCGATCAATAAAAGCCAAAGCGACCCGGCAAGCGCCATCACCAGATAATCGAGGGCCATCACGAAGAGCGAGATCAGCAGGACAGGCCGACGCCCCACCGCGTCGGACAAGGAGCCCAAAACCGGGCTGAACAGGAACTGCATCACTGCAAAGGCGGTGCTGAGGATTCCGCCCCAGATCGCGGCATCCGCGAGTGATCCGCCTTGCACCTCGACAATCAGGCTGGGCATGATGGGCATGATCAAACCGATACCCATGGCATCAATCATAACCGTGGTTAGCACAAAGATCAGCGGTAGGCGCATCAAAACCCACCCGCCGTACGTGTCACGGAGCGGGTCAAACCTGTTCTCAAACCGTCTATCCCGCGCCGCATATTGCTGCCTCTTGCCCGGTTATTCCTTGCCGCAGACTTCGGCGGCTTTTTCTGCAAAACGCAAGGCTTCCGCAGGGGCATGTCCCAGTTGCCGGGTCGGATCGAACAGGGCTTTGGTATCCAGATCAGGGAATTCCCGTGCAGCCAGGGCGCCCAGCTGTGTCTGGCTCTCATTGGCCTCAAGGCAGAGCCGTTTCACGGCCGCTTGTGCCTCTGGGCGGGGCAGGGTTTCGGTCAGGGCAAAGCTCAGCGCCTCGGCATGGATCATGTCGAGCCCGCTGTCCAGTGCTGCGGCCATGGCATCCGCGTTGGGCGTGATCCCGGCGGCAAGCGCCTTTGCCGTGGTGGCAGCACTTGCAGCGCCCAGCACGATCTGCGGCAGGCACATCCATTCGGTAAACCAGGCGGCGCCATCGCGCTGATGCTGCTGCATGGAGGCCCCGTGCAGAACCGTGAGTAGTCCCGATCCTTGCCGCGCCAGTGCGACCAGCGCCGAGGGCGCCACCGGGTTCTGTTTCTGCGGCATGGTCGATGATGCGCCGGCGCCGCCAAGGCGGATCTCCTGAATGCCAGTCTGCACCAGTGCGATGCAATCCTCGCCCATTTTGCCAAGAGTGATGTTCACGCGCACCAGCCAGTCCGCAATGCGCGTAACCGGGCTGCGGTCCGTATGCCAGCTGCGTCCGGGATCGCTCAGCGACAGCCCCTCGGCCAGCGCAGCGCGCAGGTCCGGCGCCTTGGGTCCTAGTGCTCCTGCGGTTCCGGCTGCGCCCGAGAGCGAGACCAGAAGGCAGGACTGGCGCAAGGTCGGCAGCTCTTCCAACAATGCGATCAGCGGAGCGCCCCAAGCGGCGACAACGGCGCCGAAACTGGTGGGCGTTGCGTGTTGGCCATAGGTGCGGGCGGGCATCGGCAGTTCGCCATGGGCGCGGGCGAGCGCCGACAAAGCGCCAAGCACAGCCTTCAGATCGGCCTCGATGGCGGCCAAGGCCTGACGCAAGCGCAGCATCAGCCCGGTGTCCATGATGTCCTGCGAGGTAGCGCCCCAGTGGACGTATTGCGCATGTTCCGGCGCATTCATCTCGCTGCGCAGGGCGGCGACCAGCGCGGGCACGGGCACGCCGTTCTGGCCCGTGGCCTTGCGCAGCGCGCCGGGGTCGAGCGCGACCTCCATCACCGCACGCTGAATGGCGGCGGCGCTGATCTCGGGGATAACGCCTGCGGCGCCTTGGGCCTTGGCCAGGGCGCCTTCGACCAGCAGCATGGCGCGGATTTCGGCGCTGTCGCTGAACAGGCGGCCCACATCGCCAGCGGGAAAGAGATCGCCGTATAGCTGGCTGTCAAATACCGATCCGGCCATGTCAGAGATCCTTTTCGATCCGGGTAATCAGATCCGCCAGCGCGTCCGGCGCGGCGAAGAAAGGAGAGTGGGAGGTCTCCATCACGTGCAGGCGCTCCGCGGGCCAGTCCTTTACCATATCGGCCTGGTATTCGGGCGGGATGGTCTGGTCACCCGCGCAGCGGATATAGGCCTTGGAGGTGCTCTCCCAGTTGCTGCCGATGGTCAGCGGCGTGTCCTGTGGCCGGATCGGTTGCGGGCAAAGGCGCTCCAGCGCGTAAGTGACGGCTTCCTCCGGGCAGTCGTGGTAGAACAGGCGCGGAACTTCGGCGCGGTCGATGGTGTAGCTGTTGCTGTCTTCGTCCTTGATCACCGCATGGGCCAGGGTCTGGCGCGGTCCGCGCTTGCGCATGTCGATCATCGACAGGCCCGAGGTCGGCACGTAAGCGCAGAGATAGATCAGCCCACGCAGGCGACTCGGGTCCTTTTCTGCGGCGGCGGAGATCGGATAGCCGGCCCAGGAGTGGCCCAGCACGATCGTGTCCGGCCCGGCGGCCATGAGGATCGCCTCGGCGGTTTCCTCCAGCGTCCCGCTGGAGAGGTCACGCCCGTCGTTGTGCCCGGGCAGGTCGATGGCGCGGGCTTTGTGGCCGCGCGCCTCAAGGGCGGGAATGAGGTCGCGCCAACACCAGGCGCCGTGGCAGGATCCGTGGATCAGCAGAAAGTCAGCCAATGTGTCCGATCTCCTTGAGGAAGGTTGTCAGCCGCTGGGTGTATTCATCGGGTTTCTCGACGCAAGGGATGTGGCCCGCGCGGCGGATCAGGTGGAACTGCGAGCCGGGGATCAGATCGACGGTTTCACGCACCAGATCGGGCGGGGTGGAGCCATCCTCGGCTCCGGCAAAGCCGAGGCAGGGCAGGCGCAAGCCGCTGGTGGGCGTGTAGAAATCGGTGCCCGCAATAGCCGCGCAGCAGCCCGCATATCCCGCGCGCGATTGCTGCACCAGCATGTTGCGCCACAGGGTCAGCTCGGGTTTGGCGCGAAACTCCTTGGCGAACCAGCGTTCCATGACGTTGTCAGCCAAGGCTTCGATGCCCTGCTCCTCGACCGCTTTGATCCGCTCCTGCCACATTTCTGCGGTGCCGATCTTGGCGGCGGTGTTCGACAGCACCAGTGCGCGCACCTGATCAAGCCGTTTCACCGCCAGCCCCTGGGCGATCATGCCGCCGATGGACAGGCCGACGAACACACAGTCGCGCACATTGAGATGATCCAGCAGTCGCTCGGCATCGCGCACCAGCGCGCCCATGGAATAGGGCGCGGCAGGCACCGTGGACAACCCATGCCCGCGCTTGTCATAGCGGATCACCTTGAGGCCTGCAGGCAGGCGCTCCACCACCGCGTCCCAGACCCTGAGGTCGGTGCCCAGCGAATTGGCAAAAACGATGGGTGCACCGTTTGGGTCCCCGTCCACACGATAGTGCAGCTGGACATCGCCCAGATCCGCGATTTGCATGATATTTCTCCCCGTCACGTATCCGGCGCACCATATCCGCGAACGTAAGGGAAGGTAAAGCGAGCGGGGCGCCCGGTGTCTGCTCAGACGCAGAAGTCTAGTGCGCGTTTGAACATATCGGGATCCACGTTGCCTCCGGTCGCCACCGCGATCACTGCGTCCCCTTCGATCTGGTCGCTATGGAAAAGCGCCGCCGCAAGCGCTGCCGCGCCGCCCGGTTCCACCGCAATTTTCAGTCGCAGGAAGGCCAGCGCCATGGCACGCAGCGCCTCCTCTTCGGTGATGACAATGCCAGGACCGCAAAGACGCGACAGGATCGGAAAGGTGATCTCCCCTGGCGCCGGTGTCAGGATGGCGTCGCAGATCGACCCAGAGGTGGCCGCGTTGCTTTCGATCTGGCCGCTTTGCAGCGAGCGGGTCACATCGTCAAAACCTTGAGGTTCAGCCGGGCGCACGCGCAGACCTGGAGCGCGCGCCTCCAGCGCCAGTGCGACACCACCGGTGAGGCCACCACCACCACAGCAGACCAGAACGTCGCCCGAGGTGATGCCCTCTGCGGCGGCTTGCTGGGCGATCTCAAGGCCGACGGTGCCCTGGCCTGCGATCACTTCTGGCTCATCATAAGGTTTGACCAGCGTGAGGCCGCGCGTTGTTGCATAGTGATCTCCCAGGTCTTCGCGGCTTTCACCACCGACCCGGTCATAAAGCACCACCTCGGCCCCCAGCGCGCGGGTGTTGTCGATCTTCAGCTGTGGCGCATCGGCGGGCATTATGATCACAGCTGGTGCGCCATGGGCCTTTGCCGCCGCAGCGACGCCCTGGGCATGGTTGCCGCTGGAATAGGCGATCACGCCGCGTTTGCGGGCTTCCTCCTCCATCGCCGACAGCGCCGCCCAGCCGCCGCGGAACTTGAAGGATCCTGTGTGCTGCAGGCACTCGGGCTTGACCAGCAGGCGGCGTCCCGCGATCTCGTCCAGGAAGGGGGACGACAGAAGAGGTGTTTTGCGGGCGTGGCCTTTGATCCGCTCGGCGGCGGCTTCGATCATGGCAATGGAAGTCATTTAATCTGGTCCAATAGGGAATGAATAAGTGAAAGCGCAGCGGGTTCGTCAAGAAACGGAACATGGCCGCGGTTGTTGAGTTCTACAGCCTTCAAGTCCGGTAGGCGGCGCTGCATCTCAAGGAAGGTTTCATGGCTCAGCACGTCCGAGTTGGCGCCCCGGATCACGCCGCAGGGCAGCCCCTCAAGCGCCATGAACAGGGGCCACAGATCGGGCGGTGGGCCCACCTTGGACTGCTCCAGCAGCGCATCGCGCAGGCGGGTATCGTAGCGCAGGCTTAGGCCATCCGGCGTTTCGTCGTAAAAAACCTCTACCTCTTCGCGCCAACGTGTGAGAGGCACATCCGGGAAGGCGGGCGCCATCAGGGCGGCCAGTGTTTCGGCAGCCTTGTCATGGGTCTTGGCGGCGGGGCGACGGCCCACGTATTCCATGATGCGGGCAATGCCGTCTTGCGGGATTTCCGGCCCCACATCGTTCAGCAACACGGCGCAAAGACGCTCCTTCGCGGTGGCGGCCAGAACCATGGCCACCATCCCCCCACGCGAGGTACCGAGAATTGCCGCCTGTTCCAGGCCTAAGTGATCCATCAGTTCGGTAACATCCTGCGCCTCGCGCATGACGTTGTAGTTGGCGATATTGGTATCATGATCGGACCGTCCTCGACCGCGCGCATCCAGTGTGATCATGCGATAGCGCGTAGCGTGCGGTGCGAAATAGCGAAAATCCTGCCCGTCGCGGGTGAGGCCCGGCAGGCAGATCAGCGGCAGGGGGCTTGCCTTCCCGGTATCGGTGTAATGGAGCGACAGCCCGTCCGTGGTGGTGAAGTGCGGCATCTGTGCGATGAGCTCCTTTGAAGCTGAGGGTCAGCCTTTGGCGATATCCGGGATCGTGGTCAGATCGCTGAGGACATGCTTCGGCGACCAGGGCAGGCGGTCCATCGGCTCACTGGCGCGGTTCACCCATGCCGTCTCGAACCCGTATCCCGTGGCCGCAGCCGCATCCCAGCCGTTCGACGACACAAAAAGCACCTCAGAAGGCGCGCAGGAGAAGCGTTCGCCGACAAGGTCATAGACGCTGGAGTGGGGTTTGAACACGCCGACGCTTTCAACCGACAGCACATCGTCCAGAACAGCGCCCACTCCGGCCGATTGCACGCAGCCCTCCAGCATGCCGGGGGAGCCGTTGGAGAGGATCGCGGTGTTGAAACCGGCCTCTTTCAGCTGGGTGAGCATCTTCGGCACCTCCGGGTAGGCCTGAAGCTCCCAGTAAAGCGCCAGAAGGCGCTTCCGCAGGGGGGCATCACCGGCAAGGCCGGTTGCCTCAAGCGCCCAGTCCAGCCCGTTCTGCGTGACCTCCCAAAAATCCGCATGGGCGCCGGTCACGGCCCGCAGCCAGGTGTATTGCAACTGCTTCAGGCGCCAGTGCCCCGCGAGCTCGGCCCATTTGTTGGCCAACTGCGGGAAGTCGGGTTCAGTTGCAGCTTGGCGCGCGGCGGCGGCGACATCGAATAGCGTGCCATAGGCATCGAAAACACAGGTTGTGATGGGCATGGGGTCCTCCGTTGCCGCAACACTGTCACAGGAGGAAGCCATTGCAAAAGTGCAAAGTTGTATGGGTCACAATCCTGTTAGCGCAGGAGCGATATGGGGCTAGGATCTGGCCCGCACAACCTGAGCGCTGCGTTTGGGATTATCGGCACATGAAGATTGAAAGGATCTACGAAACGTCGTTCGGGCGCTTCGGCTTTCTGTGCTTTCGGTCGCAGTATACCATGGGGGCGACTTCGGGTTTACATTGCAGACTGAACCTGTAGGGTCGCGCCCTTTAAAACCCAAGCTTGATCTGGAGGTCTCATGACCGAAGTAAAGAACGGCGATACCGTGCGCATCCACTACACGGGACGATTGACGGATGGCACCGTCTTTGACAGCTCCGAGGGACGCGATCCGCTGGAATTCACCGTTGGCGCGGGTCATGTGATCGGCGGCATGGATGCCGGTCTGCCGGGGATGGTCGCTGGCGACAAGAAGACTCTGGAGATCGCCTGCGAAGACGCCTACGGGCCATCCAACCCTGATGCGCGTCAGGCCATCCCACGCGAAGGAATCCCGGACGATATTCCGCTTGAGCCGGGCACCCAGCTGCAGATGCAGACCCCGGAAGGGCAGATTCTGCCGGTAACAGTTGTCGAAGCCGATGAGGCGACGGTGACGCTGGATGCAAATCATCCGCTGGCTGGCAAGGATCTGATTTTCGACATTGAACTGGTCTCGATCAACTGATCGCGAAAGACAGGAGCGGGTGCGGCGTTGGAGCTCCCGCCCGAAGACGCCGGATCAAGGATCCGTCCACTGTCGGTTGGGCGTAGCGCCGCTGCGCGGCGCAATCGGGGCGCTGAAACGAGTTGTGGCATTGGCCAAAATCGCATCTTGGGCGGGCCGCATCTGCATCCGCGGCGCGACAGTTTTACTGCTGTTGTCCCGATCTCGATCAGGGCGGCAGCACGCAAAGCGCGCTGGCAGGCCCAACGTGAGCAGGGCCATCATTGATGGCTTTGCGGCGGTTGGGAGTCACTGCCTCGGAAGCGCACCGGATTTCTTCCTTGCACTGCCCGGGGGCAACAGCTTTCCTGTTCACGAGGAAAGGGGTGCAATATGCCTGAGGACCTGATCAACACACTGGGGGTCACCGTTCCGATCTGTCAGTCGCCCATGGCGGGCGTCAGCTCTCCTGCCATGGCAGCCGCGGTCAGCAATTCAGGCGGACTCGGTGCGCTTGGCATTGGTGCCTCCGGTGTCGAAAAGGCGAGGGAAATGATCCGGCAGACCCGCGCGCTGACGGACCGCCCATTCAATGTCAATGTCTTCTGTCATAGGCCAGCTCAGCCCGATCCCGCCCGAGAGACTGATTGGCTCAATCTGATGGCGCCGGTATTTGAGAGCTTTGGCGCTTCTCCGCCGAGCACTCTCTCAGAGATATATACCAGCTTCCTTGTCGATATGCGGATGTTGCAGATGTTGCTTGCGGAGCGACCTGCAGTCGTCAGCTTTCACTTTGGTGTGCCCGGTTCGGACGTTATCAGAGCGTTGAAGGATGTGGGTATCGCCCTGATGGCAACGGCCACGTCCCTTGCGGAAGCACGAACCATTGCTGCTGCAGGCATTGATGCCGTGGTGGCGCAGGGTTGGGAGGCGGGCGGCCACCGGGGAGTTTTCGATGCGGATGCAGAGGATGCGCGCCTCAGCGCCCTTGACCTGACACGGATCCTCGTGGGCGAGCTAAATATCCCCGTTGTCACGGCTGGTGGGCTGATGGATGGGGGGGATATTGCCAAAGCCCTGAGCCTTGGCGCTGTGGCCGCGCAACTGGGAACCGCCTTCATTGATTGCGACGAGAGCCTTGCCGATGCGGGATACCGCGCTGCGCTGCATTCGGGTGCCGCGAAAAACACGACGATGACCGCGGCCATATCGGGTCGTCCCGCGCGTTGCCTGGCCAATGAGTTTACTGCCTGGGCAACTGAGACTGCCGAAGCTGTACCGCCCGATTACCCGATCGCATATGATGCGGGAAAGGCTCTCAACGCCGCAGCCAAATCGGCGGGAGTAGCAGGTTTTGGAGCGCAGTGGGCCGGGACAGGCGCGCCGCGCGCCCGTACCGGCTCTGCCGTAGACATCATGAATGTGCTGATCGACGAATGGCGGGCCGCAACGGCATAGAATGGCACAGGGTGCAGGGGCGCGATCCGGGGTGATCCGCGCAAGTCTGGAGGATAGAGTATGAGCACGCGAATGGACGACCTTCTGGCGCGGATGCGGACCCTTCAGGACGAGCTGGAAGAGGAAATCGCCGAGAAACGCGTTGCTTTCCGGTACAAGCTGGAAAACGGACGCATCGTCTGGGAGGAAGAGGCGCGGCGCCAACACCGGGCTCTGAGGATTCGCTGGCTGCGCTTTCTCGCCTATACGCGCCCAATGGTGTTGCTGACGGCGCCCTTCATCTACAGCCTGATCATTCCCTTCGTTCTGTTGCATCTGTTCGTTATCATCTACCAGGCCGCCTGTTTCCCGGTCTACGGAATCCCCAAGGTGCCCCAGGGCGATTACATCCGCATGGACCGGCAGCATTTGGCCTATCTCAACTGGGTGCAAAAGCTGAACTGCGTCTATTGTGGCTACTGCAACGGGGTGATCGCCTGGGTGCGCGAGGTGGCCAGTCGGACCGAGGCCTATTGGTGCCCTATCAAACATGCCGCCCGTGTCGAAGGGGCGCATGCCCGCTATGCCGAGTTCTCCGAATTCGGGGATGGCGAGGGGTTTCAGGCTGCCCTCGCGCGCTCCCGCCGCAAGGTGCAGGAGAAGGATCAGGGTGCCGCGGCAGATGCGGGGCAGGATCAGACCTGATCTGACTATTGACCATAGCAAAAGAAAAGGGCGCCCTACTGAGACGCCCGTAATCGCAATCGTCTGAGAGCAGTGTCTTACAGGTTTTCCTGCTGCGGCATGCCGAGGATATGAAAGCCACCATCGACGCGGATGATCTCGCCGGTCGTATAGGCCCCGGCATCAGAGGCCAGGTAGACGGCGGTACCGCCCACCGCTTCAAGTGTTGCGTTCGAGCGCATGGGGGCGTTTTGCTCGGTGTGCTTGTAGGTCTTGCGCGCGCCGCCAATGGCTGCGCCAGCCAGCGTTTTCATCGGGCCGGGCGAGATTGCATTGACGCGGATGCCTTCAGGGCCAAGGTCATTGGCCAGATAGCGGGTTGCGCTTTCCAGGGCCGCCTTGGCCACGCCCATGACGTTGTAGTTCGGGGTCACCCGGTTCGAGCCGCCATAGGTCAGCGTCAAAAGCGTGCCGCCGTTTTCCTGCATCATCGGATAGGCGCGGCGCGCCACCTCGATGAAGGAATAGGCCGAGATATCCATGGAATTCTTGAAGTTCGCGCGGCTGGTGTTGATGAAGCGCCCCGTTAGCTCTGACTTGTCCGAATAGGCAATCGCGTGCACCAGGAAATCGATCGTCGGCCAGCGCGCGCCCAGCTGTTCGAAAGCCGCATCAAGCGAGGCATCGTCGGTCACATCCACATCGACCATGAAATCGCTGCCCACCGAGGCCGCCAGCGGCTCCAGCCGTTTGCCAAAGGCCTCACCCTGATAGGTAAAGGCCAGCTCGGCGCCTGCGTCCGCCATCGCCTTGGCAATGCCCCAGGCGATGGAACGCTCGTTGGCAACGCCCATGATCAGGCCCCGTTTGCCGCTCAACTGTCCGGACATGCGCGCTTATCCCTTGTATTTGCTCAGGACCATGGAGCCATTGGTGCCCCCAAAGCCAAAGCTGTTTGTCATCACGCTGTCCAGCCCTGCGTTTTCGACGCAAGCGGTGGCAACCTCATCCGGTTCGATCCCTTCGGCAAGGGTTTCGACGTTGATCGAAGGTGTGATGAAATCATTGTCCAGCATCAGAAGGCAGAAGATCGCCTCCAGCGCGCCGGCAGCACCCTGCGCGTGGCCGGTCATCGATTTGGTCGAGGAGATCGGCGGCACCTTGCCTGCGCCAAAAACGCGGCGGGCGGCTTCGACTTCTCCCACATCGCCAACGGGCGTCGAGGTACCGTGGGCGTTGATATAGGAAACCTTGCGCCCCTCGGGCAGGGTCGACAGGGCCAGACGCATGGCGCGCTCGCCGCCTTCACCGCTGGGGGCGACCATGTCGTGCCCGTCGGATGTGGCGGCAAAGCCGGTCACCTCGGCATAGATCTTGGCGCCGCGTGCCAGCGCGTGATCGAGATCCTCCAGCACCACGATGCCGCCGCCGCCCGAGATCACAAAACCGTCGCGGTCCTGATCAAAGGCGCGCGAGGCTTTCTCGGGCGTGTCGTTGTATTTCGAGGACATCGCGCCCATGGCGTCGAACAGGCACGAGAGGGTCCAGTCCAGTTCCTCGCCGCCACCTGCGAACATCACGTCCTGCTTGCCCATCATGATCTGCTCGGCCGCGTTGCCGATGCAATGCAGCGAGGTGGAGCAGGCCGAGGTGATCGAATAGTTGATCCCCTTGATCTTGAAGGCGGTGGCAAGGTTCGCGGAAATCGTCGAGGACATGCATTTCGGCACCGCAAACGGCCCGATCCGCTTGGTTGCGCCGGTTTTCAGCACGGTCTGATGCGCCGTCAGCATGGCCGAGGTGGACGGCCCGCCAGAGCCAGCCACCAGACCGGTGCGTTCATTGACGATCTGATCCTCGGTGAGGCCCGCATCGGCGATGGCCTGTTGCATGGCGATATGAGCATAGGCGGCACCGGGGCCCATGAACCGCAGGGTCCGCTTGTCCACATGTTCGGACGGATCGATCTTCAGCGTCCCGGCCACCTGGCTGCGAAAGCCGTGCTCGGCCATCTCGGGGCTGGCGACGATGCCGGATTTCCCGGCTTTGAGCGAGGCAAGAACCTCTTCGGCAGTGTTGCCGATCGAGGAGACGATCCCCAGACCGGTGACGACAACGCGACGCATAGATGCACTCCCTTGATACCTTGTGCCTTACTAGGCCGTGCAGGGCATGGGTGCAAGATGGGTTGGGTGGTGGCTCGCCGACGATCAATGCTCGCAGCTTCTGTTTGCCATATGGTGTCGAATGCAAAAGCTAGCCTATAGTTCAGCAACTTTCCGGACTACTTTTCCACGCTCAATTGATAGCATCGTACGTATTGCCATTCGTATCTTAGGGCTGGATAGCCTGTACGCATTTTCATGTGGGAGGCGTCGTAGGAGGGGGTTCTCGCCCTTAGCCAGTCTGGTGAGTTCTCCCGAAACATTCAATGAGATACCGTTTGTGGTCTCTGGGAAAAGTTCTCTAATTTTGTCCTCGACATCTCTGTAGGTAAACCTGTCCACTTCAATTTCGCCACATGCGTAAATGCACTGGTTCCTTCTTGCTGCCTTTGTTTCTTTTGAGTTTAGGCGCGCTGAAACAATCGCGCAATTCGCTCGGATCGAGTTTCTCGCCCATTTCAAGACTGCGCGATCAAATACGATTTGATCAATTTTTCCACCTTTTCTTTCGGCCTCTCTTGCAATTTTTAGGCCAAGCTCTTGGAGTTCAAGTGCTATTCGATCTGTGACCCTAAGCATCCTTTCGTAGAAAACCTCTTTGTTTCCAAGAACCTCTAATTTAAGAATGCTTTCTAGTCCAAGGCTCATTAGGGCCTTTGCTTCTCTGGCTGTCATTCTTTCGACTTCAGGAATTTCCTTCAGGCGAGTTGATATTGTTTGGACATTTCCGGTTTTTGCTAGCTTTTCGTCGATCCCGGCTGGTGTGCCGACGATTACAATTTTTACATTATATTCTGCGTAGGTGGGATCATCTAAAAGCACAACGCAATTTGAGATCGCTTTACAAATGGCTGCGTCACCTGCGACCTGTTCAAAGTTGTCAAATACAACAACCGCCTTTTTCTTGCCTGCCATTTTTCGAATGTATGCAAGCAGTTTTTCAAATGGTTCTTTTTTCCCTTTGACATACTTCCATGTGCCTTCGAAATCCACGCCAACACCAGAAGGCTTTACGCCACCCGATTTAGAAAGCTCATACTCTTCTTTCTCCAGCAGTTCTTGCCGAGATAACTTGTCTTCAAATGCGGCTGAGAGAGACCCGAGCGCTGATGCTTGGACGAGATTTACCACCTCATAAAAAACATCTTCTTTTTCAAAAACACTCTTATAGAGCCATGATTTTCCGTTTCCACTTTCGCCAAATATTATTAAGTGTTGGCTTTCTAGTAAGCCGTCAGAAAGCTCTGCTTCAAGGTCAGGCCTTGGTATGTAGAGGCGAGAATTAACACTGGCTGATCGTGGTGTGAATACTTCTTCTGGTTTTGGTTTGCCGCTAAAAAATGACATAAATCCAACCTACGTTCTCATGTGTCTCGAGGATAGTGTCTTTGATATCAATACACAAAGCTCCGTGCACGCATTTATTTCATGGCTAGGTGTAATTTGAATGCAGGTGCACTTCACCAAAGGCATCAATCGTTACTTTTCAAAAACGCGGTGTGTTCGGTGATCAAAGCCTAATCCTCGGGATGCTATGCGCGGCGAAGACAACCTGTTACATGCCTAAACAAAAAAGAGGCCCCGCGGGGCCTCCTGATCTTCTTGACTGGCTGCGCCTCAAATCAGCTTTCGCTGAGGGCGACCTTCATGTCCTTGACCTGGTAGATCACCTCTCCGTCGGCTTCCACGATGCCGTCGGCGACGCCCATGGTCAGGCGGCGGGTCTGGATGGCCTTGGTGAAATCCACCTTGTAGGTCAGCATCTTGCGGTCGGGGCGCACCATGCCGGTCAGCTTGACCTCGCCCACACCCAGCGCATAGCCGCGCCCCTGCCAGCCGCGCCAGCCAAGGTTGAAGCCGGTCAATTGCCACAGACCGTCAAGACCCAGACAGCCGGGCATGATCGGGTTGCCGGGGAAGTGGCAGTCAAAGAACCACAGGTCCGGGGTGATGTCGAACTCGGCCAGGATGTGACCCTTGCCATGGGCGCCGCCATCCGCGCTCACCTCGGTGATGCGGTCCATCATCAGCATGGGCGGGGCGGGCAGCTGGGCGTTGCCGGGGCCGAACAGCTCGCCTCGGGCGCATTTCAGCAAGTCGTCTTTGTCAAAGCTGCTCGGGTAATCGGCCATGCTGGCGGTTCTCCTGCCTTCGTGTGTCGGTTGTCTAGCTGGCCTCCTGTAGCACCGCGCCAAAGGGTCCTGCAAGCCTTGTGCGCCGTGTGGCGCGCGCCGGGACACGGGGTCGCAGCAAAGGGGGCGAATGGCATTCTAACGGGAGTCCATTTGAAAACGATGCGTCAATGGCCCTATATATACAGTCAGCAACGCGAGGCAGGATCTGCACATGACGCCAATTAGCGAAGATCTGGCAACCAAATGGCTTGGACGGGCCGGACTGCGGCCGACCCGACAGCGGGTGGCGCTGGCTGAGCTGTTGGTCGGGGACGGCAAGCACCGCCATGTCACCGCCGAAAGCCTGTTTGAAGCGGCCAAGGACAGGGGCGATGCTGTTTCTCTGGCCACCGTCTACAACACGCTCCGCGCCTTTTGCGACGCGGGGGTCTTGCAGGAAATCACCGTGGACGGGTCGAAAAGCTATTTCGACACCAACACCCATGATCACCCGCATTACTACTGGGAACAGGATGGCCGCGTCACCGATGCGCCTTCGGACCAGCTGGTGATCCAGAGCCTGCCGGACGCTCCCGAGGGTATGGAGATTGCCTCAGTCGACGTGGTGATCCGCTTGCGTAAGCGTTGAACGCTCTGCGCTCAGGACTTTCTTGAGACTCTCGAGCGCCCGATGCGCGGGCGAGGCTTCTGGGACGCCTTCAGGAGCTGCCAGAATGACCGGTTCCTCTGCGCTGGTATCCGTAACTGGGACCGCGCACAGCGCTTTGCCGTCATAACTGGTCCCGCCGGGTGGCAGGCTGTAACTGATGCCTACCCCTTCGCCATTGGCTGCCAGACTGCGTAAAAGCTCCAGCGAGTCGGCCCGCTGCGCGATCCGTGGCACCAACCCGTGAGCCTTGAACAGCCCCAGCATGTGCTGTACCGAAAGCCCTTCCTGCGACAAAACCAGCGGGTGGGCGGCCAGTTCGGCCAATGAAATACCACCGCGGCCTGATATCGGGTGGTCGGGCGGCACCAGGGCATGTGGGGCAAGGCGATGCAGCACCGCTCTGCTAAACCCTGCATCCAGCCCAAGATCATAAGTGATGGCCAGATCCGCCTCGCCCCCGGACAGGGCAGCGATCAGAGGATCGAAGCCACAGGCCCTGTGGCTGATCTTCACGTCCGGCAAGGCCTGGCGCAGCGTCTTCAGGGCAGGGGCCAGCAAGAATGGCGCAAGGTCGGAGAAACACACCAACGTCAGATGATGCGTTCCAGAGCTTGCGCCTTTTGGATCCTCCAGCAGGGCTGCCTGCGCAAGAAGTCCCTGGGCCTTTTCCGCAAACGCCCGTCCCTGGGGCGTCATCGCCAGAGCTGAGCCCCGTCGGCGCCGGAACAGTGCATACCCCAAATGATCCTCAATCCGGCTAAGCGCGGCAGAAAGCGCAGGCTGGCTGACGTGCACTGCTGCTGCGGCGGCTGACAGGCTGCCATGGCGGGCGACAGTGCAGACATATTCGTAGTGGCGCAGAGTCAAATATAACATAGAGTAAAGGGTAGCTTAAAAATATATGATTTGAAACTATGACTGCTACGCGGCAGGACTGATCCACCGGATTTCCATATTCAGTAGCGGAGGCAGCAATGGTCCACCCTCTCATCACGCAAGAGCATGTCGAGCAGTTTCAACGCGATGGCGTCGTGCTTGTGCGCGGGCTGTTTGCGGATCAGGTTGAGCTGCTGCGCGCCGGGGTCGAGGCAAACATGCAGGCGCCAGGTCCCTACGCATCGAACAACGAAAAGCCGGGGCAGACGGGTCGGTTCTTTGACGATTACTGCAACTGGACCCGCATCCCTGAATTTGAGGAGGCGATACATGCCTCCCCGGTGGCTGAAATTGCCGCCGATCTGATGCAGTCAGACTATGTGCAGATGTTCCACGACCACGTGCTGGTCAAGGAGCCGGGAACCTCTATGGCGACACCCTGGCACCAGGACGGCCCCTATTACTTTGTCGAAGGGCAGCAGACGATCAGCTTCTGGTCGCCGCTCGATCCTGTGCGCGAGGCCTCGCTTCGCTGTGTGGCGGGATCTCACGCCTGGGAAAAGGAAGTGCTGCCCACTCGCTGGGTCTCGGAAGAGGGGTTCTTCCCGGATGAAGGCCAGTACATACCCGTGCCTGACCCCGATGCCGAAGGAATGCGGGTTCTGGAATGGGAGATGGAGCCGGGCGATGCGGTGGCCTTCAACTATCGCACCCTGCATGGCGCACGCGGCAATACCTCAAGCCAGCGCCGCCGCGCCTTTTCCCTGAGGCTGGTTGGGGAGGATGCGCGATACGTGGAGCGCCCGGGCCGTACATCTCCGCCCTATCCGGGCCACGACATGCAGCCGGGTCAGCGCCTGCGCGAGGATTGGTTCCCGGTGCTGTTGCAGCGGTAATGGATTAAAGGGGGCTTGCATCAAAACCACTGCCCCGGCTCCATCAGGCCAAGATCCAATAGCTGCTGTGAGTGCCATTCGAACGGCACTGAGTTATGCCAGCGGAAGGTCTTGATGTCGAAAGACGAGCCGGGATTGCGCTTCAGGGCTTTGGCAGTGCGGAACGAACAGATCGCCGCCGTCAGGTTATGATGCCAAGGGCAGGCGTAGGTGTTGTACTCCGGCACGTTGAATGTGTGGTTGGGCAGCAGTTCCAGATCGGCGCTGGCTCGAAACAGGGAGATGCGGTCGATTTTTCGGCTGGTATGCGGGATATGTTCTTCATGGCGCCATCGCATGCCTCCAAAGAAGTCCAGTTGGCGCTCTTCGGGTGTGCTTTTCGTGCCAAGGTAGCGAGCTTGGGCATAGTAGCCGGATTTGTCCAGATAGGCATCATCCAGCGCCACTGCATTGGGGTGCTCTGTAAGGTCTCCCGCGTAAAGGTCGATCACATAAGTCAGCATGGCGGCGCGTTTTTCTTCGGTGTGAAAGCGCAGCATTTCCGGGACAGAGCGTGTTTCGCAGAAGGGAAAGAACAGGAATTCAGCGTTGTAGCAGTAATAGAGCCAGCATCCCGGAGAGGCGCTGCGGATCACCTGATTGATTGCGTCAAACACGCTTTCGGCAATGCCGCAGTCAAAGGAGACACGATGCACCTTGGCCGAAACCGCCTCAGGCAATTCAATCGTATCAGGCATGAAGGCGACGACGGTGTCAAAACCGCTTTGCAGGTGATGGCGCAGGGTGCTGGCGACCTCGACCGCGTCCTCAACGAACACCAACGCAACCGGTCCTTTTACGAGGCGCGCGCGCTGTTGTCTGAGAAAGTCGTCAAGGGTGGGGTAGGTCACGGGGTGCTGCTCCTGCCGTTCTGGCATTTGCCCCCAAAATCGAGTATCAGCGCGCGCATTGCAAGCGGCGTCATTCCCCTGTAAGGCAGACCGCTGATCTACCTTTTGTCCGGCGAAAAGGCAACGAACCCATGAGTGCGCCCAAGAAGCTGTTTATCAAGACCTACGGCTGTCAGATGAATGTCTATGATAGCGAACGCATGGCCGAGGCGCTGGGCGGGCAGGGTTATGTGGAGACGAAATCGGCGGATGAGGCCGACATGATCCTGCTCAATACCTGCCACATCCGGGAAAAGGCCGCCGAAAAGGTCTATTCCGAGCTGGGCCGCTTCAAGGGGCTCAAGGCGGAGAAGCCGGATCTCAAGATCGGCGTGGCGGGCTGCGTGGCACAGGCCGAGGGCGAAGAGATCATGCGCCGCCAGCCACTGGTGGATCTTGTGGTCGGCCCCCAAAGCTATCACCGCCTGCCGGAAATGGAGGCCAAGGCGCGTGGCGGGGAGAAGGTGCTCGACACAGATTTCCCCGAAGAGGACAAGTTCGAGAAACTGAAAAACCGTCCCAAGGCCAAGCGTGGCCCGACGGCGTTTCTGACGGTGCAGGAAGGCTGCGACAAGTTCTGCGCCTTCTGCGTGGTTCCCTATACCCGCGGCGCCGAGGTGTCCCGCCCCGTGTCCCGGGTGATCGGCGAGGCGCAGGAGCTGGTCGAGCGCGGCGTGCGCGAAATCACCCTGCTGGGCCAGAACGTCAACGCCTATCACGGCGAAGGTCCAAATGGTGCCGATTGGACACTGGCACAGCTGATCTGGGAACTGGACAAGATCGACGGGCTGGAGCGTATCCGGTTCACCACCTCGCATCCCAACGACATGATGGACGACCTGATCGAGGCGCATGGCACTTGCAAGAAACTGATGCCCTATCTGCACCTCCCGGTGCAGGCCGGATCGGACCGGATCCTCAAGCGGATGAACCGCAGCCATACCGCCGAAAGCTATATCCGTCTGATCGAACGCATCCGCGCCGCGCGCCCCGACATCCTGATCTCGGGCGATTTCATCGTCGGCTTCCCAGAAGAGACCGAAGAGGATTTCCAGGCAACGCTGGATCTGATCGAGGAAGTGAAGTATGGCACTGCCTATTCCTTCAAATACTCGACCCGTCCCGGCACGCCGGCAGCAGAACGCGCACAGGTTGAGGCTGCCGTGGCCGATGAGCGCCTGCAGCGCCTGCAGGCCCTTCTGACGCGTCAGCAGCGTGAGATCCAGGACAGCATGGTCGGGCGCGAGGTTGGTGTCCTCTTCGAAAAGGCGGGCCGTCTGCCAGGTCAGATGGTCGGTAAATCCGACTACCTGCATGCGGTCCATGTTGCCGATTGCGACCGGCAGATTGGCGATCTGGCGCGGGTGCGCATCGTATCGTCCGGGGCAAATTCTCTCGCGGGTGAGTTGATCGGATAACACGCGATCGCCCCCACGGTCTCACACGAGGCGCGCAAGTGGCACACCTCCTGGCCGACGGATGAGGACGGCCAGGTGAGTCTTTATTGCATCCATTTTGAGAACAATTGCCGGAAACGGGTTTGAGTGTTGGCGAAAACCGCATAGTTTCGTGAAAAAAATCTCATCATGGCACGCAATCTGCGGAAAATTCGTGTAGTTTTGCGGGCATACATTGAATTCGATGATAGCCTGAGCGTTAACGCATGATGCGGCAAACTCCGGGGGACTTAGGTGAAGGAAATCTGGTTGTGCTGAAGTTCAACATGAAAACCGCAGGCGCTGTGCTGGTCGCTGCCGTGACCGCGCTAAGCCTGTCGACGGCGTCGGTTGCGGCGCAGGATTCGCAGTCTCGTACTGTGCGGGGCGAGCGTTACATCCCAACAATCTGGGTAGACCCGGATGGCTGTGAACATTGGGTCATGGATGACGGGGCCGAGGGCTATATGACTCCGCATGTTACACCCGACGGAAAGCCGGTGTGTCGTCGTGGTCAGCTTTGCGGCATGATGCCGACGGATCAGTTCTTTGCCACCGACAAGCACCATATCAACGCGGCGGGTCGTTCGCGCCTGACGGAGTTCTTCCAGAAAGCCAAGCCGGGGACCCGTTATTTCGTGATTGCCGGCCATACCGACAGCCGCGCGTCGGATGAATACAACATTGCTCTGTCTAAGCGCCGCGCCAATGCCGTGGCGCAGGTGGCCAAATCCGCCGGGGCCCGTGTGGGTGACATCCGTGCCTATGGCGAACGTGACCCGCGTGTACCGAACACCAGCGCGGCAAATATGGCGCAGAACCGCCGCGTTGAAATCTACTGTGTGCGCTAGGGGGATTACAGGATGACCATTCTCAAAGGAGCCGCCGCCCTGTGCCTGGCGCTGTCTGTCGCCGCTTGTGGTGATGTCACGGACAAGACCCGCGACCAGAACATCTTTGATGGCAAAAGCGGGGACCTTTCGCAATTGACGGCCGGTATATGGGTCGATCCCGCAGGCTGTGAACACTGGATCATCGATGACGGTGTCGAAGGCTATGCGGACTTGCGCCGGACACCGGATGGCAAGC
The DNA here is from genome assembly GCF_014884385.1 of Phycobacter azelaicus. Lineage (NCBI taxonomy): Bacteria > Pseudomonadati > Pseudomonadota > Alphaproteobacteria > Rhodobacterales > Roseobacteraceae > Phycobacter > Phycobacter azelaicus. The sequence continues at coordinate 707,619 of NZ_WKFH01000003.1, read as the reverse complement.
CGGTTTGTAACAGCGAACTGCCGCGCAATGTGGCCACCGGCCCCTTCAAATCCGGTTCTACATTTGGCGATCCTCTCTGATCGACCCCAAGCAAATGCGATAAACCAGCCGTCCCAACTGGGGCGGCTGTTTTCTTTTGAGCCATTTGTTTCACCTCTGTGAATTTTTCGCCCCTGCGCTTGCGCATGGTGGCGGAGAGGTTCACACTAAGCCAAGAGACACCCAAGCAGAGGACTACAGATTGGCCACCAGCGCCCCGACCCCGTCGCACCACGCCCATCCCGACACCGCACATGAAGTGCTGCTGGAATTCCCTGACAATCGCCTGCTGATCGACCTTTGCGGTGAATACGATCGCAATCTCGCCGAAATCGAACAAAAACTAGGAGTGCAGGTCCTGCGTCGCGGCAATCTTTTGTCCGTTATGGGCGAGACAGGCGCGCGGGAGCAGGCGGCGGCTGTCCTGACGGCGCTTTATGACCGGCTTGAAACGGGCCGCAGCGTTGAACCCGCCGATGTTGATCGTGAATTGCGCATGGAGCAGGCCGATGCGGCGAATAGCGGCAGCCAGCTTGAGATGTTCAGCGGTGGCAAGGTTGAAATCAAGACCCGCAAAAAGTTGGTGGAGCCGCGCACAGATGCGCAAAAGGCCTATGTGAAGGCCCTCTATGAACACGAGATGGCCTTTGGCATTGGCCCTGCCGGCACCGGCAAGACCTATCTGGCCGTGGCAGTGGGTGTCAGCATGTTCATCACCGGTCAGGTCGACAAAATTATCCTGTGCCGTCCCGCCGTTGAGGCGGGCGAGAGGCTCGGCTTCTTGCCGGGTACCCAGGAAGAGAAAGTCGATCCCTACATGCAGCCGCTCTATGATGCGCTGAACGATTTCCTTCCCGGCAAGCAGCTTGCCAAGTTGAAAGAAGAAAAGACGATTGAGATTGCACCTCTGGCCTTTATGCGGGGGCGCACGCTGTCCAATGCCTTTGTGGTGCTGGACGAGGCGCAGAACGCCACGACCATGCAGATGAAGATGTTCCTCACCCGCCTCGGCGAGGGCTCGCGCATGGTGATCACTGGGGACCGCAGCCAGGTGGACCTGCCGCGCGGGGTGCCCTCGGGGCTGGCGGATGCGGAACGGCTGCTGAAGTCGATCCCGAAGATCAGCTTCAACTACTTCACCGCGCGGGACGTGGTGCGCCACCCGCTGGTTGCTGCCATCATCGAAGCCTATGACGCCGACGTTCCGGCAGGCTGAGTGAAACCCCGTCATGACGCTTGAGATTTCTCTGGAGGATGACCGCTGGAACGCGGTGGCGTTTGAGGCCTTGGCCGAACGCAGCATCAGCACTGCGCTCGATCATTTCGGCTTGGATCCTGAGGAGTGCGAGATCTCGCTCTTGGCCTGCGATGACGCGCGCATTGCCGACCTCAATGCTGAATTCCGCGACAAGCCCACTCCGACCAATGTTCTCAGCTGGCCTGCTGATGATCTTGCGGCGGAGGAACCGGGCGGCACGCCGCTACCGCCAGAGGCGGATTTCACCGGAGAAATCTCATTGGGTGACGTCGCCATTGCCTATGAAACCTGCGCGCGCGAAGCGGATGAGGCGGGCAAACCGCTTGCCGACCACCTCTCCCATTTGCTCGTTCACGGAGTGTTGCATCTTTTGGGTTACGATCACATCCGCGACCCGGACGCCACAGTGATGGAAGCTCTTGAGGTCGAAATACTTGGCAAACTGGGTATCGATGACCCATATACGGAAAGTGGAAGCCTCTGATGGGGCATATTGGATAGGATAGATGGGCGATATAGAAGGCAGTTCTAACGCAGCGCATAGCGCGCTGCAGATAGAGAGTGAGGCCCTTGCGGGCAAAAAAAACGGGACGGATCTCGGAGTGGATCACGACGAGAAGACGGGGTTTTTCGGCCGCCTCTTTGGGTCGCTTGCGCCAACGGCGACGGCAGACGCGCCGGAAGAAGAGGGCGCGACCGCGCCAGAGGTTCGCCCTCACGGCATGATCAACCTGCGTCGGATGCGTGTGGAAGACGTGGCCATCCCCTCGGCGGAAATCGTGGCCGTTCCCGTGACAACTGACAGCGAAGATCTGGTTCGCGTCTTTCGTGAAAGCGGGTTCACCCGCGTTCCTGTCTACGAAGGTACTCTGGATACGCCGCTTGGCTTTGCCCACCTTAAGGATTTTGCGCTGACCCACGGGTTCAACTGTGGTGAGGAAGCCTTTGATCTGCGCAAGATGCTGCGCCCTCTTCTCTTTGTACCGCCGTCTATGCCCATTGGCGTCCTCTTGGCCAAAATGCAGGGCGAGCGGCGCCATATGGCGCTGGTGATCGACGAGTATGGCGGCGTGGACGGGCTCGTGACCATCGAGGATCTGATCGAACAGGTCATCGGGGAAATCGAAGACGAGCATGACACCGGCGAGGATCAGACCTGGTTCCGTGAGAAATCCGGCTGCTACATCGCGCAGGCCCGCACGCCCTTGGCTGAGTTCGAGGCCGAGATCGGCATGTCCCTGACCAACCATGATGATGTGGACGAGGAAGAGATCGATACTCTGGGTGGGCTGGTCTTTATGCTCTCTGGCCGTGTGCCCGCACGCGGCGAGGTGATCGTTCATCCTGATGGCCCCGAGTTCGAGGTGGTGGACGCCGATCCTCGGCGGATCAAACGGCTGCGGGTTCTGGTGCCCAATACCACAGAATGATGCAAAGGCTGCGCCTGAGCCGGGATGCGTTGCTTCCCGGACTTATGGCCCTTGCTCTGGGCGCTCTGATGTCTTTTGCGCTGGCTCCTGCGCATTTCTTGTGGACGGTTCCCATCGCTTTGGGTGGGATCGGCGTGCTTGTGTTGCGCATCAAGAGTCCCCGTCTTGGGGCTTTCCTCGGCTGGGCCTTCGGGGTTGGCTATTTTGCTTTAGGACTTGCTTGGATCATCGAGCCCTTTTTCGTTGACCCTGAACGCCACGCCTGGATGGCGCCTTTTGCGCTTTTGTTTCTGGCCGGTGGGTTGGCTTTGTTTTGGGGGGGCGCCTTTTTCGTCGCGGTGCGTTTTGCCGATGGTGGCGCGCGCCTTCTGCTGCTGATGGCGCTGTGGAGCCTTGCGGAATTTGCCCGCGCCTATGTGCTGACGGGCTTTCCCTGGGCGGCCTTTGGACAGTTCTGGATTGACACGCCTGCAGTGCAGCTTTTGCCCTGGATTGGTCCCCATGGACTGGCCTTGCTGACGCTTGTCGCCTTTTTGCCCCTGGCGGTGATACATCAACGCCCGGCTCGCGCACTGCTGCCAGCGGTCGCTCTGGCTGCGCTTGCGGCGTTTTTGCCTGAACCGCCTGCGCCCGAGCGGACGGAACACAGAGTGCGCCTGGTGCAGCCCAATGCGCCGCAGCATCAGAAATGGCACCCTGATTTTCGATGGGATTTCGTGCGCCGCGCCATGGCGTTTAATGCCGAAGGCGCGCGCCCGGACATGATCATCTGGCCAGAAACATCGGTTCCGCAGCTATTGAATCACGCGCAAGAGACGCTTGAGGCGGTACATCAGGCCGCGCCGGGCGTGCCTCTGCTGATCGGGATCCAGCGTGAGGAAGATGGAGCATATTACAATTCCGCGGCCTACCTGGGGCCGAATGGCGCCGTTCAGGGGCTTTATGACAAGGCGCATCTGGTTCCGTTTGGGGAGTACGTGCCCTTTGGAGATATGATGGCGCGCTTTGGGATCCATGGCTTCGCCTCGCAAGCGGGGGCAGGCTATGCGGCCGGCCCCGGTGCGCGATTGCTGGACCTGCCAATCGGGGCGGCGCTGCCGTTAATTTGCTACGAGGTCGTGTTTCCGCAGGATGTGCGCGCCGCGCCAGAACGCCCCGATGTTCTGGTGCAGATCACCAATGATGCCTGGTTCGGTACCCGGTCGGGGCCGTATCAACATCTGGTGCAGGCGCGGATGCGGGCTGCCGAACAGGGCCTGCCAATGCTGCGCGCCGCCAATACGGGGATTTCCGGGTTGATCGACCCCTATGGGCGCCTTGGTCCGTCGCTTAAGCTGGGAGAGGCAGGCTATGTCGATGTCGTTCTGCCCGCCCCCTTGCCCGAAACGTTCTTCAGTCGCACCGGAGACTGGCCTGTCTTTATCCTCTGCGTGATCCTCGCGGCTCTAGCCTTGCGCCGTGGCACAATTCCGCCACCACGTTCATAGCTGCTCAACCCATTTCTGCAAAAAGATTGACGACAGGCATGTGCCTGCTTACTGAGCAGTGATTCCTCCCACAACGGCTTCCTGGCGTGGTGAGGTAAAACACAAATGGAGCACTTTTCATGACCCGCAAGAACTACACTTTCACCTCGGAGTCCGTTTCCGAGGGCCACCCGGACAAGGTTTGTGACCGGATTTCCGATGCCGTACTGGATGCCTTCCTTGCAGAAGAGCCAGAGGCACGCGTTGCCGCTGAAACCTTTGCCACGACAAACCGTGTGGTTATCGGGGGCGAGGTGGGTCTGTCCGATAAGGACAAACTGCACGACTACATGGGCAAGATCGATGAGATCGCCCGCGCCTGCATCAAGGACATCGGCTACGAGCAGGAGAAGTTCCACCACGAGACCGTGGAAATCACCAACCTGCTGCACGAACAATCTGCCCATATCGCGCAGGGTGTGGATTCAAGCGAAGGCAAGGATGAAGGCGCCGGTGACCAGGGCATCATGTTCGGCTTTGCCACCAATGAAACCGATGCGTTGATGCCTGCGCCGCTGCAATTCAGCCACGCGATCCTGCGTCGCCTCGCTGAGGTTCGCAAGAACGGCACCGAGCCTGCACTGGGTCCGGATGCGAAATCACAGCTTTCAGTGATCTATGAGAACGGCAAGCCGGTTGGAATTTCCTCGCTGGTTCTGTCGACGCAGCATCTTGATGAAAGCCTGACCTCTGCTGATATCCGCGCGCTGGTCGAGCCTTACATCCGCGAGGTCCTGCCCGAAGGCTGGCTGACAGCTGACACCATCTGGCACGTGAACCCGACTGGAAAGTTCGTGATCGGTGGTCCCGATGGCGATGCAGGCCTCACCGGGCGCAAGATCATCGTGGATACCTACGGCGGCGCAGCGCCCCACGGCGGCGGTGCCTTCTCCGGCAAGGATCCGACCAAGGTGGACCGTTCGGCGGCCTATGCAGCGCGCTATCTGGCGAAAAACGTTGTTGCGGCCGGCATGGCGGACAAATGCACCATCCAGCTTTCATATGCGATCGGTGTTTCCAAGCCCCTGTCGATCTATGCCGACACCCACGGCACCGGCGAGGTTGAGCCTGCGGCTATCGAAAAGGCCATCGATCAGGTGATGGATCTGACCCCGCGTGGCATCCGCTCGCACTTGGGGCTGAACAAGCCGATCTACCAGCGCACCGCTGCCTATGGTCACTTTGGCCGCGAGCCCGATGCGGATGGCGGTTTCAGCTGGGAGCGTACCGACCTGGTAGAGGCCCTGAAAAAGGCAGTCTGAACTGCTTGTTTCTACAAGTTTGGAAGGCCCGTCGCGATGCGGCGGGCCTTTGCTTTTTGCGGTGCTTGGGTACGGCGGTTGTTTTGGCTCTTGAGGGCGTTCGAGCTAGCGTCCATGCCCCAACGGAACCTTTGGTGGCCTCGAAAATCTATGCAACCTTTGCGTGGCGAACAGGGAGGTCGACCAATGCTCATCGATGTGGGGCTGCCACTATCACTTGCTTTCATCATGTTTTCATTGGGCTTTGGACTGACCTTTGCCGATTTCGGCAGGGTGCTTGCAATGCCCAAAGCGGTTCTGTCCGGGGTTGTGATGCAGGTCGTGGCGGTCCCTTTAGTGGCCTATCTGCTGCTCATCATCTTTGACCTGCCGCCCGCGATGGCTTTTGGGGTGATGATCCTGTCGTTTTGCCCTGGCGGCGTGACCTCGAACATTCTGACCAAACTGGCCGGCGGCACGGTGGCCCTGTCGATCACCCTGACTGCCGTGGTGAGCCTTCTGTCGGTGATCACTGTTCCGGTACTGGTTGCCTGGGCAGGGTCGACCTTTCTTGGTGCCGCCGCTCCCGCGGTGAACGTGCTAGGCATCGGCATGTCGATGTTTGCCATCACGGCGGTGCCTGTGATCATCGGCCTTTTGGCTCGCTGGATGGGGCCGGGTGTGGCGGCCAGGATCGAAACTAGTGTTTCGACCCTGGCGTTGATCCTTTTCGTTGTGATCGTTGTAGCGGCATTGGCTACGAACTGGGAGTTGTTCACGGCCAACATGTGGTCACTGGGGCCGGTGTTGATGATCCTGAACGCGCTTCTCCTGGTGCTTGGAGTGGGTATCGCGGGCCTGATCGGCCTGTCAGGGCCGGACGGGCTCTGTATCTCGGTCGAGATGGGGGTGCAGAACGCGACTCTCGGCATTGCGGTTGCAGGCATGGTGGCGCAGGCCTCCGGCATTCCGGAATATGCAGTTCCAGCCGCGCTTTATGGCATCACGATGTATATCGTGACCATTCCCGGCATGTTTCTTCTGAAGCAGGTCTTTCAAGGATGACTGCTTGGGACGTTCTATGAAAAAGCCTTGGACTTGACCTAGGGCGCCTCCTGCGGCAAAGGCACGGGCGATCCAAGCGAGAGAGACGATGTCTGACAAGCCGAGCGACAATCACCCTACGGGCGCACCCTGGCGGAATTTCTATGGTCGCTTTAGTGGCAAGACCCTGAAGGACAGCCAGCGGCGCTACCTTGAGGAAGATCTGGACGCCCTGTCTCCGGGGGCTGTGGGCTGGGATGAGAACCCGGATCGCAAACCGCTTGATCTGGAGGCACTCTTTGGTGGGCGTGATGTCTGGCTTGAGGTTGGCTTTGGCGGCGGTGAACATCTGGTTCATCAGGCTGTGAGCAACCCGGATGTCGGCATCATCGGTGCAGAGCCTTTCATCAACGGTGTCGCCATGCTGCTGGGGAAGATCCGCAAGGCGGGTGTCGAAAACATCGCAGTGCATCCGGGGGATGCGCGCGATCTGATGGATGTCCTGCCCGAGGGATCGATTTCGCGCGCCTTCCTGCTCTATCCCGACCCCTGGCCGAAAAAGCGCCATCACCGCCGCCGGTTCGTGACGCCAGAACATCTTGAGCCGCTGGCGCGCTGCCTGAAACCCGGTGCGATCTTCCGCGTGGCTACGGATATACCCGATTACGTGCGCCAGACGCTGGAAGAGGTTCCGAAAGCCGGGTTCGAATGGCTGGCCGAACGGCCCGCCGACTGGCGCGAACCTTGGGACGACTGGATCTCCACCCGGTACGAGCAAAAAGCCTTGCGTGAAGGACGTACGCCCCATTATTTGACCTTCCGCCGTCTCGGGTGAAATCCCGATCATCGGCGCTGGACCGCTCGCCATCAATTCGCTACCGATAGCGGAAACATGTCTGCGCGGGGCGCGGGCAGAGATACTCTGACGAAGGAAAGCCAAATGTCCGGACACGGCACGCCCATCCCGATGACCTCTCACCGTGCTGACCGGCTTTCTGGTGTGGCGGAGGTGCCAGGCGACAAGTCGATCTCGCACCGCTCTCTGATACTGGGCGCCATGGCGGTGGGCGAGACGAAGATCACGGGGCTTCTTGAAGGCGAGGATGTGCTCGATACTGCCAAGGCGATGCAGGCCTTTGGCGCCGAGGTGGTGAACCACGGTGGTGGCAACTGGTCAGTCTTTGGCGTGGGGGTCGGTGGCTTTGCCGAGCCGGACAACGTGATCGATTGCGGCAATTCGGGCACCGGGGTGCGGCTGATCATGGGCACCATGGCGACCTCGCCGATCACTGTGACTTTTACTGGCGATGCCAGCCTCAATAAGCGCCCCATGGCGCGGGTGACGGATCCGCTTGCTCTGTTCGGTGCGCAGGCGGTGGGGCGCTCGGGCGGGCGGCTGCCGATGACCATCGTCGGGGCTGCCGATCCCGTGCCGGTGCGCTACGTGGTGCCGGTGCCCTCGGCGCAGGTGAAATCGGCGGTGCTACTGGCGGGCCTCAACGCGCCAGGGCAGACTGTGGTGATCGAACAGGAAGCGACCCGCGACCATACCGAACGCATGCTTGAAGGCTTCGGCGCTGAAATCACCACCGAAGAAACGGACGAGGGTCGCGTCATCACCCTGACCGGGCGACCCGAGTTGAAACCGCAGGTGATCGCCGTGCCGCGCGATCCGTCTTCTGCGGCATTCCCAGTGTGCGCTGCGCTGATCACGCCCGGATCGGACGTTTTGGTTCCTGGAATCGGCCTGAACCCTACCCGCGCCGGCCTGTTCACCACGCTGCGCGAGATGGGCGCGGATCTGACCTATGAGAATGAGCGGATCGAGGGCGGCGAACCCGTGGCCGATCTGCGCGCGAAATACTCCCCCTATATGAAGGGGATCGAAGTGCCGCCCGAGCGCGCGGCCTCGATGATTGATGAATACCCGGTTCTGTCGGTGGTGGCCTCTTTCGCCACAGGCGAGACCATGATGGCGGGCGTCAAAGAGCTGCGCGTCAAGGAAAGCGACCGGATCGACGCCATGGCGCGGGGCCTGCGCGCAAATGGTGTGGCCGTCCGTGAAGGCGAGGACTGGTGGGCGGTGATGGGGATGGGCCCCGAAGGTGTACCCGGTGGCGGCACCTGCGAAAGCTTTCTGGATCACCGTATTGCCATGTCTTTCATGGTGATGGGCATGGCGGCGCAGAAGCCCGTATCCGTGGACGATGGCGGCCCCATTGCCACCTCCTTCCCGATCTTCGAGCCGCTGATGGTGTCGCTGGGCGCCAAGTTCACCCACGCATGAGGTGTCAGGGATGACGAGCCAGAGTTTCACCATTGCAATCGACGGCCCGGCGGCTGCCGGAAAGGGTACGATCTCCAAAGCGGTCGCCGCGCATTTTGGCTTTGCTCACCTTGATACCGGGCTTCTGTACCGTGCTGTCGGCTCCAAGGTGCTGATGGGGGAGCAGCCAATTCGTGCGGCGCAGGCCCTTGTTGCAGAGGACCTTGAGGTCGATGGCCTACGTACGGCTGAGGTTGCACAGGCCGCGTCCAAGGTGGCGGTGATCGGCGACGTGCGCCAGGCACTGGTCGACTTCCAGCGCAGTTTTGCCCGCAGGGCAGGGGGAGCGGTGCTGGACGGGCGGGATATCGGCACGGTGATCTGCCCAAGTGCCGAGGTGAAGTTGTTCGTCACCGCCAGCGCCGAAGTGCGTGCCGAGCGGCGTTACCTGGAGCTGCGCGAGGGCGGCTCGGAAAGTGATTTTGAGACGGTTCTCGCCGATGTCAAAGCGCGAGACGAGCGCGACATGAACCGGGCCGAGGCGCCTTTGAAACCGGCCGAGGACGCGATTGTGATCGACACTAGCGATCTGAGCATCGAGGCTGCCATCGCAGCGGCCATTGGTGTGATCAAGGAAAAGCAGGGATAGGTCTGCGCTTAAATCAGCGGCACGGATTACCTGCATGCCTGCACCTCGGGTGCGCCTTTTTCTAAATGAATCCAGTTTTGCTGCCGTTCTTGCTGCAAATTGTTGTTGGACGCGGCGTCAATGGCTGACTGAGAGAACGAATGGACTTGAACTAAACAGTTCAGTTTGATTTACGCGCTGGCGGAGGACCCTCCCCTCACTGGAAGGATTGCTGCAATGCTGGATAAACTGAACTGGCGCTATGCCACCAAGAAAATGGACCCTGCAAAATCGGTGCCTGAAGAGAAGGTCGCAAAGATCATCGAGGCGGTGCGCCTTGCGCCGACCTCAAGCGGTGTGCAGCCTTTTGAGCTAGTGTTGATCCGTAACAAAGCGCTGCGCGCCAAGCTGCAGCCCCATGCCTGGAACCAGGCCCAGCTGACGGACGGATCCCACCTTTTGGTCTTTGCGGCTTGGGACACTTACACCGCTGAGCGCATCGACGCCGTGGTCGCCCAGATGGCCGAGGAGCGCGGCGGCACCAGTGAGCTGGTGACCACCTACTACGAGAACCTGAAAAAGGCCTACCTGCCGCGCGATCCGCAAGTCAACTTTGAGCACGCCGCCCGTCAGGCCTATATCGCGCTTGGCTTTGCCATGATCGCCGCGGCTGAGCTTGAGGTGGACTGCACCCCGATGGAAGGCTTCGACCCGGCAAAGTTCGACGAAATTCTGGGGCTGAGCGACAAGGGCCTCAAGTCCGTCGCGATTCTCCCTCTGGGCTACCGCGCAGAGGAGGGCGACTGGCTGCTGCCGCTGAAAAAGGTGCGCAAGGCCAAAGAGGCTCTGGTCACTGAAATCGATTGAGGTCAGCCTGGACATCAAACCATGCGGGCGGCAGGAACAGCTGGCGCCTGCCCCAATGATTTCGACGGAGTAGCAGCGACTGGCTGCCAGCTGAGAGCGCAGAGTCCCTTTCCCCTTGCCAGGAAGGCGTAAACCCCCTATACGGCGCCTGTCGACAGAGATGCGAAAACGCACGAAAGACACTCTGAGCAGGGTCGGGGCAACCTCCGGCCCTTTGTGTTTGTTTGCTCCAGAGGGTCCAACTGCGTGATCTCGGACCGACCAACCCATTCAGACCGGCGGAGACAACCGCATGGCCAGCAAAATACGATATGAAAAGGAAATCCGAGACCACATGGCTCAGAACACATCGATGGAGGAATTCGAAGCCCTCCTGAACGAAAGCTTCGAAATGGATACCCCGGACGAGGGTTCCGTTGTTAAAGGCAAGGTCATCGCAATTGAAGCAGGCCAGGCCATCATCGACGTCGGCTACAAAATGGAAGGCCGCGTTGATCTGAAAGAATTCGCAAATCCCGGCGAAGCCCCTGAAATCGCTGTCGGCGACGACGTGGAAGTCTTCCTGCGCGCAGCCGAAAACGCCCGTGGCGAAGCCGTCATCTCCCGCGAGATGGCCCGCCGCGAAGAAGCATGGGACCGCCTGGAAAAAGCATACGCAGACGATGCCCGCGTCGAAGGCGCGATCTTCGGCCGCGTCAAAGGTGGCTTCACTGTCGATCTCGGCGGTGCCGTGGCCTTCCTGCCCGGCTCGCAAGTTGACGTGCGCCCGGTGCGTGACGCTGGCCCGCTGATGGGTCTGAAGCAACCCTTCCAGATCCTGAAAATGGACCGCCGTCGTGGCAACATCGTTGTGTCGCGTCGTGCCATCCTGGAAGAATCGCGTGCCGAACAGCGTGCAGAAGTCATCGGCAAACTGTCCGAAGGCGATGCGGTTGACGGCGTGGTCAAGAACATCACCGAATACGGTGCGTTTGTTGACCTCGGCGGTGTTGACGGCCTGCTGCACGTCACCGACATGGCATGGCGCCGTGTGAACCACCCGTCCGAGATCCTGTCGATCGGCGAAACCGTCAAGGTTCAGGTCATCAAGATCAACAAAGAGACCCACCGTATCTCCCTCGGCATGAAGCAGCTGCAGGAAGATCCGTGGGATCTGGTTGGTGCCAAGTTCCCGCTGGGTTCGGTGCACAAGGGTCGCGTCACAAACATCACCGATTACGGTGCATTTGTTGAGCTCGAGCCCGGTGTCGAAGGTCTGGTCCACGTTTCCGAGATGTCCTGGACCAAGAAGAACGTGCACCCCGGCAAGATCGTCTCCACTTCTCAGGAAGTCGACGTCATGGTTCTGGAAATCGACGGCGCAAAGCGCCGCGTGTCCCTGGGCCTCAAGCAGACCATGCGCAACCCCTGGGAGCTCTTTGCCGAGACTCACCCTGAGGGCACTGAGGTCGAAGGCGAAGTCAAGAACATCACCGAATTTGGTCTGTTCATCGGCCTCGAAGGCGACATCGACGGCATGGTTCACCTCTCCGACCTCAGCTGGGACGAGCGTGGCGAAGATGCGATCCAGAACTACCGCAAAGGCGACATGGTTTCGGCCGTTGTCTCCGAAGTGGACGTTGAAAAAGAGCGTATCTCCCTGTCGATCAAAGCCCTGGGCGGTGACAAGTTCGCCGAAGCCGTGGGCGGCGTGAAGCGTGGCTCGATCGTGACCGTCGAAGTGACTGCCATTGAAGACGGTGGCATCGAAGTGGAATACGAAGGCATGAAGTCCTTCATCCGCCGCTCCGACCTCAGCCGCGACCGCGCCGATCAGCGCCCCGAGCGCTTCTCGGTCGGTGACAAGATCGACGTGCGCGTCACCAACGTCGACAGCAAGACCCGCCGTCTGGGCCTGTCGATCAAGGCACGCGAGATCGCCGAAGAGAAAGAAGCCGTGGAACAGTATGGCTCCTCGGACTCCGGTGCATCGCTGGGCGACATCCTGGGCGCCGCGCTGAAGACCGGCGACTGATCTTTCGATCCGAAATCCCTGAAACGGCCCTGCCTTTGGCGGGGCCGTTTTGTATTTGTCGTCCGGCTTGCGCACATGGGATGGCGCATAGGGATGCTGCGAATCAAACCAATTGGCGGGGCGAGCAATGGGCGAAAACTCTCTCACGACTCCAGGCGCCGCCACATGGGGCAGCAAATCGCTGGTTTTACATGGCATTTTCAGGCAAACTTCAAGAATAAGGAGATCGGCCGTGCCTCTTCCGGTTCCCGGAGCGCCGATTTCCTTGCTATAGTCGGGGGCACTTTGGCAGAGGATTGCGTTGGCTTGGGAGGGCAGGAAATATGATCCGCTCTGAACTGATTCAGAAGATTGCAGACGAAAACCCGCACCTGTATCAGCGGGACGTCGAAAGGATCGTGAACACGGTATTCGAGGAAGTGACCAACGCGATGGCCCGGGGCGACCGGGTTGAGTTGCGTGGATTCGGGGCTTTTTCGGTAAAGAAGCGGGATGCGCGGGTTGGTCGCAATCCCCGTACCGGAGAAACGGTCCATGTAGAGGAAAAACATGTGCCGTTCTTCAAGACCGGAAAGCTCTTGAGGGACCGTCTGAACGGAAAGGCCTAAATGCGCTATATTCGTTATGCCATTCTGGGCACGCTGGGGATCGTTCTGGTCTCGGTGTGTCTTGCGAACCGCTCTGTCGTCGAGCTGAAGCTGATGCCAGCCGCCTTCGCGGAACTGGTCGGTTGGAACCCGTCCATTGCCCTGCCACTGTTTGTGGTGGTACTGGGCGGGATTGCCGTCGGTCTTGTGGTCGGTTTCATCTGGGAATGGCTGCGTGAGCACAAGCACCGCCGCGAGGCCGGGAATCAGAGCCGCGAGGTGAAGAAATTGTCCCGTGAAGTGCAGAAGCTGAAAAAGCAAAAGCACGAAGGCAAGGACGAAGTGCTCGCCCTTCTGGACGATACGGTCTGATCTCATGACTACCGATATTCGGGTGAAGGTCTGCGGCCTCAGCACGCCGCAGGATGTCGAGTGTGCAGCGCGTGTCGGTGCGGCCTATGCGGGTTTCGTGTTTTTCCCAAAATCCCCGCGCAACGTTTCCTTGGAAACCGCTGCCAGCCTTGCTGGGCATGCCCCCGTCGGCCTGTGCAAGGTTGCGCTAACCGTGAATGCGGATGATCAGGCGCTTGATGCGCTGATCACCGCGGTACCGCTGGATATGTTGCAACTTCATGGGAGCGAGAGCCCGACGCGGGTGGCTGAGGTTAAATCGCGTTACGGCCTGCCAGTCATGAAAGCGATCGGAGTCGCCGATTCCGCAGATCTGGCGCAGATTGATCTTTACTCCGATGTGGCTGACCAGTTGCTGATCGACGCCAAACCTCCCAAAGGAGCAGACCTGCCCGGTGGCAACGGTCTGGCCTTCGACTGGCGCCTCTTGGCGTCACGGAAATACTGGCGCAAACCCTGGATGCTGGCCGGTGGCCTAACCCCTGAGAATGTGGGTGAGGCGATCCGCATGACCGGGGCGCGGCAGGTCGATGTCTCCTCCGGCGTAGAGGCTGCACCGGGCCAGAAGGACGCAGAGAAGATCGCAGCCTTCGTCTCAGCCGCCCATGGTGCGCGCGGCTGAGCGGTTCCGAGCCACCTCTCCGCCACAGGTTTTCCGCGTTGCTCTCTTTACCCATCGCCAGACGCGCTATAGTCAGGAGCAGTGCCGCGCAGAGAGGAACAATCATGGCCGAAGATCTTTTCAACAGCTTCATGAACGGACCCGATGAAAAGGGCCGCTTTGGCATCTTCGGTGGGCGTTTCGTCAGTGAAACGCTGATGCCGCTGATCCTGAGCCTGGAAGAGGAATACGAACGGGCAAAGGACGACCCGACGTTCTGGGCCGAGATGGACGATCTGTGGAAACACTATGTGGGCCGTCCCAGCCCGCTTTACTTCGCCGAGCGCCTGACGGAGCATCTGGGCGGTGCCAAGGTCTATATGAAACGCGACGAGCTGAACCACACCGGCGCGCACAAGGTGAACAACGTGCTGGGGCAGATCCTGCTGGCGCGCCGCATGGGCAAGACCCGGATTATCGCCGAGACCGGGGCCGGTCAGCATGGGGTGGCCACAGCGACTGTCTGTGCGAAATTCGGGCTGAAATGCGTTGTCTACATGGGGGCTCACGACGTCAAACGTCAGGCCCCCAACGTCTTCCGCATGCGCCTGCTGGGGGCTGAAGTGATCCCGGTGACCTCCGGACGCGGTACGCTCAAGGATGCAATGAACGACGCGCTGCGCGACTGGGTGACCAATGTGCGTGATACCTTCTATTGCATTGGCACCGTGGCAGGCCCGCATCCCTATCCGGCGATGGTGCGCGACTTCCAGTCGGTTATCGGCAAGGAGGTCCGCTGGCAGCTGGCAGAACAAGAGGGCGAAGGTCGCCTGCCGGACACGGTGATCGCCGCGATCGGCGGCGGCTCCAACGCCATGGGGCTGTTCTACCCGTTCCTTGACGACAAGAGCGTGAACATCATCGGGGTCGAGGCCGGTGGTAAAGGTGTTGATGAAAAGATGCAGCATTGCGCCTCTCTGACTGGCGGGCGTCCGGGTGTCTTGCATGGCAACCGGACATATCTTTTGCAGGACGACGATGGTCAGATCCTCGAAGGCTTCTCGATCTCTGCTGGGCTCGACTATCCGGGTATCGGCCCCGAACACGCATGGCTGCACGACATTGGCCGCGCCGAATATGTCTCGATCACCGACAAGGAAGCGCTTGAGGCCTTCCAACTGTCCTGTGCGCTTGAAGGAATCATCCCTGCGCTGGAGCCAAGCCATGCTCTGGCCCATGTGATGAAGATCGCGCCGACCCTGCCAAAAGACCACATCATCGTGATGAACATGTGCGGTCGCGGCGACAAGGACATCTTCACCGTTGCCCGGCACCTTGGTTTTGACATGTCCGACACTGAAGAAGGCCGTGATCTGGAAGAGTAATCCGCCTCTGCATTTCGACAGCAATTTCAAACAGAAAGAGCCGTATCACTGCGGCTCTTTTTGCTTTTTGGGGGCATAAACCGAGGTTTACGTGGACTAAACCAAAGACAGGGTCAGCCGAAACTAAACCTGGGTCCAATGTTCCACCACTCCACGGTTTGCCCACTCTTGGCCAAGGCGGATGAACACCGTCTGCTGAAATGATCAAGAAAAGGACGACCGAGATGAACCGCGTACTTCTGACCAGCACAGCCATCCTCTTGGGTTTGGCGGCCACCACATTTGCCTCCACCGATGTAAGTTCGGGTGAAGAGCATGAGCATTCCTATGAACATGCACATCAGAACGAACACGCCAACCAGCACGCCCACGCCTATGGCCGATCCGATGACCATGGCGATGACAGTTCAGATCATGGTGACGGCCATGACGACGGAGAGGGCCACGGCGGAGAGGGTCATGGCGGTGAAGGTCACGGTGGCGAAGGTGGCGACGGCCATGGCGGCGGTCACGATTAGACTGAAACGCGCACGCCAAGCGCGCCCGAGGCGCATTTGTAGCATCTGTCCCAATGCTTCATTCCCCGAACGCGTCTCGAAAGGTTCAACCGCGGTATGTTCTGCCTGATGCCGCGGTTGAGCTTTTCTGCCGATCAGTGCCATGGTGCACAAAACGCTCTGTAACTCCACGCAACTCGACTCAAAGGAGGACATGATCCGTGCGTCGTAGGATGGCTGACCTCCTCTTTGCGGCCGTGTTGCTGCTGATGCTTCCGGGCATGGCCGCTGCGGATCGCCTGACCGACAGCATAACGGACCAGTTGCGCAGCCAGGGCTATGGCCAGATCGAAGTCTCGCGCACGTTCCTTGGCCGATACAGGATCGTCGCGTCCACGGACACGGTTGACAGAGAGATCATCGTCAATCCCGGAACGGGTGAAATCCTGCGCGACTACATTGAAGACAAGGGCGCCGAGCGGAGCGGCAGAGGACTGTTCAGCCTGTTCGATGGCGGCGGCTCGGGGACTGCTACTGACTCTTCTGATTCCAGCTCTGATGACAGTGATGGCGATGATGGCGACGGAGCTGCCGGGGGCAATGCTCCGGGTGGCCATGGCGCAGGAAGCGGTTCCAGCGGTGGAGGAGCAGGCGGTGGTTCGGGCCATGGCGGAGGTGGCGAGAGCGGAGATGGGGATGATTGATAGGCTCATATTTCCGCGCGCAGCATCGGGGACCAAGACGACATGAGGAGAGGCCTGTTTCTGCCCGCTTTGATCGTCGTACAAGGGCTGTGCGCCCTATTCTTCGTCTCTGATATCACGATGACCGTTCTGGGGTTAAGGTCGCGCCCGATCAGCTGGCAACTGCGCGAGTTGATCGAGATTGGTGCGGCCGTGGGTCTTGTTCTGGGTGTTATTCTGGGCTGGATTGCCTTTCGGCGCAGTCAGCAGAGGGTTCGGCGGGCCGAGGCATCCTTGCGTCTCCTTCAGGCGACCTTCAAGGACCACCTGGAAGATCGCTTCGACGCCTGGAAGCTGACACCGGCCGAACGGGACGTAGCGCTTTTTACCCTCAAGGGGCTCAGCCTTTCGGAAATTGCCGCGTTGCGGGAGACCTCCGATGGCACGGTAAAGGCGCAAAGCAATGCAATATACCGCAAGGCGGGTGTGAGCGGGCGGACCCAGCTTTTGAGCCTGTTCATTGAGGACTTGATGGAACAAGATCTGGAGGGCGATCAGGCCGCATGAGGATCAAGGCACCGGACTGTGCCTCAATCCAGTGGTTTTTGGTAGGCAGATATTCTGCCTCAGCTTTCCTGCAGGACGGTTTCGAACCCTTCGAACTGCGGATGCCCGATAAAGGGGCTCTCCCCCTCCGCGCGGCGTGCATTGCGGTGGGAATCTCGAAACTGTTCGGACTTAGTCCAGGCCTCGAAGTCTTCCTGGCTGTCCCAAATCACGTGGCTTGAATAGAGGCTGTGGTCTTCGCCTTTGGGCCCCTTCAGCAGGCGGAATTCGCGGAAACCCTTCATCTCCGTCAGACGGCTTTCACGGTTTTTCCAGATGGTTTCGAAGTCTGCCTCATGTCCAGGACGGATCTTGAAGCGGTTCATGGCGATGTAAGTCATTTTGCCCTCGGTTTTTTCTTCAGCGTTTGCATAAGGCTGGCGAAGGCAGGCAATGGTGCGCACCGGGGCTGGCGATGATGTTCCCTACCGGAGAAAATGCGAATCGGTCAACGAAAACCGGATGAGGCACAGGCGCACAGGTGTTTACCGGGCCGCATGCGCTTCCAGGATCGAAAGCGGGACGAGATCGAGCGCGCGAAGATGCGTGCCCGCCAGATTGACTTTTGGAGCGCAGCCTTCGTCAACAGCTTGCAGGAACCTCGCGGCGCACAGGCACCAGCTGTCGCCCGGTTTGAGGCCGGGAAACTGGTATTCTGGCCGGGGCGTGCTGAGATCGTTGCCGACGTATTTCGAATAGGCCAGGAATTCGGCGGTCATCACCGCGCAGACGGTATGGCTGCCCTGATCCGCCGCGCAGGTGTTGCAGGCGCCATCGCGGAAAAAGCCAGTCAAAGGATCGGTGGAACAGGGCTGTAGGGCGCTGCCCAATACGTTGATGCTCTCGTCTTTTTCCATGTGGCTGACCTATAGTGCGCGGGCAATTTCTCGGAACATTTCGATATTAGCGCGGTTAACGCCGTTGTCCCGGAATTTCCGATCCGCAGCGGTGCTGACGATGACCACATCGCGGGCCTGATCTATGTAGATGTACTGGCCATAGACGCCACGGGCCATGAATTCGCCCGCCTGTGCACCGACCGGGATCCACCATTGATAGCCATAGCCGATTTTACCTTCCTCAGTCGGGGCAGAGGGGCGGGTTGAGGCTTCAATCCAACTCGCAGGCACGATTTGCTGACCGGCATATAGGCCGTCCTGTTCGATCATAAGGCCAAAGCGGGCATAGTCTCGCGTGGTGATATTGAGCCCGCCCAAGACAAAGGCAACGCTTTCGCCATCGGTCACGTAGTAGGGCTCTTGCTCAAGTCCCAGTGGCGTAATGATCTTTTCCGACAAAAGATCCGGGATACTGCGGCCCGTGGCGCCTCGGATTACCATGCCGATCACATGGGTATCGATGGAGACATACTGCCAAGTGGCGCCGGGGTCGGTGAACGTCTCTGTCAGATCTGCCGCGAACTGATCGAGCGTGCCGCCCAAAGCCACCTCGCGGCCCATGCGGTTGATATCCGAATCGTAGTCCAGATAGTCCTCGTCAAAGGTGACACCGCTGGCCATGTTCAACACGTTGCGAATGCTGGCCCCGTCATAGGCGCTGCCTTCCAGGAGCGGCGCATACTTTGTGACCGGATCGTCGATGGAGGCGATTGCGCCTTCCTCCAAGAGGATCCCAAAGAGGGCCGAGAGGTAACTCTTTGCCACCGACCACGAGATGCGGCGGTCGTCCTCACCGGTGCCGAGGTGATAGCTTTCGTGGCGGACCTCCCCATCCTTCAGCACCAGAAGCGAAGTGACCGCCCGGTCCGTGATCCAGTCCTGGGTACCGCCCGGCAGGGTCATCTCTGGCCCTTGGGGCAGGGCTGAGACGGCAGTTTCGCCGCGCTGCACCGGCTGGGTCAGAAAGGCGGCATCCATGTTTGAAAAGTTGTACACGATCTTTTCTGCGGAAAAGAGCGAGTTCACGGCCCATAGGCGCATGATCTCTTCGCGCTTCCACAGTCCGCCTGCCACAACGACAACCGCCAATACAGCCAGAACACGCCCGGCGATCCGCAGGAATTTGCGCATGTCTTTCCTCCCCTTTTGCGTCAGCCTAGCTGTGGGGCGGGCCTTGCGCAAAGCGGACGCAACGGCAAGCGGGCTAGCGGAACTTGTCCACCAGACGCTGCATCGGTGAGCGGGTGTCCTCGGCCTTCGGCGCGTCCGTTTCGGCCCTTTGCTCTTTTGCGGGCTTGTCTTTTCCCTTGGGGGAAGTCGAGCTGCGCGGCGGGGCGGTGCGTAGGGCGACCGCATTCATGAACTTGCCGCCATCGCCTTTGGCCAGTTCGGCGGCGCCGTCTGATATTCCACGCATCAGATCATCCAGCCAGGCTTCATCCGCCTTGGGAAAATCGCGCAACACATAGCCCGCGACTGCGTCCTTGTGGCCGGGATGACCGATCCCAAGGCGCACGCGGGCATAGTCCGCCCCGATATGGGCGTGGATCGACCGAAGCCCGTTGTGGCCCGCATGGCCACCACCCTGTTTGACGCGCGCCTTGCCGGGGGCAAGGTCCAACTCGTCATGCAGCACAGTCACATCCGCCGGGGTGAGTTTGTAGAACCGCATCGCCTCTCCGACGGACTGACCAGAGTTGTTCATGAAGGTCTGCGGTTTCAGCAGCAGCACCTTGGTTCCGCCCAGAGTGCCTTCGCTGACTTGTCCCTGAAACTTCGATTTCCAGGACGAAAACCCGTGATCCTCGGCGATCCGGTCCAGCGCCATGAAACCGATGTTGTGCCGGTTGTGCTCGTATTTTGCGCCAGGGTTGCCAAGTCCGACAAAGAGTTTCATTGAGTTGCTCGCTGTTTGAAGGTCGCTCTGGAGTCAGTGATAGGAATACATGCCCGTTCGGTCGCCGAAAATCCAGAGGTGGTGCCTCTGCGTACGGCAAAAGAAAACGGAGCCCGACAAGGGGCTCCGTTCAAAAATCCAGACAGTGGCGCAGATTTTATTCTTCTGCGGCTTCCGCTTCGCCTTCTTCCTCATCGTCCGAGGCAGCCAGGCCAGCAGGTGCTGCGATGTTCGCAATCACGAAGTCACGGTCGATGGTCGGCTTGGCACCGCTGGGCAGGTCAACAGCAGAGATGGTGACGGTGTCACCGATCTGCAGCTCGGAGATGTCGATAACCAGCTTCTCGGGGATGTCGCCGGCGGTCACAACCAGTTCCACCTCGGGGCGGACAACGGACAGCATGCCGCCTTTTTTGATGCCGGGCGCAACCTCTTCACCGGTGAATTCAACCGGAATGAACAGGTTGATCTTGGTGGTGCGACGCAGGCGCATCAGGTCGAAGTGAGTGGGCAGATCCTTGACCACGTCACGCTGGACGTCGCGGCAGATGACGCGCACGTCTTCCTGGCCTTCGACCTTCAGGTTCCACAGGGTCGACTTGAAACGACCAGCCTTCAGCTTTTTGAACAGCTCGTTGAAGGGGATCTGAATCGCCATCGGCTCAGCATCGCCACCAAAAACAACACCAGGAACCATGCCAGCGCGACGCGCTGCGCGAGCGGCGCCCTTGCCCGTCCCCGCACGTTCCTGGCAAACGAGATCAGGAATCTCTCCAGCCATTTGAATTCTCCAATATGTTAGGGCGGGATGCCTCCAAGGCTGTCACCCCGCGTGAAGCCGCGCGTATA
Organism: Phycobacter azelaicus; assembly: GCF_014884385.1. Lineage (NCBI taxonomy): Bacteria > Pseudomonadati > Pseudomonadota > Alphaproteobacteria > Rhodobacterales > Roseobacteraceae > Phycobacter > Phycobacter azelaicus. The sequence continues at coordinate 686,891 of NZ_WKFH01000003.1, read as the reverse complement.
GCCGAGATCGCCTGAAATGCAAAGCGCTAAATAATAGACGACGCCGGACCTCTGTCCGGCGCCGCCAAAGGCTGCCTTGATACTGGTTCAAATCGATTTCAGGTACTCAAGCAAGGCGGCCTTGTCCGCATCAGACAGGTTCGTGCCAAAATCGTGGCCACAGCGGCTGTTGCCCGAGGCAAGATCATCACAGCCGGTGGTTTCGATCACCTGGTCAAAGGCCGTCTGATCGCTGGCCATGCCGACCGATTCGATGTCATAGGCAGGGCCGGGCTTGAAGGAGGCGATGCGCTGGTCGGGCGATTTCAACAACTCGGCCAGACTGGGAACCGACCCATTGTGTAGGTAGGGCGCGGCCGCCCAGATCCCGTCGAGAACACGCGCCTCATAGGCGCAACTGCTGTCTGCAGTCATTGATTCGAGCACCCCGGCACTATCGCCAGTCGGAAAGGCGCCCCTGAGGTCTGTGAAGGGCGCGAGCGTTTCCATGTCATCTGCGCGGTCCGGGGTTTCGACCGCAGTTTTCGCCGCTGTCAGCATCTTGTCGTCATAGCTGCCAAGGGAATGCTGCACGATGGCCCCGATGACTGAGACCGCCAGCACATCAAAGGCTTGGGCCTGCTCTCCCAGCGTGGTTCCGATCAGGGGGATCTTGGCGCCATTCAGAACACCGGTCTGCACCTGGCGTTTCAGGATCTGACATTCGCGAATATCAGTGCCGACATCCTGGATGGGTGTGGCAAAGGTGGTGTGGAAGATTGAGCGGAACTTGCCTTTCTTCTTGCCGTGGCATTCGACACAGCCGCCTTGCGTGGTGGGCAGGTTGAAGATGATCTCACCCTGTGCAGCCAGTGTGTGATACAGCTCCCAAGGCCACCGGGGGGCGCCGATATCCCATATCCACTCTTCCAGCGCTTTCAGGCCCTGCCAGTTGGCCGAGTTCTGGCTGATGTAGTCGCGATTGAACAACAGGCCGGACTGCGGCAGCGGGTGGAAGTCACCAAAGACTCCGTAGACCTCGCCCAGGTTGCGCGACAGACCAAGAAGGTCGTTGCCATTGGCAGCAAATCCAGGCCACTGGGTGAAGTCCTGCCGCGCCGCGTTCCAAAGGAATGGATAGCGCGCCGGGGCGTCCGCGACGGCAATATTGTCTGGAATGAGATAGTTATCTTCAGGCGCGCCGATGTCGAGCCCCGCAAGCCGGTTGAAGATCATCGACAGCGCATCCAGCCGCGCGGGCGCCCAGGACGGGTCAGGCAATGAACGGTCTATCAGTGTGTGAAAGCGTTTGCTCCAGACGGTGACCTCGTCTTTGAAGGTGGCAATCTCGGCGGCAGAAGCATTGGGGCCCAAAACGGTCTTGGCAAAGGCGTCAAAGCGAGCCGAGGTTTCAAGCACCGCCAGCACGGCCTCATCCAAGTCTTTGAGGAAACTCTGGAAGTCCACAATGGCTGGGCCTCCGTCAATCCGGTAGTTGGTGCCACTCACATCGATCTGCCGCGTGTGACAGGCGGCGCAGGTCATGCCGATGGCCATATCCGCACCGCTGCCATTGGTGGTGAAACCTACCGGCAGATCAGCCTCTTGCCGTCCGGGCAGCGGCAGGTAGCCATAGCGGGCTAAAGCGTCGTGAAGAAAGGCCTGCCCATCCGGCAGGGTCAAGGCCCGCATCCAGGCAATCGGCATGATCCGCGCGCCTTGGTCCTGCGTGTAGAACTCTTGCCGGAGATCCGCGGTCCAGCTGTTGCCCTGGTTGATGTAGACGGTCTGAGCCTTGGCCGGCATGGAAATGGCTGCAGCGACCGCAAAGCAGGCTGCAACTAGCTTTTTCATGAAACGCCTCCTGAATACCCGATACGCACAACCCATGATTGCACGTATCAGGCGTTCAGGATAGTCAAATATCAATCAGAGATTGATGTTCGCAGAGCCTCAGTCTTGCCAGATCCCTTCGAAACCTTCGGGAATCAGCAGGTTGTGACGGCCCAGATCCTTCACGTTGCGCTCGCCGCACAGGGCCATGGTGGTGTCGAGCTCCTTCTGGATCACCTCTAGCGCGGTGGTGACGCCCTTTTGCCCCATGGCGCCGAGGCCGTAGACAAAAGCTCGACCGATCATGGTGCCCTTGGCCCCCAGCGCCAGCGCCTTCAAGACGTCCTGGCCCGAGCGGATACCGCTGTCGAGATGGACCTCGACCTCATCCCCGACTGCGTCCATGATCTGCGGTAGCATGCGGATCGAGCTGAGCGCGCCATCCAGCTGGCGCCCACCGTGGTTGGAGACCACAATGGCATCGGCGCCGACCTTGGCGGCCATCTTGGCGTCTTCGGCGTCCAGGATCCCTTTCAGGATCACCTTGCCGCCCCACATCTCTTTCAGTTTTTCGATTTTGCTCCAATCGAGCGAGGGGTCGAACTGTTCCGCGGTCCAGGCGCCCAGCGAAGAAGCGTCGGAGATTCCTTCCACATGGCCCACGATATTGCCGAACTCGCGACGTTTCGCGCCCAGCATTTCGATGCCCCAGGCCCATTTCGTCATCAGGTTTGCGATTGTCTTGGGTGTCAGTTTCGGTGGGGCGGAAAGGCCGTTCTTCAGATCCTTGTGGCGCTGACCGAGGATCTGAAGGTCCAGCGTGATCACCAGGGCCGAACACTTTGCGGCCTTGGCCCGTTCGATCAGGCGGCGCACGTAGTCTTCGTCCTTCATGGTGTAAAGCTGGAACCAGAAGGGTTTGGTGGTCGCCTCGGCCACGTCCTCGATCGAGTTGATCGACATGGTGGACAGTGTGAAGGGCACGCCAAAGGCTTCGGCGGCACGGGCGGCTTTGATCTCGCCATCTGCATGCTGCATGCCGGTTAGGCCAACAGGTGCCAGAGCGACGGGCATAGTAACATCCTGCCCGATCATCTGGCTTGCGGTGGAGCGGCCAGACATATCGACCGCCACCCGCTGTCTCAGGCGGATCTGTTCGAAATCAGAGGTGTTCTCGCGGAACGTCTGTTCCGTCCAACTGCCACTTTCGGCGTAGTCGTAAAACATCCTTGGAACACGTCGTTCGTAGATGCGCTTTAAGTCATTAATATTTGTTATTACCGGCACAGGTTCTGTCCTCGCCCCCAGTGTGGCTTATGATGTGGTCAATAATGTTTACCAATTTTCTATCTTGGACGCAATGATCACGACACAAAATGTCTCTAAATGACATTTTGCGTTAGCTTTATTTGGAGAGACCTGTAGGATTCTAGGTGGGTGAAGGGTGCGCGGTTTTCTGGCAATGATCGTTTTGATTGTCAGATCATCGCCCGAGAGAGCTGGGAGGGGCCTGTCAGGCAAGAGGCATTGACCGTAAAACGCAATTCCAAGTCGTCTTTCCCGGAACGGGGTACAGTGGCTGAAATGCGGGCTGCATTTGAGCGTGAACGTTTGGCGCGTGAAAAAGCCGAAGCGGCCAATGCTGCAAAATCCGCCTTCCTTGCTGTCATGAGCCACGAAATCCGCACTCCTCTGCACGGTGTCCTTGGTATGGCTGATGCCCTTGCGGAAAGCGGATTGCGGGAGGACCAGAAGCAAACCCTGGACACGATCAAATGCAGCGGGAACCTGCTGTTGACGATCGTCAACGACGTTCTGGACCTGTCGAAGGTTGAGGCAGGCAAACTTGAACTGGAATGGCTGCCGACCAATGTGAATGAGACCTTTTTGTCTTTGTGCGAAGAATTTCGCCCGCGGATCGAGGCAAAAGGTCTGTCTTTCACGACTGTTCTGAGTGGCCTCATGGTCAAAAGGGAGGTCTGGGCCAAACTGGATCCGGTCCGTCTGCGGCAGGTTCTTGGCAACCTGTTGTCCAATGCCTTGAAATTCACCACCGAGGGAGCGGTGACCTTCAGTGTTTCCGCCGCTCCGCTTGACGGCGCCACCATTGCGCTCGATTTCCGGGTGCGCGACACTGGAGCCGGTATTCATGAAACCCAGCACGGCAAGTTGTTCAACCCTTTCGTTCAGGCCGAGGCCAGTGTGAACAGGCGATATGGCGGTACTGGGCTGGGCCTTGTTGTGGCGCAGCAGATCTGTACGGAACTGGGTGGCAGCATCGCCTTCACAAGTGCCGAAGGCGATGGAAGCGAGTTTCATGTCTCCCTCGTCCTGAAGGTAGCGCAGCCCTCTGCCGGGACATCCACGGAGGACAGTGACTGGAGCCATGATCTGCTGAGGTGTCGGCGCTGGCGGGTCTTGGTGGCCGAGGACAACCTCACCAATCAGATGGTACTGCGTCACCAGTTGAAAGAATACGATCTTGATCTGGAGATCCTGCCGGACGGGGCTGAATTGTTCGAGCTTTGGCAGGCGGGCGGTGCGGACCTGATCCTTATGGACATCAACATGCCTGTGATGGACGGGGTTACCGCAACAGACAAGATCCGAGCAGCCGAGCAAGAGGCCGGGCTGCCGCCGACCCCGATCATTGCGATCTCTGCGAATGCGATGCTGCACCAGGTGCAGGGCTATCTGGCACGCGGAATGTCTGACTATGTCGCCAAACCGACTCGCAAGCGCGATCTGATTGCCATCATGGCGCGCGCGCTTAGTGCGGCCTCAAGACGTGAAGACGCCCCTGAACATGTTTGATAGCTGATGGTGTCGCGTGCGCAGGGCTGGTCTCAGGCCGCGTGGGCTCCGTCGGAGAGGGATTTGACGAAGGCGAGAACCTCTTCAACACTCTTGCCCGCTCCGATCTGGCCTACGATGGCACTGCCCACAACGGCGCCATCAGAGACCGAAGCGATATTGCGCGCTTTGTCTGGGGTGTTGATCCCAAACCCGACGATGACAGGCAGGTCGGTCGCGGATTTGATGCGCGCCACTTCGGGGCCTACATCTCCCGCTTCGGCCTCGGCAGCGCCGGTAATGCCGGTGATTGAGACATAATAGACAAAACCAGATGTGTTCTGGAGAACACGGGGAAGGCGCTTGTCATCGGTGGTGGGCGTCGCCAGTCGAATAAAATTGAGCCCCGCAGCCTGCGCCGGAATGCACAGCTCTTCGTCTTCTTCGGGGGGCAAGTCCACAACGATCAGACCGTCGATCCCGGCCGCTTTTGCATCCGCGAGGAAGGTGTCGACCCCGCGATTGTAGATCGGGTTGTAATAGCCCATCAGCACGATCGGCGTGGTGTCGTCTTCCTTGCGGAATTCGCGCGCCAGCTCCAACGTGCGCTCAAGCGTCATTCCCCCATCCAGCGCCCGCTGACCAGCCAGTTGGATGGTCGGACCATCGGCCATGGGATCGGTAAAGGGCAGGCCTAGCTCAATGATGTCCACGCCCGCAGCAGGCAGGCCTTTGACGACCTGCAAAGAGGTTTCGTAGTCAGGATCTCCGGCCATGACATAAGAGACGAAAGCTTTCTTCCCTGCTGCCTTGAGGTCTGCGAATTTTGCATCGATGCGGGTCATGGTCGGGCCTTGTTTTAACTGTCCGCATTGGTGTGCCGAATGTTGAAGCGGAAATCAATCCCAAGCCCGACTGGCATGCGCAGATCGCCGGGCCTTGAGAAGGCGCGTGTGCGGACCCGCGTCAAAGCGGAAAATGCCAGCGCAGCTGCAAAGAGTTCACGCCAGGATTGATATCTCCGGTCGAGGCATTGGATTTGTGGGACAGGGACAGCGAAAGCGCCGTGCCATTTGCAAACCTGTGGCCGACTGCGATCTGGCTGCGGATCTCGAAAGTCGAACCCAAATCATTGAGGTCGACATTTTCTACAAAGGCTCCGGGCAGGATGCTGGCATCAATGAACCACGACTTGCCAAGATCCCACTTCCCCGCAATGCCGGCTCCCAAAAAGGCATCTCCGGTTTCCTGTACATCCACAGCTGCCCCAAATCGGGCAGCGAAGATCCCTTTCTCAAAAAACGGTGTGTGTCGGTAGTCGAGCGATACGAGAGCACCGTTCTCGGCCCCGGATCGGGAGAACTCAGAATATCCAAGGCCGATGGAAAGCTCTCTGTCTTGGGCAGCGACTAGGTCGGCACCGAAGGTTAGAGCGGCGAGCGTGGAAAGAGCGGCGGCGTATTTCATGATTAATCTCTGCATGTTGGCATCAGGGTGCCTGGAACATGTGCATTGAAGACCGGATGCAACACGGAAATCAAGGAATTGGCACAGGTCGTGAAGATCCGTGACCGGTTCTCAAATTCCACCGCCTGTGTGGGCTGAGATGCCAAGGATGCTTGCGCCAAGTCCCATTGGTGCCTAGAAGCGGCTCCCAAATGGCATCAGGAGGCCGCTATGGGCTTTAAAATGGGAATCGTCGGTCTGCCCAATGTTGGCAAATCGACGCTGTTCAACGCGTTGACGAAAACGGCTTCGGCACAGGCGGCGAATTTTCCGTTCTGCACGATCGAACCCAATGTGGGAGAGGTCGGTGTTCCTGATGCGCGCCTCGACAAGCTGGCGGCCATCGCGGGCTCCAAGCAGATCATCCCGACGCGGATGACCTTTGTCGATATTGCAGGGCTGGTCAAAGGCGCCTCCAAGGGCGAGGGACTTGGCAACCAGTTCCTTGCCAACATCCGCGAGGTAGACGCCATCGCCCATGTGCTGCGCTGCTTTGAAGATGGCGACGTGACCCACGTGGAGGGTCGCGTTGATCCGGTGGCTGATGCCGAAACCATCGAAACCGAACTGATGCTGGCGGATCTGGAAAGCATCGAAAAGCGTCGCGCGGGTCTGGTGCGCAAGCTGAAGGGCAATGACAAGGAAGCGCAGCAGCAGGACCGGCTGCTGGCCGATGCCCAGGCCATGCTCGAAGACGGCAAGCCCGCACGGCTGGTCGAGGTGGATGCCGAAGACGCCAAGGCCTGGCGTATGCTGCAGCTTCTGACCACCAAACCGGTTCTCTATGTCTGCAACGTCGGCGAAGCCGAATCCGTCGAGGGCAATGAGCATTCCGCCAAAGTGGCTGAAATGGCCGCCGCCCAGGGCAACTCCCACGTAATCATTTCCGCTCAGATCGAAGAAGAGATCAGCCAGTTGGAGGCGGAAGAAGCCCAGATGTTCCTTGAGGAAATGGGCCTTACCGAGGCAGGCCTCGACCGACTGATCCGCGCAGGCTACGAGTTGCTGCATCTGGAAACCTATTTTACCGTCGGCCCGAAAGAGGCGCGCGCCTGGACCATCCGTCAGGGCACTTCCGCGCCGCAGGCGGCCGGCGTGATCCATGGGGATTTCGAAAAGGGTTTCATCCGTGCAGAAACCATCGCCTATGAGGATTTCATCGCTCACAACGGCGAGCAGGGTGCCAAGGAAGCCGGAAAGATGCGTGCTGAGGGCAAATCCTACATCGTTCAGGACGGTGATGTGATGCACTTCCTGTTCAACACCTAAGCACCCCTTTTTTACAAACCACATGTAACACCCGCGATGTATCTTCGCGGGTGTTTTTCATTAAGGGCAGGAAAGCAGGTTCGAAGTTCCAAAACGCCGTGGTCTTCGCACCGTTGCACATAGCCATTCTATCCAGTGCACTTGAGCACACGAGAATGCGCCTATATGCATTTTCAAACAGTTTGGTATATCACTCGAGTTCTGGCCGAGGCCCCACCTACGTTTCATTCACAGGAACCTATTGCCTTTGGTAAGGATCGCCGCGCCATCGGGAGCTCACGCAAATGCAGCAAAATGCAGGAAGACCCGATAGCCAATGACACAGCAAAGCCGCGCAATTATGCTGATGATCGGAGCGATCTTCTGCTTTTCAATTATGGATGCGGCGGTCAAGGCCGTAACGCCCGGTGTCGGCGTTCTACCTGCCTTATGGGCCCGCTATGCGGGGCAGATGGTGTTGGTGCTGGTGCTCGTGATGCCGCGTGTGACACAGGTGGTCCGCACCCGATACCCGGTTCTGCAACTGCTGCGTTCGATTCTGCTCATGAGTGCAACAGCGTTCTTTTTCACAGGGTTGAGCCTCATTCCCCTTACCGATGCCGCGGCGCTGATGTCCACCAACCCAGTTCTGATCACTCTTGGCGCGGCGCTTTTTCTGGGCGAGCGGCTTGGCATTCGCAGGGTAGGGGGCATCGCCGTTGCGCTGATCGGGGCCATGATCGTCATGCGGCCCGGAAGCGGCGTGTTCACGCCGGCTGCGCTGCTGCCGTTGGCGGCCGCTGCCTGTTACTCGGGTTATGCCTTGTTGACCCGGCGGGTTGGGCCGGATGAGGATGTCTGGACATCTCTGTTCTATACGGGCCTCGTCGGTACTGTCCTTCTGAGCCTCGCAGTTCCTTTCCAGTGGCAGTCTCCCGATCCTGGCGACGCATCCCTTATGGCGATCATCGCGTTGGCAGGAACAGTTGGACAACTGGCCTTGATCCGGGCGTTTTCTCAGGGCGAGGCGGCCATGCTGGCGCCGTTTTCCTACACAGGACTTGCCTTTGCGGCGCTGTGGGGGCTGGTATTTTTTGCCGAGATACCCGACGTCTGGACTATCTTGGGCAGCGTTCTAATCGCGGGAGCCGGACTTTATGTGTGGCACCGGGAGACCTACAAGCGCCGATAGCTTCGGTGGCTTGCCGTTGTGTTTTCCGCGCTGGGGCAATTTCAGTTCAACTGCAGATTTCCTGCAGAAACCGCTTGTACGCCTTTGCCTTTTTAAATAGGACGGTCAGCGGAGACGTGGCCGAGTGGTCGAAGGCGCTCCCCTGCTAAGGGAGTAGGCGGGAAACCGTCTCGAGGGTTCGAATCCCTTCGTCTCCGCCATCACCTTCCTATATATCGTTGATTTTAAAGATAAATTTACCGGGTGGCGCAGTCTTGTCCCCCAGGATGTCCCCCAAAACGACATGGACTGCCCCGGAACAAGCAGGAAGACTTGAGGCGACTTACAGGCTACCTTGCGGGCATGTTCAATTGATTTGCGGCGGTCATGACAAAGGAGAATTCAGCAGACGCTTTCGAGGGATGGGTTTCAGTCGGGCTCCTTCTCCTGCCTGGAATTCCGCTTTGGTTCTTCTGGGATGAGCTTTGGAGATGGTCTGGGGGCTACGGCGAAACCGTCGCAGGTGTCGTTATCTTCCTCCAAGCTGCGTCCCTGTTGCTCCTGAGGCCGCTTGTGATGCGCCGCATTCACGACCTATCCCGCTGGCTGGATGCTCACCGAAAAAAACAGCACTCCGACAACCTAGGCGATGCAAACCCGGCCCTTTCAGGCCTTCAAGATAATCTGCGCGAAATGCCGAAGGAACGCGTGCGTGAGTTGGCCTCAATGGCCGCTGATCTTGCCCGGCTGGATCGAGAACAGAATGTCCGGGTGGCTTTGAAGCAAATGATCGACAAGCAATCCGTAGCCAATTCTTCGAAGATGCGGTTCTTCCTGGTGGACCGCTCCATCCCCGCCTTGGAGCCCGAACCCGGTTCCATGCTGCTGCTTGGCTCTGACGGAACCTGGTCGGACATATCCCCGTCCGAGGTTCTCGCCGATGAAGGCTCGCCCGAGGTGTCCGAGGAGATTTTCGTCTCCGTCGTGGCCCGACTCGGCGGTTCCATGCCCCGCGCGTCCTGATCGAACAGCCTGCGCCATCCTGATGGACGGGCTCAATCTCCATGAAGCTTTTCAGCCCGCCATTTCGCCCAGCGCTGCCGTTGAGCCTTGGCTATTCGTTCGCGGCCCTCTGGCGTCTTTGGTCCGGTCGATGCCCCGCCGTGAAACCTGCATCGCTCTTTTCCGGGTAGCGCTTTCGCCTTGCAAGGCGCTCCCTTTCGGGTGTTTGCACCACAAAGGCTCTCCGGCAATTTTTCGGATGAAGGCCCAAAGCGCCCTAAAACCCCACCCCGCGCGCGCGCGAAATCGGGTGAAAAGCTGGTTGTCATAGCAGCCCCACAGCTTGGCATTGCGCCTCGGTGACACGGCCTTCTGAGACCAGCTCGCGCGCCTTGTGGGCACTCACTCCGCTGAGCAAGTAGCGCTTACCGGCCTTGATCGCCTCAACTTCCATTTCCATTTCTTTCGCGGCTTTCTTCGGCAAGGTTTTTTTAGGGTTCTTTTTGGGTTCGGGCGCACCCCCTGCGGAGCTGGCCGTCGTCACCTGCGGTGGCTGGCTATCTGCTGTGCTGGGGTGCACCACATGCGGGGGGGCATCCGTTGCGGGGGGTAGCGTCAGGCGATACACGTTGCATCCCTTTGGCCCGGCATTTCTCTCAACGCTGATCAAGCCACGCTTTTCTAGCTCTTTCAGCACACCCTGAACCGTTCTGACCCCACAGCTGCAATCGCGGGCAAGGCTCGCGACACTGGGCCAACAACCACCCGTCTTGTCGTTGGCTCGATCTGCGAGACGAACCAACACTATACGTTCGTAAGTGCTTAAGAGGTCTACAGCCCAGGCCGCAGTCAGGAGAGCATTGGACATGGTGATGTATCCGCGAGCGCATCAAGCGCTGCGCTGCTGTCGGCTTTCGAGCCAGTCGCCAATGTCGCTTTCTCGCCAGGCAACGAGGCGCGTACCCAGCTTCACCGGCTGGGGGAATTCACCTCGCTTCATCCAGTCGTAGAGGGTCGAGCGGGACAGCCCCGTCCGGGCTTCGACCTCAGGGCGGCGCAACAGTTTTTCGGCCATGTCGGTTCCTTTCGGTTTGATCTAGTCGCAACCGGAAGGTGGCAGAGCGCGGCCTGTAGAGGCGAGGGAGGAACGGGAGCTTATCTACTTCCCCAGGAATGTTTCAGTCTCGGCGGTTGCCTCTCAGGCCATCGGGGCATGGCGGAAGTATTCGAGCTCGCAACTTGTTGGCTTGTATCAGGTCCGCCTTCTGCGCAGGGGTAAGCCCTTCAGTTTCCTGCGATAGCTGCCCGCACCAGACCTTGCCCCGTAGCGGATCATTTGCCCATTTGGGAAATTCCTTTTCAATCGTGGATGCCTTGGCAGTGAAAGCGCCGACACTGAATTCATCGCGCCACCGCGCCGCTTGGTGGCTCGCCTCATTCGCTGAAACACCTGCCTCGCGCATTACGGCTACTAGGAAAAACGCTCGATCTTCCCAAGCTTGCCGCAAGAATTGCCCCTTGTTCTGGCCCTTGTCGCGAAGCCGCAGGTCCGCAGCGCGACCAAAGGCGGTTTCAACTGCCTTCGTGGCGGGAAGCTTGCTTGCGAAAACAATCCGCAAAGCTTCATCGGCCCACCACGGACTTTCGAAATGCCAGAAGCGCGACAGATAGAGCGCAACGATTTCCGCATCTCGCCCGACTAGAGCCAATGCCTCCTGATCTTCAAGGCGCTCAATATACTCCTCGGGAATTGCCGCAAGGATTTCGTTTCTGAATGCGGCAATCTGCTCGTTGGGGGTAATCGGCGGCTCATTACAGTGCCCCGAAAGGCTGGATGAAGGGCCTGCGAGCGTTGGTCCCTTCATCCCGGCGTACCGATCTTCACAACGTTATCGACCTGCACCGCCTTGCCACCCAGGAACCCGGACCAATCGGCCATCATGGCGCGCCGCCGGTCGAGCATGTCGGATCGCTGATAGGCGCGTTCCACCTCGGAGCCGATGAAATGTGCCAGAGCGATTTCGGCCATGTCGCGGGGATAGCCCCGTTCCGCCGCCCACTGCCGGAAGGTCGAGCGCAGCCCGTGCGGCACGGCTGGACGCTTGCTGGCCGGGTCTAGGTAGCCTTGGACGCCTGCCTTCTCCTGCGCCGCCTGCATGCGCCGCATGACTGCCGAAATGGACATGTCCGATAGCATCCCGCCGCGAGGCGCGAAGAACACGAAAGGAGAGCCATCGAGGCGCGGCAGGCTTTCAAGCAAAGCCGCTGCTTCGGGCGAGAGCGGAACGCGGTGCGGCCTGCCGTTTTTCATGCGCGAAGCCGGGATCGTCCAGATGGCCCGTGCCGCGGATGTCGCAAGCGTCGAAGCGTCTCCAAGGTCGACTTCGTCCCACATCATGCCCCGCACCTCGCCGGAGCGGGCGGCGGTCAGGGTCAGAAACCGGAGCGCCTGCGCTGCCATCCCCTCGCGTTGCGCGAGGTCGTCCCACCAGCGCGAAACATCCGCAAGAGCAAGTGCCGGTTGATTGTCCGACTTCGCCACCTTCGCGGGCTTGGGCAGCATTTCGGACAGGTTGCCCCGCCACCGTGCCGGATTGTCCCCCGCGCGGTGCCCGGCCACAGTCGCCCAGGACAGCACGTTCTCGATCCGGCCCCGCAGACGGGAAGCGGTTTCTGTCTTGGTTTGCCAGATCGGCTCCAGCACGCGGAGCACGTCCTGGACAGTGATGTCCGAAACCAGCTTTGGCCCCAGTATCGGGGCGGCGTAGGTGTCTAGCGTCGAACGCCACTGTTTGCGGTGCTTCTCATTCCGAAACTCTGACAGCTTGGCCGTCAGGTAGGTGTCCACTGCATCGGCGAAACGCATGCCCTCGCGCGCTTTGCGCTTGTCAGCCAGTGGATCGCCGCCCAGCATCGCCTTGCCTCGGTTTTCGAGCGCCAGCCTACGCGCCGTCGCCAGCGGCACGGCGGGCGGACTGCCAAGACCCAGCTCACAGCGCTTGCCGCGAATGACGATGCGCTGAACCCACTGCCGCGCGCCGTTCTTGGCGACCCTCAGAAAGAGGCCTTGTCCGTCGAAGTATTTGCCCGGCTCTGTCACCGTCTCCACGAAACGTGCCGAGAGCGCCTTTTCCGGTGTTCGGATGTTCTCACGTGGCATAGCGTCCCCCATTACATCCCCCACAATTCCGTGGATCGACTAGGATTATGCCGGAACATGACGCACAAAGGAAGGTGTTAAACATCTAATAAAAAAGACAATTAGGGAATTTCACGGAAGACGTGGGAAAATGGCATGGCGGCCTTCGTCTCCGCCACCAACATATTGTCTTATATTTCAGTGATTTATGTCGGAGGCACCGTGGCTCTCCATAGCAGTGCCTCGTGGCAGTTATTCGGTGTGCCTGTCATCATTGGCCACCCGGGCGCTGCCGCATGCACCAAAATGTGTTTTCTCTCAAGGTGCCGACATTCGGTAACTCGACTGAGTCGAGCTGGTTTTTGCGGAGTTAGCGGAAACTGAACCCGATGACCTGGCCTGGCAGAGCCGGACTGGACCGATCAGGATTTGGAAGACCTGGTCTGGCCGTCAGACGGAGAAGTTGTCGATGATGAAGCTGGCCCGGACGCGGGTTCCGTCATTCAGCCTGAAGGCAATAACCTGGGTGATTGTACCGCCAACCATGGCAACCGTGTCCTTCACGAAATCAGCCGTGCCGGTGCGTTCGTCCGTGCAGTCCGTGGGAGCACTGCGCACGCCGCTGCGCTATTGCTTTATGACAGGTATGCCAAGAGCCCGTAGAGTAAATCCTTCGGGGAAGGGGATATGCCCTGTGAACCGCATTTGTGCGACAACGCCAACAGGATCAGTCATGAATGGGGTTGCGACTGGACTGAATTTCGCGAACCCGCTGCGGCCATGTTGATCTTAGGTAAGCGAGAATATCCCAGATTTCGGCCTCGTCGAGGACTCCTTCAAACGCAGGCATCCCACTGTTGAAGCCGGTAACGCCGCGCAGCGACAATGCCTCAGAGCCGCCAAGCTGCGTGTAATCGAACAACAACTGGCTGTCGTGATGCCAGGTATGGCCGGTTTCATCATGTGGTGGGGCTGGCAGGATCCCGTCTGTGCCGGGCGTTTGCCAGTCGGGTTGCCCTTCTAGATTTTTGCCGTGGCATGCAGCGCAGTGTTCCGCATAGAGAGCGGCCCCGTTACGGGTGTCCCGCCCTTCCATTTCGTGATCCGCCTGTGCAGAGGCGGCAATGCAGCCAAGGACAACGACGGGTATCAAGTGTTTCAGTTTCATTGCGTTCATCCCGGCAGCGTGAGAGTGCTGGTCAATCGCGCGGTTGTTGCAAACACCAAGATGAAAACGACGGCTTCCACTTCGATGGCCCGCGCCAGTCGGCGTCCCGCTCCGGTTTCGGCCCGTCGCAGCGCCGGAACAAAGCGCAGCTTGTTTGCCGCAGCGACGGCCAGCATAGCGCTGACCAAGGCGATCTTTAACAGCAGGCCCTGACCATATTGGGTATGCAATAATGCACTTGGGCCGCCCAGCAAAAGCCAGGCCATAATGGCGCCGATAGCGATCAGGCCGGGCACGAACCAGATCGCCAGCTGTCCGAACCTTTCGCCAAATTCTGCAGCTGAGGCGGGGTTGATTTCGTCCAAAGACAGCTGCCTCAGCGGCGACAGAACCCCGACCCATAACGATACACCCAAGAGATGCAGAAACAGAAGCAGACGCAGGGCGATCTGCTCCAGTTCAGGCACGTGACCGATCAAGGTAAAGGACCAAAGGCCGACCGCTCCCCCTAAAAGAGATATCCATGGTCGGCCCTGTCCCAGAAAGAGGCCAAACAGAAGAACCATTCCGCCGATCACCCGATAGATCAGCGCATCTCCCACTGTAGTCTGCCAAAGGAGGTTGAGCATTTCAGCATCCACCATGCCACCGGCGTCTCCCGTTAGCGATGCGCCGCGCAACGAAAAACTGAAACCCGCGGCAATCAGGCCCAGCGTCGCGAGAGCTGCAGCTTGTTTTTGCATCCGTAGCCATAGAGGGGTTGTGAGCTCTTCAAATAGGATGCGAACGATCACGAGGCCCGTCGCACCACAGAAGCCGGCATAGAGCGCCAGTTTGCCGATGGTGGCGAGCATGTCCCAGATATCCGGCACGAACCTACTCCACTGAGAATGAGAACGCGCCGCGCATGGGGTGGCCGTCCAGCCCAAGCCCGCGCCATTCGACACGGTAGTCGCCGGGATCCAGCCTTTGAACCGGTAGACTGAACTCCTGCTCAAAAGTGGTATGCGCCCTCAGATCCAGCTTTATCTCGGATCCCTTTTGCGGCGAGAGCTTCACAACTGTCAGCCGTATAGCCTTGGAAAACGTGAAGTCGATGCTGGTGGTGGGCTGAGTCACAACAGCCCCGTCGGCTGGCGTGGTGTCTGAAACCTTGGAGTGTGCAAGGGTCTGGGTTGCCAAAAGAGCTGCCAGGGCAAAGGATGCGATTGTCTTCATGGTTGACCTCACTGAATACCGTTTGCCCGCTGGACGTCGCGAATATAGGCCGTGACCATTGCCACGTCGCCCCGTGTCAGACCATCAACGGGAGGCATGTCCCCAAAACTCCAGTGATGGCTACGAACACCCAAGGCGACCGCACGCTGGAAGGCTTCATCTGCGTGATGACTTGGCTCGTAGATAAT
This sequence comes from Phycobacter azelaicus, assembly GCF_014884385.1. Lineage (NCBI taxonomy): Bacteria > Pseudomonadati > Pseudomonadota > Alphaproteobacteria > Rhodobacterales > Roseobacteraceae > Phycobacter > Phycobacter azelaicus. The sequence continues at coordinate 671,646 of NZ_WKFH01000003.1, read as the reverse complement.
GTGAATCAAGGGCGGACCGGCTCCCTCCTTACCTGCAGCGTTATCACCGTGGCACTCCGCGCAGCGCCTTGTAAAGATTTGCTGTCCTATTAAGGAATTACCCTCGAGGGGTGGCATCTGGACGGTGACGATGGGTTCCCCTTGTGCGTTCGATCGCGGTGCGTTCTCCGGGGCGGGGTTTGAGGCAAGCTGAAAGGTGGCCGCCGCGGCAGCAATCACGGGCACCCCGATTAGGAAGTATTTGCGTTTCATTCTGTATCCTGACATTGGTCTTCTGCTGCGCGGCTATTGCCGCGCTGCTTTGACGATTGCGGCGCCAGGCGGGCCCGGCGGTGCAGATCTTCTTGCAGGTCAGGCGTTTGGGGGACGTTCCGGATTTTCCGGTTTCACGGGCGTTGCCACTGCGTAGGCTGTGGTGGCCCAGAGTACTTTCGGGGCCGCGAAATCCTCATCCTCGATCGCAAGCGGCAGTACGATGGCATTGCAGGTAAAAGGACCGCAGCCATCATCACCAAGGCCAGCGTGATCGTGCGCGGCGTCCCGATCGCTGCCTTCGAAGACAGAGGATGGTATTTCCTGCGGGTGATCGGAGATGGACATGTTACAGTGTCCGCCCGGGCAGGCGCCGGAATGAGCGTGAACGGCGCCATCGATCCCTGTCATCACCAGCAGAAGCCCGATAAGTGCAGCCGTCATTATGTGCCTCACGATCGACATGCAGGCATGCTAGTCTCCGCATGCCTGCAGCGCAACTCTCTACGCGATGATGATATGCTCAATGTGAAGAACGCCCATGTCATGTTATCTGGTCTAATCACGCGGGAGCATTGATTTGGATTGATCTGGTAAGGGAAAGACGTCATCCGCCGCGCATTGAATCAGCGCAACTCATGCGGACATGGCCGGGCAGGCAAGTGCGGTGATCCTCAAAAATGCCTGGCGAATACCAGACGGAGATACCCCACCACCTGACGCTCGGCAGTCTCGCGCGTGAACTTGTCTGGATACATCAACATGTTCAGCCACAGACCGTCGAACATGCCTTCAAGGGTTTGGGCGACCTCATCTGCGTCAGTAAGGGGGTATGCGCCTTCGGCAATGATGTTGCTGCACAGTTCCGCGCACAGCTGTTGTCGCTCCATGTCGATCCGAGAAGAGATTGACCGGTAGGTCTTTCTATGGTGCGCCTCCCCAAAGAAGGCGAACCAGACGGCAAGTTTCTTGCGACTGCAAATACGTGGATGAAACTGTGAGGACACCATTGAACGCAGTTTGTCGGCGTCGGACAGCTCGTCGCGTTGCACATCGCGTAGCCACATGTCGCGATGTTCGGCTGCCAGATGCCTCAGTGTTTCGGACAGCAGCGCGTCCTTGCTCTTGAAATGGAAATTCGCCAGCCCCAGCGATAGCCCGGCTTCCTTGGCAATGGCGTTGAGGGTGGTGCCGGATATGCCCTTGCGTGCGATGCAGGTGATGGTTGCGTCGATCAGTTGTTTTCGCCGTACTTCTGGGGGGGCAGTGCGCGGCTTCTTCGTCGTGGGCTTCGGGATCATGTGGTGTATCTATTGAATGTTCATTCAATCAGTATCTTGATTGCTGCTGGCGGTCAATTGTAGGATTTGATCAAATCAAGGATTCGCACTGGAAGGACATACCGATGGCTCAGAAGCTTCCCACGCATGCGCAGACAGTGATTATCGGTGGGGGCTCAATCGGCTGTAACACCGCCTATCACCTGACCAAACTTGGCATGTCGGACGTTGTCGTTCTGGAACGTGACCAACTGACATCAGGCACCACGTGGCATGCTGCGGGGTTGATCGTGGCAGGTCTGCTGCCGTCTGAGGCCGAATGTGAGATCTACACCCATGGGCGGGATCTATATGCCAACCTGGAAAAAGAAACCGGGGTGCCGACCGGTTTTCGCGACGTGGGGTATCTGCAAATTGCCAACAATGAAGAGCGGGTTCATGAGATGCGGCGGCTTGCCCCATTCATGCGTCGGCACGGTATCAATATTCACGAAATCTCGCCAAAGGAAACGGCCGATCTGTTCCCCATCGGGGATCTGAGCGATGTGCTGGCGGGATTTTACATTCCGGAAGATGGTCGCGCAAATCCGGTTGACGTGACCATGTCGCTGGCAAAGGGCGCCCGGATGGGCGGCGCTCGGATTTTTGAAGGCACCACAGTGTCTGAAATCATGGCGAGGAATGGCACGGCAACCGGGGTTCGCACGGCTGATGGTCAAATCATCACGGCCGAAAACGTTGTGATCTGCGGGGGGATGTGGTCGCGTCAACTGGGCGCCAAAGCTGGCATTAACCTGCCACTGCAGGCGGCCGAGCACTACTACCTGATCACCGAAAACATTGACGGCCTTAGCCGAGACCTGCCCGTGCTCGAAGACCCCTCGACCTACACCTACTACCGTGAAGAGGTGGGAGGATTGATGCTGGGCCTGTTTGAGCCAGGCGCCGCGCCGTGGAAACTGGAGGGCATCCCCGAAAATTTCTCCTTTGGAGAAATTGAGCCCGACTGGGACCGGGTCGGCCCGCACCTGGAAAAGGCCTATTCCCGGGTGCCTGATGCCTTGAATGTTGGCGTGCGTAAACTGTTCTGCGGACCGGAAAGCTTCACCCCGGATCTGGCTCCTCTGGTGGGTGAAACGCCCGAACTGCGCAAATGTTTCGTCGCCTGCGGAATGAACTCTCTGGGCATCCTCAACGGTGCCGGTACAGGGAAGGTGCTGGCGCATTGGATCGTGGACGGACATCCCCCCATCGACGTCACTGGTATCAACGTGAACCGGTTCACGCGCCACGAGGCCACCCCTGCTTTCCGCCGCGATCGCGGTCCCGAACTCTTGGGGAAGATGTTCGGGCAGCACTATCACAATGAAAGCTATCAAACGGCCCGTGATCTGAAGCGGTCGGTATTGCATGATCGGCTGGCCGCCAATGGTGCCTATTTCACCGAAGGGCATGGCTGGGAAATGCCGGACTGGTTCGCGCCCACACCTGACTTGGCAAAGATCGAGAGATACAGCTGGTTCCGTCAGAACTGGTTTGACTGGCACGCCGAAGAGCATCGTGCAGCCCGCGAGGACGTGATCATCATGGACATGTCGACCATGTCCAAGTTCCAGGTGGAAGGCCCTGATGCACTTGCCCTGATGAGTCGCCTGTCCTGCAACGAGGTCGACGTTGAGCCGGGGCGGCTGGTCTACACCGCCTGGGTCAATGAAAAGGGCGGCTTCGAGGCCGATCTGACCGTGACCCGTCTGGCAAAGGACCGTTTCATGGTCGTTGTCGGTGAAAACAGCCATGGCCATACGTTGATGCGAATGCAGCGTCACATTCTGGACGGCGAGGTCGTGGTGATTACCGACCTCACCCCGGGTATCACGCAGATCAACATCCATGGCCCAAAGGCCCGCCTGCTGATGGAAAAGGTGACCACCGCGGATATGTCGAACGAGGCCTTTCCGTTCATGACCTGGCAGGACATCGACGTCGGGTATTGGATCGTCAGGGCCTTCCGGGTCACCTTCGTTGGCGAACTCGGCTGGGAGCTTCAGGTGCCGTCCTACGCTGCGGTGCAAGTCTATGATTTGCTCAAAAAAGCAGGACAGGAGTTCGGACTGCGCGATGCGGGGATGCAGACCCTGAACTCCCTGCGGCTGGAAAAGGCCTATCGCGATTTCGGGCTGGACGTGGATAACACCGACAATCCGATCGAAGCCGGGCTTGGCTTCGCCGTGAAGCTGGACAAGCCCGGTGGGTTTATCGGCCGTGATGCGCTTGCAGAAATCAAGGCGCGAGGCGTTCCGAAAAATCGGATGCTGCAGTTTCTCCTGCAGGATCCCGAGCCGCTTCTCTACGGGAACGAGTGTATCTACCTCAACGGCGCCGAAGTCGGGCACCTGCAGGTCGGCGGCTATGGTCACAGCCTGGGTGGTGCAGTCGGGATCGGTTTTGCCGAACTAGACGAGCCTTTGACCGCAGCCGTGGTTGAGGAGGGCCAATGGGAAATCGAAGTGGCCGAAAAGCGCTACAGGGCGACGGCCTCCTTGAAACCCCTGTTCGATCCGGGAATGCAAAAAGTCAGATCTTGAGGCGGCATGCCCGCCTGATGGCCAGGCGCCGGTCCTGATTGCATCATGCCAGTGCCACACGCCCCCCCTTTGTCCCTTGTGATCGGCAAGGGACAAAGGGGGGCGTTTAAAGGGGCGTATATTCAAAGCAGACCATGGATGCCATGGCCGCGCCTGTCGGTGGCCATTCAAACCGCCGCCGACCAATGACCGGATCATGGGTTCGGTTTCGGTTGTTCTTATTGGTAATGTGGATCAGGCCGCCAGTCCCTTGGAACCGATATCGAGGAACTTCTGGCGGCGGTCCTTTATCAACTCTGCGCCGTCCTTGTCCTTCAGCTCGCTCAGCATTGACGTGATGGCTGCCCCGACCGCAGCTATCGTGGTCTCGGCATCCCGGTGCGCGCCGCCCAATGGTTCTTTGATGATCCGGTCGATGACGGCCAGCTCCAGAAGATTCTGTGCGGTCAGGCGCAGGGCCTCAGCAGCTTCGCGCATCTTTTCGGCGTCCTTCCAAAGGATCGAAGCACAGCCTTCGGGGCTGATCACGGAATAGACAGCGTGTTCCAGCATGGCGACCCGGTTGGCGGTGGCAAAGGCAACGGCGCCGCCCGATCCACCCTCGCCGATGATGACCGACACAACAGGCACGCCGATCTTGAGGCTCATCTCGGTCGAGCGTGCGATGGCTTCGGACTGGCCACGTTCCTCGGCGCCCTTGCCGGGATAGGCGCCGGTGGTGTCTACAAGGGTGATCACCGGCAGGCCGAAACGTCCGGCCATCTCCATCAGGCGCACCGCCTTACGGTAGCCTTCTGGGCGGGCCATGCCAAAGTTGTGCGCGATGCGCGATTTGGTATCGGCGCCCTTTTCATGCCCGATCACCATCACCGGCTGGTCGTTGAAGCGGGCAAGCCCCCCCATGACGGCCAGATCGTCGGCAAAGTTCCGGTCCCCCGCCAGAGGTGTGTACTCGGTGAACAGAGCCTCGATGTAATCCTTGCAGTGCGGACGCTCCGGGTGGCGGGCCACTTGGCATTTACGCCAGGGGGTGAGGTCCTTGTAAAGATCCTTCAGTAGCTGTTCGGCCTTGGCATCGAGCGCAGCCGCTTCACTGGCTACATCCATCTCTTCATTGGTGCGGGCCAGGGCGCGCAGTTCTTCTGCCTTGCCTTCGATTTCGGCCAGCGGTTTTTCGAATTCAAGATACTGGGTCATGTCGCCTCGCTCTGCGCCCTAGGATGCGCGGTTTCAGCGATATATGGCCTTGTCGCGCGGCGGATGCAACTCAGCAGATGTGCCCGGCCCGCCAGCAGCGTTTCGTGTCGCGGTACTGTCCGTTTCAGTGGGGCCAGATCACAGGGTAAAGAGACGCGACCAGAAGCAGAGCCATTGTCCAGTTGAATAACGCCAGGCGGCGTGGGTTGGTCAGAAATCGAGCCATCTGCTGCCCCAGAACGGTCCAAGAGCTGACCGAGGGCAGATTTACCGCGCCAAAGAGCGCGGCAACAAGAAGGATCGCCCAGAAGGTTTGGTCGGGTGCATAGGCGCTGATGGCTGTCAGGGCCATTGCCCAGGCTTTTGGATTGACCCACTGAAAGGCAGCTGCCTGAACAAACGTCATGGGGTGACCATTTGCATTTCCCGTCTCTGCCGGTGCAGCATTTGCGATCTTCCAGGCCAGATACAAAAGGTAGATGACCGAGACCACCTTGAGCACGGTGTAGCTGAAAGGGAAGGCATCAAAGACCTGGATCAGGCCCGCGCCGACCAGGACGACCATGAACACAAAGCCCAAAGCCACCCCCAGCATATGCGGAATGGTACGGCGGAACCCGAAATTTGCGCCCGAGGCCATCAGCATCAGGTTGTTGGGCTCCGGTGTGATCGAGGAGACGAAGGCAAAGAGCGCGAGTGCGAGGATCAGATCAGTAGTCATGTCGGTGAAACTGCCGTGCAGACGTCAGAATGAAATTGCGTTCTGCTGCGTGTTGAATGTATTATTGCAATAAATGGTGAAAAATGACAAAATAAACCAACGAATATTGCAAGAGTTGGCCCGCGATGGTCGGATCAGCAATCTGGAGCTTGCCGAGCGTGTTGGCCTTTCGCCCTCGGCCTGCCTACGCCGTGTGCAGGAGTTGGAGCGTCAAGGCGTCATCACCGGCTACAAAGCGGTTTTGAACCGCGAAGCGATGGGCGTCGGTTTTGTTACCTACATCGGCGTTGGCCTTGGGGAGCACACCAAGGAAGCGCAAGAGGCGTTCGAGAAGGCGATGCGGGCTGCGCCCGAGGTGGTGGAATGCCACAATATCACCGGCACCATCGAATACCTGTTGCGGGTCGAATGCGCAGATCTGCCCAGCTACAAGCGGTTTCACACGGATATCCTCGGCACGTCACCCTATGTCACCGCGATCACGACTTACGTCGTCATGGGCTCTCCCAAGGACATGCGCGCTTAGGTCTCTGGCAGGAGCGCCCGCATTGCAATCTCGGGAGAGGCCAGTACGGGCACATTGCTTTCGATATACCGGGTGGCTCCCGCCATCGAGGCTTGAGCAAGCACAACACAGGACGTATCCGAAACAAGCGACAGGGATGTGGCAACCCATTCCGCGATCTGCTGGTGAAATCGGTCGGTGTTGCCATCGGTGAAATGGTGCCAAAGCCCGGTCAGGGGCAGACTACGGATTTCAGGATTTTTTTCCTGCTGCATGAAGGCGCGCTCCAAAAGGGCAGTGGAGGGCGCGCGGGTGCTTTCCAGGCAATAGGCCAGCATCACCGGACCGCCGATTTCCGCAGCCGCTTGCATCATTGGCCAGTCGATCCGGGGGGCGCCGGCCTCTTCAGCGATGGTGCCCAGGGTGGTGCAGGTGCACAGAGAGGATCCTTTGACCGCCGCGATGGCCTGCAGAATTTCTTGCCGCAGATCGGTGTCGATGCCGCCCTTGGCCCTGTCCAGCCAATCAGCACGCACCACATGTATCAGGTCTGCATCCGGGGCGAGACGGTCAAAGGTCTTTACGTGGGCATCTGTGGTGTGAAACAGGGTGAGTGCGGCCAAGGTAAAGCTCCAAACAGCAAAAAAGGGGCACCGGTGTGGAGCCCCTTTCACTCTAGTCACAGATCGGGTGCGGCCGATAGTGTCAGCTTGCAGCGATCAGTTCGGCCTGAGCAACGATCACCTCTGCCTGCTTGATCGAGGCGATGTCAACAAGGCGTCCTTTGTAGACTGTGGCGCCTTCGCCGTTGGCCTTGGCCTGTTCCATCGCGGCGAGGATCTCGCGCGCCTCTGCAACCGCCTCTTCGGAGGGAGTGAAGACCTGGTTGGCCAGGGCGATCTGCTTGGGGTGGATGGCCCATTTGCCAACCATACCCAGCGTGGCCGAGCGTTTTGCCTGGGCGATATAACCTTCGTCATCCGAGAAGTCGCCAAAGGGGCCGTCAACGGGCAGTACGCCATGGGTGCGGCAGGCGGCGACGATAGCGGCCTGCGCCCAGTGCCAGGGGTCTGACCAGTGTTTTTCGCCCTCGCGCAGCATGTAGTAGTTTTCCTGCGTGCCGCCGATGCCGGTGGTCTGCATGCCCATGGAGGCGGCAAAGTCGGCCGCGCCCAGGCTCATCGCTTGCAAGCGCGGAGAGGAGGCTGCGATTTCTTCCACATGAGCGATACCAGCGGCGGACTCGATGATGACCTCAAATGAGATGGGCTTTGTGCGGCCCTTGGCGCGTTCGATCGCGGTCACTAGCGCATCCACGGCATAGACGTCCGCAGCGCAGCCCACCTTGGGGATCATGATCTGGTCCAAGCGGTCACCGGCCTGTTCCAGCAGATCCACCACGTCGCGGTACCAATAGGGCGTGTCCAGACCGTTGATACGGACCGACATGTATTTTTTGCCCCAGTCGACGGTGTTCAGCGCTTCGATTACATTGGCGCGGGCCAGGTCCTTGTCGGTGGGCGCCACCGAGTCTTCTAGATCGAGGTTGATCACATCCGCAGCCGAGGCGGCCATCTTGGCAAAGAGTTTGGTGTTGGAGCCGGGGCCGAACAGCTGGCAGCGGTTGGGGCGTGCCGGGGCGGCGGGCTGGATGCGAAAGCTCATGGATGGCGCTCCCTGATAGGGTAATGAAATTACGATTTGGGTCGCCTTTGTGGTATGAAATTGCGCATTGGCATGCAAGAGGAAGTTTGCAGCCGCAGCATTGTCGTAAGGTGCTGGGGCGAAAATTCTTTCCGCTGCGTAAGAGTGGTCGATATGTGGCGATTGAGTGAGATTTTCTTCGGTAAAAGTGCTGATTGATGGAAGATTCTTCGAATGACGCTTTCTTGCAAATGCAAAAACGGGACCGCTTCGCAGGGCTCTCTCCTTATTGTCCAAATGAATCATGTTTAACGGAGGCCCGAGATGATCGAGACACCCTATCTGCTGTTCCTGGGCGACGCGCCCGACATGCTTGCGGCAAAGGTTGCCATCGGCATCCGTGACTGGCGCCCCGACCATGCGGTGGGTCAAATCTCTTTGCCGGGCTGCGGCGCGGATCTGGGCCTGACCGAGATGACTCTGGAAGAGGCCAAGGCCGCCGGGGCAAAGACCCTTGTGATCGGTGTTGCCAATCGCGGCGGGGTTATTTCACCTGCTTGGAAAGAAGTGCTGATCAAGGCGCTGGACATGGGCTATGATATCGCGTCAGGCCTGCACAACCTCTTGCGCGACGAAGGTGATCTGGTGGCGGCAGCCCAGACCCATGGTGGCACCCTCCATGACGTGCGCGTGCCTTCGGTCGGCTACCCGATCGCCAATGGCGTGAAGCGGAAAGGCAAGCGCTGCCTGGCTGTTGGTACCGATTGCTCGGTCGGCAAGATGTACACCGCCCTGGCGATGGATGCCGAAATGCAGGAACGCGGAATGAAATCCACCTTCCGCGCCACCGGCCAGACCGGCATCCTGATCACCGGCCATGGTGTTCCGCTGGACGCGGTCATTGCCGACTTCATGGCGGGCTCCATCGAATACCTGACCCCGGACAATGACGAGGATCACTGGGATCTGATCGAAGGTCAGGGCTCCCTGTTTCACATCTCCTACTCCGGTGTGACCATGGCACTGGTGCATGGCGGTCAGCCCGATGCGCTTATCCTGTGCCATGAACCCACCCGCGAACACATGCGCGGCCTGCCGGGCTATAGCCTGCCGACCCTGGAAGAGCTGCGCGACACCGCCCTGCCGCTGGCCCGCAAGGCCAACCCGGATTGTCAGGTCGTTGGCATTTCGGTGAACACCCAGCATCTGAACGAGGAAGAGGCCGTCGCCTATCTCGAAGAGGTCGAAAAGCGCATGGGCCTGCCCGCTGTTGACCCCTATCGCCACGGCGCTGGCCGCCTGGTGGACGCGCTGGCCGCAATCTGATTTCTATGAGGGGGCGTCTGGCAGCAGGCGCCCTTTCTATGTCCAATCCGCCAAAGTCCCAGATCAAGACCTCGAAAGGATCAATCATGAAAGTCACCGTGACGCCGGATGTCTTCAAACTGGCGCGGGCCTTCACCATCTCCCGCGGCTCGCGGACCGAGGCCAAGGTGCTGACCGTCCGGGTCGAACAGGATGGGGTGACGGGGTGGGGCGAATGCGTGCCTTACGCGCGCTATGATGAAACCCTCGACAGCGTCACAGCTGAGATCATGGGCCTGCCCGAGAGCTTCACCCGCGCCGAACTGCAGGAACTGCTTCCCGCGGGTGCCGCCCGTAACGCGGTGGATTGTGCCCTTTGGGATATGGAGGCCAAGCAGACCGGCAAACGGGTCTGGGAACTGGCCGGTCTGCCCAAACCCGGCCCCGAAATCACCGCTTATACCCTTTCGTTGGACTCACCCGAAGTGATGCGGGAGCAGGCCGCCGAGAACGCCCATCGCCCGCTCTTGAAGATCAAGCTCGGCACCGCCGACGACATGCCCCGCTTAGAGGCCGTGCGCGCGGGCGCGCCAGCTTCCAAGATCATCATTGACGCCAACGAAGGCTGGAGCGCCGAAGTCTATGCAGACCTTGCCCCGCATCTGGTGCGACTGGGCGTGTCGCTGGTGGAGCAGCCCTTGCCCGCGGGTGAAGACGACGCCCTGATCGGCATGGAACGCCCGGTGCCCGTTTGTGCCGATGAAAGCTGCCATGACCGTGCCAGCCTGCCGAAACTCAAGGGCAAATACGATGTGGTCAATATCAAGCTGGACAAGACCGGCGGGTTGACCGAGGCGCTGAAGCTGCGCGAAGCGGCGCTGGCCGAGGGGTACGACGTGATGGTCGGCTGCATGATGGGATCTTCCCTGGCGATGGCGCCTGCGCAGCTCTTGGCGCAGGGGGCGATGGTAACGGACCTTGACGGGCCGCTGCTTCTGTCCGAAGACCGCGAGGTCACAATGGAATACGACGCTGCCGGTGTGCATCCGCCCAAGGCAGAACTCTGGGGCTGAGGAGACGACAATGACCCGTACTGTTTATGTGAATGGCGAATATCTACCGGAAGACGAAGCGAAGATTTCGATCTTCGACCGTGGCTTCCTGATGGCGGATGCGGTCTACGAGGTGACCTCGGTCCTGGGCGGAAAGCTGATTGATTTCGAAGGCCACGCGGTGCGCCTGAAACGCTCGTTGGATGAGCTGGACATGGCTGAGCCCTGCACCAAGGACGAACTGCTGGAAATCCACCGCAAACTGGTGGAGCTGAATGGAATCGACGAAGGCCTTGTCTATCTTCAGGTCACGCGTGGATCGGATGGCGACCGCGATTTCGTCTTCCCCAATCCCGAGACCACTAAACCGTCGATCGTGCTGTTCACCCAGAACAAGCCTGGGCTCGCGGACAGCCCCGCCGCCAAGAAGGGCGCCAAGATCATCTCGATCGAGGACATCCGCTGGGGCCGCCGTGACATCAAGACGGTGCAGCTGCTGTACCCCTCGATGGGCAAGATGATGGCGAAAAAGGCCGGTGCCGACGATGCCTGGATGGTGGAAGATGGCTATGTGACCGAGGGCACCTCGAACAACGCCTATTTCGTCAAGGACGGCGTGATCGTGACGCGCCCGCTGTCCAACGATATCCTGCACGGCATCACCCGTAGGGCGGTTCTGCGCATGGCGGAAGAGGCGCAGCTGAAGGTTGAGGAGCGTCTGTTCACCATCGACGAGGCGAAAGAGGCGGATGAAGCATTCACCACTTCGGCCAGTGCCTTTGTGATGCCAGTTGTCGAGATCGACGGTGTTGCGCTGGGTGATGGCGCACCTGGTCCGATCGCCAAACGCCTGCGCGAAATCTACCTGGAAGAATCTGTGAAGGCTGCAATCTGATCGCTACGGAAATCCCCTTTTCCATGACAAAGGCCGCTCGTGATGGGCGGCCTTTTATTGTTGCAACGGCTGCATATTCTGTTGGTCGACTTTGAGCTACCTGCCCTTGATGTTGCATTCGGTGCGGGCGTCAACTTTACTCGGATCTGACGCCGTGTCGTGCCTTGGAGTTCAAATTGACTGCGAACCAGACAACCTTGATCCTTTTTCCGGTGTTGGTCTGCTCTCTGGTCGTCGGCTTCGTTCTGATCTCCAGGAGGCGTAAGAAAAGCCGGCCGCCAAAAGTTCATGGCCCGCATAATTCTGATGTGGGTTACGATCCCAAAGAACTTGCCAGAAGCAAGGGGAGCGGGATGGCTGATGGCGGAGTTGGTTAACCGAACCGAAAGCTGGACGCTGTGACACCGCCAAAGATGTCCTTCTGGTGATAGACCCTAGTGGACAGCTCTTCTTCTGCGGCGCCAAGGGCTGCGAAGAGGGGGGCAAGATGGTCTTCCTGCGCGTGGCAGGCCCGGGCGTAAGGAGCACTCTCCCAGTTGAGCAGCGCTTCTGTGCGCTCTGCGTTTGGCAAGGTCATAACCTCGTTCAGCCAGGTGTCAAAGGCCTCTGAAGGGACTTTCGCCCGCGGGCCGAATTCCGCAAGGTTGTGATAGCTGAGGCCGGAGCCCACGATCAGGATGCCTTCATCGCGCAAGGGAGCAAGGGCGCGGCCAAGGGCGAAATGCTCTTCTGGGCTGTAGCCGTGGCGCATGGAGATTTGGAAAAGCGACACATCGGCATCGGGATACATCACCGCCATCGGGACAAAGGTGCCGTGATCAAAGCCTTGGTTTGCATCGGTTGCGACCGGCAGCCCTGCGCCTGCGATCAGGTCAACAGCGCGCTGTGCCACATCGGGGGCACCGGGTGCGGGATACTGGATTTCATAGGTTTCTGGCGGAAAGTTGTAATAGTCATAAACCATCGGCGGGTGGGGCGAGGTCATGACGGTAAAGCTCTCCTCCTCCCAGTGGCCCGAGATCATGAGCACCGCCTTTGGCCGCTGCCCGATCTCAAACGGCATCCGGGCGAGGGACTCGGCCAGCGGGGCCAGCGCGGCATTCATGTTGGGTACCCAAGGCCAGGGGCCGCCGCCGTGAGAGATGAAATAGCTGGGCAATCTTAATGTCATGATGACCTCCTATCAGCGCGTATCTCAGGCTGCCGGGCAAGAGGCGGGGCTGCCTGAGATAACACTAACAACGAGGTCCGTCCTGTTTTAGGCGCAGGAGGGAACAGGACTTGTGCGCCGATCCGCGGCTTCCCGCACACGGATCGGAAAGATCACGACTTGTCGGTGACGTTTTCCTTGAAGGCAATCTCGAAGTCAGCCTTTTTTTCAGGGCTTGCCTCGGTCTGGTAGTTGGATTTCCACTCATCCATGGTCATGCCGTAGAAAATCTCGCGCGCTGCGGTCTTGTCCATCTCGATGCCGCGTTCGTTGGCGGCTTCTTGATACCAGCGGCTGAGGCAGTTGCGGCAAAAGCCCGCCATGTTCATTAGGTCGATATTTTGCACATCGGTGCGGTCTTCCATCAGGTGCTTCTGCAGGCGGCGGAATGCGGCGGCCTGAAGCTCGATCTCGGTCTGTTGATCCATGTGGTTTCCTCCCGGTTTGCACGCAAGTTTGATGGCTGCGATCTAGCTAGCCCGCATATCAGTGCATGGCTTGTCTAGGCAATGCCGCAGCAGGTGTTCAGATCAGTCTGAGTGCAAGGTAGGGCATCAGGCAGAATATGAAAATCAGGATCTTGTAGGTCGCGAGATATGAGAAATAGGCTGCCTTGACCGTCTCGATGTCGAGGCCGAAAAGACTGGCATGCAGGGCAGCAAATCGGTCTCGAAAGCTGATAAGCAGCAGGGACGTGATCACCAGCAAGGCTAGATTGAGCGCGGTGAGCCAGCCAAAAAAAGCAACAAGAGTATCGAAGGGCATCATGTATCCTTTTCGGGTGCCAAGAGGTACTAGCCTGCACCTGCCGTTCATTCTGCGTTTTGCAGCTGTGCGAGGCAAGTGTGCAGCGCAGCTGCTCAAAATCTGAGAGTTCCTGCTTTCTAGATTTGCGCGCTCTCTAGCGCCTGCGGTAGAACTCTGGCTAGGCGCTCGGCCCAGTGCCGCTGACCGGCGGCATCGGCAATCAAGTCGTTGCGCAGCTCAATCAGCGTGTTGGGGCGGCCATGGGCGGTGCCGTGGGTGTCGATCGCATCGCCGGGCAGGTAGCCGGTGTAGGGTTCGTTGACCCCGACGCAAAGATCCCCCTCGGACTGGAGCGTGTCGATCAGCGCGGGGGAGAACCCCTCACCTTCCGGGTAGAGGATACCGATCTCCCATGGGCGGGGCGGGCGACCGCGCAACTGGCGGGTAAAGGAATGCATCGAAACGATCACGGTGCCCGGCCGCGCAGCCAGACGGGCTACCTCTGCGTGATAGGGGCGATAGCAGGCGTCGAGCCGGGCCTCCCGCTCGGCTGCATCTGCATGTCGGTTGGCCGGGATGATTGTGCCGTCATAAAGCTTCATTAGCAGGGTCGGATCGTCTTCGCCGCGGTTGGGATCGATCACCAGGCGCGAGAAATTGGAGGCCACCACCGGCGCATTCAGCATCTCGCCCAAATGGCGCGCCACCGCATAGGCGCCAATATCATAGGCGATGTGGCGCTCCATGTCCTCATGGGGAAGACCAAGGTCTCCGCCATTGACGAGAGGGGGGACATGATTGGTCGCGTGATCGCAAGTGATCAGCCAGCGGGCAGGTCGATCCGTCCCGTGCACATGGAAGGGTTGGTAAGTCATAACTTTGTCATCATTTGTTGTCGTTACCTTTAGGGCAGTTGCGGCAAAATTGGAATTGCGCCATAAGCAGCTCAACCATGTTTGCGGTAACGCCCGCCCGCTACAGACCCGATACCAGAAGGAACCTGCCGATGAAACGTTCTCGCAGCGTGAAGATTGTTGCCACCCTGGGGCCAGCGTCCGAGACCTACGACATGATACGCGCGCTGCATGAAGCCGGAGCAGACGTGTTTCGACTGAACATGTCCCACGGCACTCATGCCGAGATCACCGAAAAGCACAAGATCATCCGCCAGGTCGAACAAGACCTTGACAGCTCGATCGGTATTTTGGCTGACCTTCAGGGGCCGAAGCTTCGTGTCGGTGTCTTTGCAAAAGGTGAAGAGGAACTTGTGGAAGGCGCCGCCTTCCGCCTGGACCTTGACCCGTCTGAGGGCGACGTTGCGCGGGTCTGCCTGCCACACCCAGAGATTTTCCAGGCGCTTGAGCCCGGTGCGCATCTTCTCGTCAACGACGGTAAGATCCGCCTGCGGGTGGAAGAGTGCGGGGGGGACTTTGCCAATTGCATCGTGGTGACAGGCGGGACCATTTCGAACCGCAAGGGCGTGAATGTGCCGGATGTGGTTCTGCCCCTTGCGGCCCTTTCGGAAAAGGACCGAGATGATCTGGAGTTCGCTTGTACCTTGGGCGTGGACTGGGTCGCGCTGTCTTTTGTTCAGCGCGCCAAGGATGTGTTTGAGGCCAAGGGGCTTGTGGATGGTCGTGCCGCGGTTCTGTCGAAGATCGAAAAACCCTCTGCCGTGGAGCAGTTCGAGGAGATCCTTGATGCTTCGGACGGGATCATGGTTGCGCGCGGTGATCTGGGGGTTGAATTGCCGGTCTCTGCCGTGCCGCCGATCCAGAAACGCCTGGTGCGCAAGTGCCGCGCTGCCGCCAAGCCGGTGATCGTCGCGACGCAGATGCTTGAAAGCATGATCGAAAGCCCGATGCCCACGCGCGCGGAGGTTTCAGACGTTGCAACTGCGATCTATGAGGGCACGGACGCCATCATGCTGAGCGCTGAATCCGCTGCTGGTCAGTATCCTGTCGAGGCCGTACGCACGATGGACAATGTCGCGGCCGAAGTCGAAACCGATCCCACTTATGTACAGATCATAGCGGCTTCACGCTCCTCCAAGGGGACGACGATTGCCGATGCCATCGTTTCAGCCGCGCGCGAGATCGCAGAAAAGACAGATATCAAAGCGATCTGTTGTTTCACCCAAAGCGGTACCACCGCCTTGTTGACGGCGCGCGAGCGGCCTGGTGTTCCGATTATCGCCATGACTCCTCTGGAGGGCACGGCCCGTCGGCTTGCCCTCAGCTGGGGGTGCCATTGCGTGGTCACCGGCAGTCAGGAGCGGTTCAAGGGCGCTGTTGTCAACGCGGCGCGCGCGGCACGTGCGGGCGGCTTCGCCACCGAGGTCGACCAGATTGTTGTGACTGCGGGGGTTCCGTTCAACGTGCCGGGGACCACCAATATCCTGCGCGTTGCACCTTGTGATGAACGTTTGATTTACAGTACCGACCCGGAATAGGCTGATCCCTGGCCCGTAAACCAGCGGGCAGGGGAGGGGCAGATATGGAAAGTGACCTCGCAATGGTGCTGGGCCTGCTCTTGGGCGGCCTTGGAGCGGTCTCTGCGCTATCCGCATTCAGTGATGGCCGACGTCCATACACTGCATCTGCTTTGCTGCTGGTGTGCGCCGGCCTCATCCTGTACGCCGTGTGGGCGCGACCCACCGCATACAGGCTGGAGGAGTTGCCAGATGTGTTTTTCGGCGTGATTGGCCGTCTTTTCTGAAAGAAACCGCTTGCCCTTGTCATCCTGTTTTCGTATGTGGCCACCCTGTTCACGTGGCCGGCCAGAGTGGCATGCCGAGTCGCGTATTGACCGAACCCGAAGTGAAGGAGACGGAAATGCCCAAAATGAAGACGAAATCGAGCGCCAAAAAGCGCTTCAAGGTGACCGCCACCGGTAAGGTGATGGCAGGTCAGGCCGGCAAGCGCCACGGCATGATCAAACGTCACAAGAAATTCATCCGTGATGCCCGTGGCACCACGACCCTGTCCGCCCCCGACGCCAAGATCGTCAAGGGCTTCATGCCCTACGACCGCTAAGAGGAGATTTGACACATGTCCCGCGTTAAAGGTGGTACCACAACTCACGCCCGTCACAAGAAGGTCATCAAGGCAGCCAAAGGTTACTACGGCCGCCGCAAGAATACCTTCAAGGTCGCCCGTCAGGCCGTCGACAAGGCGAACCAATACGCAACCCGCGACCGTAAGGCACGCAAGCGTAATTTCCGCGCCCTGTGGATCCAGCGCATCAACGCTGCTGTCCGCAGCCACGACGAATCGCTGACATATTCGCGCTTCATCAACGGTCTGAACCTGGCCGGTATCGAAGTCGACCGTAAGGTTCTGGCTGATCTCGCCGTGCACGAGCCCGAAGCATTCGGTGCGATCGTCAAGCAGGCTCAGTCCGCTTTGGCTGCCTAAGTCAGACGTCACAAACACTCTGTTGAACGACAGTAAAACCCGTCGGAGCGATCCGGCGGGTTCTTTTCGTTTTGGTCAGGGTTGTTCTTCGGGTTCTGCATGAGGCTCAGTGCGCCCGGCCATTGCGCGGCTGCCCAGCATCAGGGCCGCGACAGGGAAGATCGCCCAGGGAAATGAGGTGGTCATCAGGTTGATGCACACCAGAAAGGCCGACAGGATCCAGATCCGAACCGGAATGGACTTGTAGGTCTTGAAGCCCAAGAGCTGTTCGCCGTGGATCTGCCCATAAACAAGAGCGAAGGCCAGGATCGGCCAGGCGGGCCAGAATTTGCCGCCAGAGATCACATTCAGCAGCACAGCAGCGCCGACCCCGAACACAAACAGGCGCTGGCTCGGCGTCTTCAGCCCTGAAAACGCACCCGACAGCAGGCCGTGCGGTTTCCGGTGCGGGGTGTCATCACCGGCCGGTAGCACCTCTTTTTGAGTGTTTTCAGTTCGCGCGCCGTCCCAGACATGGGCTACTTTTTCAGTCTGCGGTGGCCGCTCTGCTTTGATCTTTGGTCTGACCTTCTCAATGCGCGCAGCACTCGCGCCTGCCGTGGTGATCCGATAGACCGAGACCTCGTCCGGCATGTTCTTCGCGGGCCTTTCGCCAAGGTATTCAAAGCCGATGGTCAGCTTGTTGTGCACCTGATCATAGACTTGCCGCGAAATCAGGATGCCTCCCGGTTCGGCCATGGATTGCAGGCGCGCGGCCAGATTGACGCCGTCCCCAAGGAGGTCGTCCCCATCACAGATCACATCACCCAGGTGAATGCCGATCCGAAACCGCAAGGGGCTTTCCTCGGCGGCAAGCTCTTGCTGGGCCTCGATGGCGCAGTGGGTGGCCTCTACTACGGACGGAAAATCCGCGATCAGCCCGTCGCCCGCAGTATTGGCAACCCTCCCGCCGTGCCGTTCGATGAGCTTGAAGAACACGGCTCGCGCTGCTTTCAGCGCGGCGTAGGTGCCCACCTCATCGGCCTCCATGGCTGCACTATAGCTTTCGGCATCGGCGGCCAGGATGGTGGTCAGCTTGCGGGTGACAGGGCTGCTCATAATATCAATCTCTGGAAAATGACCTCAAGTCTTGCGGTCAAGATGGGACGTCCGGGGCGCGCTTGCAAGCGCCGCTTGGCGTTGGGGCCGGTATTGTCGCAACGAATGCGGCTGTGTCGGGGCGCTGCAGGCCCTGCTGCCCTTGCGTTTGGCGGCGCGTGTGGTAGCAGAAGGCAAGCAAATTTCAGGGGACCGTCATGGACGATCTTAAGGCAAAATATCTGGGGCAGATCGCCGATGCCCGTGATGAGGATGCGCTGGAGGCGATCCGCCTGGCCGCTGTCGGCAAGAAGGGCGAAGTGGCCCTGAAGATGCGCGAGCTGGGCAAGATGACGCCCGAAGAGCGTCAGACCGTTGGCCCGGCGCTCAATGCGCTGAAGGATGAGATCAACTCGGCGCTGGCGGCGAAAAAGGCTGCGCTGGCCGATGCGGCTCTAGACGAACGCCTGCGCACCGAGTGGCTGGATGTGACCCTGCCCACGCGTCCGCAGCGTCAGGGCAGCCTGCACCCGATCAGCCAGGCCAGCGAAGAGCTGACCGCGATTTTTGCGGAACTCGGCTTTTCCGTTGCAGAAGGCTCGCGCGTGGAAACCGACTGGTACAACTTCGATGCGCTGAACATCCCCGGCCACCATCCGGCCCGCGCCGAGATGGACACGTTTTACATGCACCGGGCGGAAGGCGACGACCGCCCGCCGCATGTGCTGCGCACGCACACCTCTCCGGTGCAGATCCAGTCGATGGAGAAGATGGGCGCGCCCCTGCGGGTGATCTGCCCCGGTGGCGTTTACCGCGCCGATTACGACCAGACCCACACGCCCATGTTCCACCAGGTTGAGGGCCTTGCGCTGGACACCGATATCTCGATGGCGAACCTCAAGTGGGTGCTGGAGGAGTTCGTCAAATCCTTCTTCGAAGTGGACGACGTGGAGCTGCGCTTCCGCGCCTCCCACTTCCCCTTCACCGAACCCTCGGCCGAGGTGGACATCCGCTGCTCCTGGGACAATGGCCAGCTGAAGATCGGTGAGGGCGACGACTGGATGGAGATCCTTGGCTCCGGCATGGTGCATCCCAAGGTGATCGCCGCCGGCGGGATCGACCCGGAGGTCTACCAGGGCTTTGCCTTCGGCATCGGGATCGACCGTCTGGCGATGCTGAAATACGGTATCCCCGATCTGCGCGCCTTTTTCGACAGCGACCTGCGCTGGCTGCGCCACTACGGGTTCAGCTGCCTTGATGTGCCGACGCTGCATGGGGGTCTGAGCCGCTAGGACGTGACGACCCGCCCGACCGTGAGGCCGGGCAGCGCCCGACCCTCCCCATGGGAGGGCGCTTCTCGCCCACCCCGGGCCGGGCGCTGCCCTCTGGTTGGCGTCCAAACCTTGAAACACCGGGCAATCCTTGCCATTGCCTCTGCTAACCGCATTCATCTGCCAAAAGGGCGCTGAGACATGAAATTCACCCTCTCCTGGCTGAAAGACCACCTCGACACCGATGCCTCGGTTGAAGAGATCGCCGAAACCCTCACTGATCTCGGCCTTGAGGTCGAAGAGATCATGAACCCGGCCGATGCGCTGAAGGGCTTTACTCTGGCCAAGGTCGTGGGCGCCGAGCAGCACCCGGATGCCGACCGCCTGCGCGTCTGCAACGTGATGACCGACGAGGGCGAGAAGCAGATCGTCTGCGGCGCCCCCAATGCCCGCGAAGGCATCACCGTGGTCCTGTGCAAACCCGGCGACTATGTGCCCGGTTTGGATATCACCCTCTCGGTGGGCAAGATCCGCGGCGTCGAAAGCCACGGCATGATGGCCTCCTGGCGCGAGCTGGAACTGGGCGAGGATCACGACGGGATCGTTGAGCTCCCCTCGGGTGAGGTGGGCGACCGTCTGATCGACTGGCTGGCGGAAAACGATCCCTCCAAGGTCGATCCCATGATCGAGATCGCCATCACCCCGAACCGCCCCGATGCGCTGGGCGTATACGGCATTGCCCGCGATTTGGCCGCGCGTGGCCTTGGCACGCTGAAGACCCCCGAATACGAGGCTATCCCCGGCGATTTCGAAAGCCCGATCAAGGTCACCATCGACGAGGACACGCTGGATGGCTGCCCGCTGTTCACCGGCCGCCTGATCAAGGGCGTCAAGAACGGCCCCAGCCCGCAATGGCTGCAGGATAGGCTTACCGCCATCGGGCTGCGCCCCATCTCGGCGCTGGTGGATATTACCAACTTCTTCACCTTCGATCAGAACCGCCCGCTGCATGTCTTTGATGCGGCAAAGGTGCAGGGCGATCTGCGGGTTCACCGCGCCAAGGGCGGCGAGACTCTGCTGGCGCTGGATGAGAAAGAATACACGCTTGGCGCTGGCCAAATGGTGATTTCGGACGCCAATGGCCCCGAAAGCATCGCCGGCATCATGGGCGGCGAGGAAACCGGCTGCACCGAGGAAACCGTCGATGTCTTCCTCGAAAGCGCCTTCTGGGATCATGTCCAGATTGCCACCACGGGCCGCGCACTCAAGATCAATTCGGATGCGCGCTATCGTTTTGAACGGGGCGTGGATCCGGAATACACGCTTGAAGGGCTGCATCGCGCGACCCAGATGATCCTGGATCTGTGCGGCGGTGAGCCTTCAGAGGTTGTTGTCGCTGGCGCGGTGCCGGATCATTCGCGTGCCTACAAGCTCAATCCCGAGCGGGTGCAGTCACTTGTTGGCATGGACATCCCCGAAAGCGATCAGCGCCAGACGCTGACCCGCCTTGGTTTCCGCCTTGAGGGTAACATGGCCCATGTGCCAAGTTGGCGCCCCGATGTGCAGGGCGAGGCGGATCTGGTGGAGGAGGTGGCGCGGATTGCCTCGCTGACGAAACTTGAAGGCAAGCCGCTTAAGCGTCTGACACCGGGCATTCCGAAACCTGTCATGACCCCGCAGCAGCGCCGCCAGCAGATGGCGCGGCGCACCGCGGCCAGCCTCGGTTACAACGAAATTGTCAGCTACACCTTTATCGATAAGGCCTCAGCGACGCTCTTTGGCGGTGGTGCCGATGCGACCATGTTGGCCAACCCGATCTCCTCCGAGATGTCGCACATGCGTCCGGATCTGCTCGCGGGCCTGTTGCAGGCGGCGGCGCGGAACCAGGCGCGGGGCTTCATGGATCTGGCCCTGTTTGAGGCGGGTCCGGTTTTCCATGGAGGTGAGCCGGGCGAGCAGCGCGAGCAGATCGCGGGCATTCTGGTGGGGCGCACCGGTCCCAAGGATGTGCATGGCGCTGCCCGCCCCGTGGATACCTTTGATGCCAAGGCCGATGTAGAAGCCGTGCTGGCCGCTATCGGCGCGCCTGCCAAGGTACAGATCCTGCGCGGAGGTGATGGTTGGTGGCATCCGGGTCGCCACGGGAAGATCTGCCTCGGGCCGAAAAAGGTGCTGGGCGTGTTTGGTGAATTGCACCCCAAGGTGCTGAACGAGATGGGCGTCAAGGGGCCTGCCGTGGCCTTTACTGTCTGGCCGGACGAGGTGCCTTTGCCGCGGAAATCGGGCGCAACTCGCGCAGCCTTGGCGATCAGCGATCTGCAGGCGGTGGAGCGTGATTTCGCCTTTGTGGTGGACGAAAGCGTAGAGGCACTGACGCTGGTCAATGCTGCAGCCGGCGCTGACAAGGCGCTGATCGAGGATGTGCGCGTCTTCGACGAATTCATCGGTGGCAGCCTGGGCGAGGGCAAGAAATCTCTTGCGATCACCGTGCGTCTTCAGCCCAGCGACAAGACGCTGAAAGAAAAGGACATCGAAGCGGTGAGCGAAAAGATCATTGCCAAGGTGACCAAGGCAACCGGCGGGTCCTTGCGCGGCTAACCCACCCTGATTGTATTTTTGCCAGACAGACCGCGCTCCATTCGGGGCGCGCTTTTATTTTGCCGAGAGGATCTCTGCCAAGAGATCGAAGACGATGCGGATCTTGCGGCTGGTGTGCAGCTCGCGGTGGGTGGTCAGCCAAACCGGAAAGCGGATCGGCTCCATCTGCGGGAAAAGATGCACGACCTCGGGCGTGTTCAGGCCAACCCGATCTGCCATCGGAGCGAGGCCAAAGCCATTTTTGACCAGTTCCCAGGCGACAAGGCCGCTCTGTGAACCGTAGCGAAAATTACGCGCCGAAACTGCGATTCCCAGCGGTTTGAGGTGATCGATCATCTCTGTTGCACTGCCAAAACTTATGAAGTCATGCGTGCTGAGGTCTACAAGGCTCACTGGTCTTCCCGCGCGCTCCAGATAGCTTGGGGCGGCGTAGAAATGTGCTGTGTCTTCGTTGATGAGGCGCGTGATGAGCTCTGGTTGCTCAGGCCGGACATGGCGAATGGCGATATCCGCCTCGCGCCGCATCAAGTCACGAATGTCATTGGCTGCGATGATTTCCACACTCAGCTCTGGCGCCAGCTGGGACAGGCGGTGCAAGACCTGCGGCAGCACGTAGACGGAATAGACATCGCTCGCGGTTATCCGCACCGTTCCGGTGATCGACTGGGACTGTCCCATAGCGGCCAGAGCAATTCTGTCGGCAGCAAGGCCCATGGGGCGGGCATGCTCCAGCAATTCCACTCCGGCTTGGGTGAGTTGCAGGGATTTTCCGATGCGCTCGAACAGCATCAGACCCAGACCTTCTTCCAGCGCGGCGACCTGACGGCTGAGTGTCGGCTGAGTCAAACGCAGGCGGCGGGCTGCAGCGGAGAGCGAGCCTTCCTCGGCCGTGGTCAGAAAGGCGCGGATATGATTCCAGTCAAAATGGTCAGGCGGGACATTCATACGTTTATGTATATGCAGTCTTCGGTATTCGGCAATTCCTGCATAGGTGTTTGACCGGTATTCTGCCTGCAAAGGAGATCAGAGCCATGTCATCACCCGTTCAATTCTGGGACAGTATCGCAGAAAAATACGCCCGCAGCCCAGTACGGGATCCTGCGGCTTATGACTATACTCTTGAAAGAGTGCGCAGCTATCTGGGAGCGGAGGATCGCGTGCTGGAACTGGGTTGCGGCACCGGCACAACGGCACTCCGGCTGCGTAATACAGTCTCTTGTTACACGGCAACGGATATTGCCCCGGCGATGATCGCCATTGCGCAGCGCAAGAAACAGGAGGCGGAAGCCGACAACCTGCGCTTTGTCGTCTGCGATGTGGCAAGCGCACCGGATGAAGCCTTTGACGCGGTGATGGGCTTCAGCCTCTTTCACCTGGTGGATGATCTGGATGCGGCTCTGGCGCAGGTTCACCGCAGGGTACGTTCCGGAGGTCTTTTCATCTCGAAGACACCCTGCCTCAAGGACAGCAAGAGTGTCTTTCAGCGTCTGATGATGCGGGTGATGATCCCGGTGATGCAGTTGGTTGGGAAGGCGCCAAGCGTGGTGCACTTCATGTCGATCAACGATTGGCAGGCGCGCATCGAGGCCGCGGGTTTTGAGATCGTGGAAACCGGGAACTTCCCGGCCAATCCTCCGAGCCGTTTCATCGTGGCGCGGCGCAGGTAGGGCGCCTGCACTGGTTCATCGCGGCGATCCGGTTTAAGCAGGGCAGGATAGCGAACGGAGGAATGCATGACGTTGAACGTATATCTTTCAGGGGAAATTCACACCGACTGGCGGGAGCAGATCATATCTGGGGCCGCAGATCTTGACGTGACCTTCAACAGCCCCGTCACTGATCACGCCGCCAGCGATGACTGTGGCGTGGCTATTCTGGGCGCGGAAGATAACAAATACTGGCACGATCACAAGGGCGCTATGGTCAATGCGATCCGCACCCGCAAGGGGATCGAGGATGCGGATGTGGTCGTCGTTCGCTTTGGCGAAAAGTATCGCCAGTGGAACGCGGCTTTTGATGCGGGCTATGCGGCGGCCCTGGGCAAGTCGATCATTGTGCTGAGCCTGCCGGAGCACCAGCACGCCTTGAAAGAAGTGCATGCGGCGGCACTGGCGGTGGCAGAGGAGCCGCGACAGGTGGTGGAGATCCTGACCTATGTGTTGAAAGGTAAGCTCCCGGCGTGAGCGATGTGGTGCTTGAAACCGAGCGCCTGATCCTTCGCCCGCATGGGGTGGAGGATTTTCAGGATGTCGCGGCGCTTTGGGCGGATCCGGTTGTTGTGCAATATATTAGCGGTGTTCCTTCTACGCCCGAGGCCTCCTGGGCGCGACTCTTGCGGAATATGGGGCACTGGCAGGCAATGGGGTATGGCTACTGGGCATTGATTGATCGCGAGGGTGGCGGATTTCTTGGCGAGGTTGGCTTCTCGGACTTCAAACGCGACATTGATCCAGAGCTGAATGGCCTGCCAGAGGCGGGGTGGGTGCTGGCTCAGAAGGCCCACGGCTGCGGAGTCGCTAGTGAGGCAGATAAGGCGATGCACGCCTGGGCTGATGTAAAAAGAGATTGGAGTGAAACGGTGTGCCTGTTTGATCCTGCACACGCCGTCTCCCAGAAGGTGGCGCTGAAACTGGGCTATGCGGTGCGGGAGAAGGCCGCGCGCTATCAAGGTAAGCCGACGCTCGTAATGGAGCGAAAGGCAGGGCGCTCCCGCCCCTGAGCCTGCGCCACGGGCGCAGGATACAGCGTTGGGCCTGGCGCCGCGCAGATGCGCGGCGTGGTTGCGACAAGTCACAACGGTAGCTTGGAAAGCGATGGCGCCCCGCCATAGGCGGGGCGCCGGACCCAACGGGATGATGGGCGCAAGCCCTAAAGGCGGGCAGCAGCCTCAGCCTTCTTTCTTGATTTCGACGCTGTGGGGATAGGGGATCGAGATGCCCGCTGCGTCAAAGGCTTCTTTCACGCCCTGCGTCATGGCGAACTTGAGTTCCCAATAATCCGACGCCTTGCACCAGAGCCGGACCGTGAGGTCCACTGAACTGTCCCCAAGGTTGGTCACCCGCACCCAAGGTTCCGGGTCCTTCAGCACGCGGGTATCCGCGGTGGCCTGGCTCAGGATGATTTCCTTGGCCTTGTCGGCGCTGTCGCCGTAATCGATGCCGAACACCATATCAACGCGGCGGGTATCATGGGCCGAGTAGTTGGTGATGATCGAGCCCCAGGCCTGCCCGTTTGGAATTATGATCTGGACATTGTCCGGGGTGACGAGTTCGGTCACGAAGAGATTGAGGTCCTTCACTGTGCCCGAGGTGCCGCCGATATCGACAAATTGGCCCAGCTTATAGGGTCTGAACAGCACCAGCATGAACCCCGCTGCCAGATCACTCAGGGTGCCTTGTAACGCCAGGCCAATCGCCAGAGTGGCTGCACCCAGCATGGCCACGAGGCTGGTAGCCTCTATGCCAAAGATCCCGAGAACCGCGACCAGCACGACTGCAAGTAGGGCCCAGCGAATGATGCTGGCGGCAAAGTTCCCCAAAGTCGGGTCTATCTGCGGGGTTTTGTTGATGCGTTTTCGCACAACGCCGCTGATCATCCCGGCTGCGATCCAGCCGATGACCAAAACAATAAGCGCCTTGGCTGCGCTCAGCACCAGTGGCCAAAGCGCGCCAAGCTGTTCAATCATGTCTTCCATTTCAATTTGGTCCTCTTTTCTGGGCCATGTCCAATCGTCATCATGCCGTCGCTGCGGAAACGCTCCATGACAGCAGTGGCGGCGCGCCTGACCGGTACGAAGTGCGGCTCTTGCGCTGACACTACTCTTAAGCTTCTGTTAATTCATAGGGGAAAACCCGAGCTGATTGCGCAGGTGCGACCAGCTTGTGCAGCTCGCTCGGTATCGTTGCAGCGCATATGAAAAGGCCGCAGGTCCGGGTGGGCCTGCGGCGCGTGATGGATATGGCGACCGGCGGTTTTTCCGCCAGAAGCCTTTTGGGTAAGCTGTGGCCGGACGTGAGAGCGCCGTCAGGACTTCAACGCGACAGTGGGAGAGATCACATCGATGCCAAGCGCTTTGCCAACCGCGTAGTAGGTCAGCTTGCCGTCATGGACATTGAGGCCGTTCAGAAGGTGAGGATCATCTTGGCATGCCTGCTTCCAACCCTTGTCAGCAAGGGCCAGAAGGAATGGAAGCGTCGCGTTGCCCAAGGCCTGGGTTGACGTGCGCGCGACGGCGCCCGGCATGTTGGCAACGCAGTAGTGCATGATGCCATCGACCTCGTAAATCGGATCAGCGTGGGTGGTCGCTTTGGAGGTCTCGAAACACCCGCCCTGATCGATTGCCACATCGACAAGGGCGGCTCCCGGTTTCATCTCGCTCAATTGTGCACGGGAAACCAGCTTGGGCGCAGCGGCCCCGGGAACGAGTACAGCTCCGATTACCATATCGGCCTCGCGGACCAGTTCAGCCGTGGCAGCGGCGGTCGAGTAGCGTGTCTGAAACACACCGCCAAAGACATCATCAAGATACCTGAGGCGCTGCAACGAGCGGTCCAGAACAGTTACATCGCTTCCCATGCCGGCCGCTATACGGGCGGCATGAGTGCCAACCACACCGCCGCCGATCACGACCACTTTGGCCGGGGCAACACCTGGCACACCTCCCATCAGCACGCCGCGACCGCCGTTGGCCTTTTGCAATGTCCAGGAGCCGACCTGGGGCGCAAGCCGTCCGGCCACTTCAGACATGGGTGCCAAGAGCGGCAGGCCGCCGCTTTTGTCTGTTACAGTCTCGTAGGCGATAGCTGTGCAGCCTGAGGCCAGAAGATCATGCGTCTGCTCGGGGTCTGGGGCAAGGTGCAGGTAAGTAAAGAGCAACTGCCCCTCGCGCAGCATCTTGCGTTCGGCCGCCTGTGGTTCTTTGACTTTGACGATCATGTCGGCCGTCGCAAAGATTTCCTCTGCGGTATCGATCAGGACAGCGCCAACAGCTTGGTAATCCGCATCGCTGTAGCCGGCCCCTGTACCCGCGCCGCTTTGGATCAGCACCTCATGGCCGTGGACGATCGCTTCGTGAGCTGCATCCGGCGTCATGCCGACGCGATACTCCTGCGGTTTGATTTCAGTGGGGCATCCAATTTTCATGCGCTATCCTCCCTCATGTATCGGAAGCCTAAGTGTGCATCTGTGAAATGTGCTTCTTTTTTGAGCAAAATAAAAAGGTGCGTTTCGTAAGATATTCGATTATCCGCGAGATATGTGCAAAAGGCTTCGAAGAAATGTCACTTGATTCGACGGATCGTCGCATTCTCCAGGTGCTGCAACGGCAGGGTCGGATTTCAAACGCCGAGTTGAGCGAGCAGGTGAACCTCTCTGCCTCGGCCTGTCATCGCCGTGTTCAGCGGCTCGAGAGCGATGGCTACATAAAGAACTATGTGGCCTTGCTGGATGCGCGCAAGCTGAATGTGCCAACAACGGTCTTCGTGGAGATCACTCTGCAAGGTCAGGCGGATGAGTTGCTTGATGCTTTTGAAAAGGCCGTGGCGCGGATCCCGGATGTGCTGGAGTGTCACCTTATGGCAGGCACGGCTGACTACATTTTGAAAGTGGTGGCCGAGAACACCGAAGACTTTGCCCGTATTCATCGCCAACATCTGACGCGGCTGCCAGGGGTGGCTCAGATGCAATCTAGTTTTGCGCTGCGCACTGTGTTCAAGACGACCGCTCTGCCGGTCTGATCCAGACGGTACAACGGACTCGTCCCCCGTCGGCGGCCTTTTGATAAAAGCACCTCCCGTCGGGCGCGGTAGACCTTGGGTCTTGGGGGAGAGGGCGATGTCTTATTTGTCTTACATTTCCTTGCGGCTTCTGCTTCAAGAGAGAGAAGATTGAACGACGGGGGAGCAGGCCATGCAGTTTGACTACATCATCGTGGGTGCAGGAAGTGCAGGGTGCGTTCTGGCCAAGCGGCTGAGCGAAGGTGGTCAACGGGTATTGCTGCTCGAAGCGGGGGGGCGCGACAATTACCATTGGGTGCATATCCCGATGGGCTATCTTTACTGCATCAACAACCCGCGCACAGACTGGATGTATCGTACCGAGGCGGATCCGGGGCTGAACGGGCGCGCGTTGATCTATCCGCGCGGCAAGGTGCTGGGCGGCTGCTCCTCGATCAACGGTATGCTCTACCTGCGTGGACAGGCTGCAGACTATGACGGCTGGCGCCAGCGGGGTCTTGCGGGTTGGGGCTGGGACGATGTTCTGCCCTATTTCAAGAAGTCCGAAGACTATGTCGAAGGCCCCACGGAGATGCACGGCGCGGGCGGTGAATGGCGTGTCGAGAACCAACGCCTGCATTGGGATGTGCTGGATGACTGGATGGAGGCTGCCGCGGCCTGGGGGCTGCCAAAGGTCACGGATTTCAACACCGGCAATAACGAAGGCGTTGGATATTTTCGCGTCAATCAGCGTTCGGGCTGGCGAATGAATACGGCCAAGGCTTTCCTTAAAACTGCTACGGGGCAGCATTTGAAGGTTGAAACTCAGGCCCATACCCGGCGGATTCTCATTGAAGAGGGACGTGCTGTCGGGGTCGAATACCAGAAAGGCGGCGAAGTTTGCACCGCGCATGCCAGTGGCGAAGTCATCCTGTCCGCAGGCGCCATCAACAGCCCCCAGATCCTGCAGCTTTCGGGCCTTGGCCCCGGCGCGCTATTGCAAGAACACGGGATCGAGGTGCTGCGGGATATGCCGCAGATCGGTTCCAATCTGCAGGACCATTTGCAGCTGCGCTGTGCCTGGCGCCTGCAGGGGGCCCATACGCTCAACACTCTGGCGAATTCCTTGGTGGGCAAGGCGAAGATCGGTCTTGAATACGCGCTGAAGCGGTCTGGCCCGATGTCCATGGCGCCCAGCCAGCTCGGCGCGTTTTCCCGGTCTCGGCCCGATCTGGACACGCCAGACCTTGAATATCACGTACAGCCCCTGACGCTTGAGGCGTTTGGTCAGCCCCTGCATGATTTTCCGG
Source organism: Phycobacter azelaicus (assembly GCF_014884385.1). Classification (NCBI taxonomy): domain Bacteria; kingdom Pseudomonadati; phylum Pseudomonadota; class Alphaproteobacteria; order Rhodobacterales; family Roseobacteraceae; genus Phycobacter; species Phycobacter azelaicus. The sequence goes on along the minus strand of NZ_WKFH01000003.1, from coordinate 642,867 downwards.
GTCTTACGGCTAGTGTGTGCAACCTGCGACCCGAAAGCAGGGGGCGGGTGGAAATCACCTCACCCGATCCAATGAAAGCGCCCAGCATTCAGCCCAACTACCTGTCCACCGAAGGGGACCGGCAGGTCGCCGTTGCAGCGATCCGTCAGGCTCGGGCAATCATGGCGCAGGCTCCGATGCAGGGATACGCTCCACAAGAGATGAAACCAGGTATCACGTCAGACGATGAACAGGACCTGGTGCGTGCGGCAGGGGACATTGGAACTACGATTTTTCATCCTACCTGCACGGTTCATATGGGGACAGGCGATAACGCTCCGCTTGATCCAGAATTGCGCTTGCGCGGTGTGATGGCCTTGCGCGTTGTGGATGCCAGCGTCATGCCGACCATTACAAGCGGCAACACCAATGCCCCGACGATCATGATCGCTGAAAAGGCATCCGACATGATTCTTGCCGCCGCCCGACGATAAGTGACTGGAAAACCGCCTAGCGGCACTTTTGCGCTTGCAGGCGGTTCGAATTTTCGTTTCCTTTTGTGGATGCGGTCGCTCTCGATTTCTTTGATGAGCCGACCGCTATGCACCCGCATTCTGGCGATTTGGCTGTACGGTAAAATGTGACATCAAACGATCACATCCACCGGCTATGGCAAACCCGCAGATCAGTAGATTACTTAGGAGCAGCACTGTGACCAGCGACACGGAACCTGATTCATTCGATTGGCTGGATGCCGAACTTCAGGACACGCTGGACGAGGATTTCGAGATCGAATTTGCCGAACCCATGCTGTCGATGGAGTTGCGCAAGATCTACCGCTCTCAGCATCCCGAGATGCTGGACCGGAAGGTATATTTCCGCAATCTGCTTCGGTTGCAGGCAGAACTGATCAAGCTGCAGGACTGGGTTCAGCACAGCGGTGCCAAAGTCTGTATCCTGTTCGAAGGGCGCGACAGTGCCGGCAAGGGGGGAGTGATCAAGCGCATCACCCAGCGCCTGAACCCACGGGTGGCGCGCGTTGTGGCATTGCCTGCGCCCTCGCGGCGTGAACAGAGCCAGTGGTATTTCCAGCGCTATGTACCGCATTTGCCCGCGGCCGGGGAAATCGTGCTGTTCGATCGATCCTGGTACAACCGCGCCGGCGTGGAGCGGGTCATGGGTTTTGCAAGCGATGATGAAGTGGAACAGTTCTTTCAGGATGTTCCGGAATTCGAGCGCATGCTTGTGCGCTCGGGGATCATCCTGCTGAAATACTGGTTCTCCATTACAGATGAGGAACAGCAACTGCGCTTCATGATGCGCATTCACGATCCGATGAAACAGTGGAAATTGTCGCCGATGGATCTGGAAAGCCGTATCCGCTGGGAGCAATACACCAAGGCCAAGGAGGATATGTTTGAGCGCACAAACATCCCCGAGGCGCCTTGGTACATCGTTGAGGGCAACGACAAGAAGCGGGAGCGGCTCAACTGTATCGAGCATCTGTTGACCAAGGTGCCTTATGAAGAGGTGCCGCAGGAGAAGGTGACGCTGCCGGATCGTGAGTACAATCCGGACTATGAACGGCGTGTGTTGCCAGACGAGCTGTACGTGCCAAAAATCTACTGACATCACTGCGGGCAGGAGGCTCTCCCGCCAGTTCTGGCGCAGCCGGTGGGCTGCACCAGCTGCGTTGGACCCGGCGCCGCGCTACGCGCGGCGTGCGTGACCTGCTAGCGTTGCCGCCCCTCGCCGGGCTATTCGGAATCTTCAGACATATTAGCGAGGAAGCGCTGCAGGTATCCGGTAAAGGATGCAAGCTCGTCTGGTGAAAAACCCTTGAGCAGAGCGCGTTGCCGCTCCAGTGCGCGCGGCAGCATCCGGGCATGAAGCGCGTGCCCGGCGTCTGTCAGCAGCCACGACTTTCGGCGTTCATCTCCGCCGAGAACCTCGGCCCGTGCTAGACCGGCCTGTTCCATGCGCTGCAAGGCCCTGCTGACGGCGGCCTTGTCGATGCCTGTCGTGCGCGCGGCATGCCCGACCGAACAGCCGGGATCGCGTGTCAACATCACGAGCATGCGCCACTCCATTACGCCGACGCCGAATTCTTGCTGATAGGCACGGGCAGCATTTCGGGTCAGGCGGTTGCCTGCAAAGGTTACTGTCACAACCGGGCTGCGCGTGAAGTCCAGCGTTGGGGCCGCGGGGCTGACATCACTGCCATCCGGCAGGATCAGGAACATGTCATCGGTCAGATCACTCATGTCTGAAGATTAAATGATATGAGTTGACAAGACAACAGACGCTCCGCAGTCTTGACCGCAGGGAGACTTCGGGAGGGCATCTGATGGCGCGCAAACCTGTATACGAGATCGACCCGCAGGCGTTCTGGCAAGACCCCTATCCGGATCTGAAAAGGCTGAGGGCTGAGACCCCGGTTGCCTATGTGCCGCAGCTTGATGCGGTCTTGATCACACGCCGAGACGATATCTTCCGTGAGGAGAAACGGATCGATGTGTTCTCTTCGGATCAACCCGATGGATTGATGACCCGGCTGATGGGGCAGAACATGATGCGCAAGGACGGTGCCGCGCACTTGCAGGAGCGAAAAGCAATCTTTCCCAGCGTATCGCCGAAGACCGTCAAGCAACACTGGCTGTCGCAATTCCGTGCAGCGACGCTTCGGATTCTGGAGGATATGGCGCCGAAGGGGCGCTGCGATCTGGTGCGGGACTATGCCATGCCAGTGTCGGCCGAGGCTTTGAAGGCAGTGACCGGGCTGACCCGGATGCGGGCCGAAGACATGGACGCTGTGAGCCAGGGTATGATCGATGGCTGCGCAAACTATGCGGGCGATCCAGCGGTTGAGGCAAGGTGCCACGAGAGCACTCGACTGATTGATGAGCATATCAGTGAGATGTGGGAGGAAACGGCAGAGGCGGGTTCATATTCCCTGCTTCGCGTGCAGCAAGCGGCCAGACTCCCCGAAGACCAGATCAGGGCAAATATCAAACTGGCCATCTCGGGCGGACAGAATGAGCCGCGCGATGCGATTGCGGGGACGGTCTGGGCTTTGCTCCGATATCCTGATCAGTTGGCTTGTGTAAGAACTGGCGAGGCTACTTGGATGGAGGCTTTTGAGGAATACGCGCGCTGGATTTCTCCCATAGGGATGTCACCGCGCCGGGTGGCGCGTCCCTATTGCCTTCGCGATGTGGATCTTGAACCAGGAGAGCGCGTCTTTTTCATGTTCGGTTCCGGTAATCGAGATGAAAGCAAATTTGCGCGGCCGGATGCATACGATATCCGTCAGGATATCAGTGCCGCGATTTCCTTTGGGGCGGGTCCACATTTTTGTGCCGGTGCCTGGATCTCACGCGCATTGATTGCTGAAGTGGCGCTGCCAATGCTGTTTGAGCGTCTGCAGGGTCTGACTTTGGATGGAGAGGCGCATTTTGGAGGGTGGGCTTTTCGTGGCCCGCTGTCATTGCCTGTGCGCTGGGAAGGCTGCCGCTGAGCCACGGCAGGCAAGCCGACGAGGCCATATGGTGCGCGGATTTCATACCGGATCAAGAGGGGTGAGGACGCCAAAGGATCTGCGGCACATCGCAGCGCAGAGAGAGATACCCCGGAAGGGCCACAAGCCTTGGGTGCAGGAAGCAAGGCCAACGCCAGTTTGGGGGAGGGCGGAGCCGCCTCCGGGGAATATGCCGAGTGTTCCAGCTTCGGCATGAGGGCTCTGTGACTTGAAATTACAAGCTTTTTGAAACCTCACCTCAACGTAGCAGCTTGCTTTGCCTTGCACACGTATAAGTTTAGTGATTTGAGGGGGCTATCAATACACTGGCATAAAAAATGTTGTGTTTTAAACGACAAACCCCCGGGCAGGGCCGCGGGGGTCGTCATAAGCATCCAGAAAAAACCGGAGGAAGATCTTAGAGGAGACCTTCGCGCTGTGCTTTCTTACGTGCCAGTTTACGGGCACGACGAATCGCTTCAGCTTTCTCGCGCGCTTTCTTCTCGGAGGGCTTCTCGAAATGTTGCTTGAGCTTCATCTCGCGGAACACACCTTCGCGCTGCAGCTTTTTCTTCAGGGCACGAAGCGCCTGATCGACATTGTTGTCACGAACACTAACCTGCATGTGGTTTTCACCACCTTTCTAAGTTGAGTTGCAAGGATTTGCAGGAGGTGGCCGTATAGCAAAACCGATCTAACATGTCTAGTACTGTGCTGGATGACCGATCCCGGTCGGCAATGGCGTGCAGCGATGGCATTCAACCGTTACGGAGAAGCAGTATGACAGAGCAGTCAACCGAGAACCCTAACAGTGGCGAGCCGGCGCACATCGAGACGCTTCTGGATGCGGCCTTGATGCATGTGGCCTTTGATGGCTGGACCGAGGCGAGTTTTTCTGCGGCAGTAGCGGATTGCGACATGGATCCGGTACTTGCGCGTGCACTCAGCCCGCGCGGGTCGGTGGATCTGGCGCTGGCCTATCACCGGCGGGGGGATCGACTGATGCTGGAACGTCTGGCCACAGAAGATCTGACAGGCCTCAGGTTCCGGGACAAGATCGCAGCTGCCGTGCGATTCCGCCTTGAGGCCGTCGAAGACAAGGAGGCGGTGCGCCGGGGCGTTACGCTGTTTGCGCTGCCGACCCATGCAGCCGACGGCGCCAAGGCGATCTGGGGCACGGTGGATGCGATCTGGACGGCACTGGGAGACACCTCGGAAGATATCAACTGGTACAGCAAGCGCGCAACGCTATCGGGCGTTTATTCGTCCACGGTTCTGTACTGGCTCGGTGATGACACGCCCGGCCATCACGCGACATGGGAGTTCCTGGATCGGCGCATCGACAACGTGATGCAGTTCGAAAAACTGAAGGCCGATGTGCAGAAGAATCCGTTGCTGAAGCCGCTGCTTGCGGGGCCCTCATGGCTGGCAGGGCAGATCCGCAAGCCAAAGATGGCAGAAGATATGCCTGGACGAGGCAACAGCTACTGATTTCAGGCGCGCTGTGGGCATTTTGGCCCAAGGCATATGGGTGCGGCGCGAAAGCAGGGTTTGAGCGCTCCAATGCCGGTGCTATGCACAAAGGAAACATTCCAGGGAAAGGATCATTTGATGCCGGAAGGTTTGCCCGAAACGATGCGCGCGATCGAGATTTCACAACCCGGAGGGCCTGAGGTACTGACCCTCACACAGCGCCCGGTTCCAACTCCGGGGCATGGGCAACTGCTCCTAAAGGTGGCCTATGCAGGTGTGAACCGACCGGATGCGCTGCAACGGGCAGGGGCCTATGATCCACCTCCGGGTGCCAGTGACCTGCCGGGTCTTGAGGCGTCGGGGGAGATCGTCGCGATTGGCGCGGGCGTCACTGAATACGCGGTTGGCGATAAGGTTTGCGGTTTGTTGCCCGGCGGTGGCTATGCCGAATACGTGGTGACTCCGGCAGCCCATTGCCTGCCAATCCCCAAGGGCCTGTCCATCAAACGTGCGGCCTGCTTGCCGGAAACCTGCTTCACGGTCTGGTCCAATGTCTTCACCCGTGGTGGTCTTAAGGCGGGGGAGCGTTTCCTCGTGCATGGCGGATCTTCGGGCATCGGGACAACCGCGATCCAGCTGGCCTCGGCGCTGGGTGCGCGGGTTTTCACCACAGCCGGATCCGATGAGAAGTGTCAGGCCTGTCTTGATCTTGGCGCTGAACGCGCGATCAACTATCGAGACGAGGATTTCGTGAAGGTGCTGCGGGCCGAGGGCGGCGCCGACCTGATCCTTGATATGGTCGGTGGCGATTATATCCCGCGCAATATCCGCGCGCTGGCCGACGATGGCCGCCTGGTGCATATCGCGTTCCTGTCCGGCCCCAAGGCCGAGCTGAACTTTGCCCAGATCATGGCGCGCCGTTTGACGGTGACAGGATCGACCCTGCGCCCGCAAAGCGACCTTGCCAAGGCTCGCATCGCTCAGGATCTGGCCGAAGCTGTCTGGCCTTTGGTCGAGGCGAGCCGGATGAAGCCTGTGATGGACAGCGTTTATCCGCTGGAGGAGGCGGCAGAGGCTCATGCCCGCATGGAAAGCTCAGGCCATATCGGCAAGATCGTTCTGAAGGTTGCTGACCTCTAGAAAGGCAGAAAGACAAGGTGCGCCGTCATCGAACGGCAGCGGCGCATCTTCATATTATGATCTCACCGAACCGGGGCAAAGAGCGCATCCTTCAGCGTGCAGTCGCGGATCACGTCACGGCCGCAGGGCACCGGATCAAGGCTACGCGACAAGCAGATGCGGGCTTCCTGAATGTGGCCGTCGCGGCAGGTGATGGTCAGGCTGTCGCGGCTCAGTTGCGGGTTTTCCTTGAGAAAGGCCTCCTCCACCAGCGAGGCGGGCAATTTCACGGTCTTATCGAGTTTGCGGAAAATCGCGGGGCGTGTGACCTGGTCATAAGCCTCACGCGAGATCGCGAAATACTGCTCTGGGTTTAGGCCCGAACAGCTACCGTGTTTCTTCCACTGGTGCCAGGCAAGGCCAGGGCTGCCCATGATATCGGCCATCTCTGCGGTCTGGCGCCGGGTGGGGGGCGCCTCAACCGTCCGGCAGAAATCTGGCCAGCCCAGGTGGTATTGCGGCCAGAGCCCATGCAGCGTCCAGCCGTGATCATGGCGGTCGTCGCATTGGTCTGATCCTTTGGCGTCGCCTTCGATCGCGCACCAGTTCGGCGACCAGCTGAGGCTCAGGACATAGTAGTCGAACTCGCCCGAAATCTCCCTGGCCCGGTTGCTGCCCGCCACGGCGGGGATCGAACTCAGCCCGAAAATCAAGGTTGCAATTGCCAGCAAGAACCTGCGCATCGCCTCTTTCCTTATGAAAACAAGGCGACTATACAGGACTGAAGTTCCCCGACAACGGAAACCCGCCCCAGACCTCGGGGCAGCCTATCTCAGGCGACGGGAAAGATGTACCTGTGGGCCCGTGGGAAAAACGTGTTTTAAGGAGATACGCGCATGGCAAAACCGTTGATGACCAAGGCGACCGCCGTGTGGCTGGTGGACAATACCACGATCAGCTTCAAGCAGATCGCCGATTTCGTTGGCATGCACGAGCTGGAGATCCAGGGCATTGCAGACGGCGATGTTGCTGCGGGTGTGAAAGGGTTCGACCCGGTCGCGAACAACCAGCTGACGCAGGATGAGATCGACAAGGCCGAAGCCAATCCGCTGCACAAGCTGAAGCTCAAGTTCAACCCGGCAGCCGCAGGCGAGGAAAAGCGCCGCGGCCCGCGCTACACTCCGCTGTCCAAGCGTCAGGATCGTCCGAACTCGATTCTGTGGTTGGTGAAATTCCACCCGGAGCTGTCCGATGGTCAGATCGCAAAGCTGGTGGGCACCACCAAGCCAACGATTCAGTCGATCCGCGAGCGGACACACTGGAACATCGCCAACATGCAGCCGATTGACCCTGTTGCCCTTGGGCTGTGCAAGCAGTCCGAATTGGACGCCGCTGTGCAGAAGGCCGCCGCCAAACGCGCTGCCGAGGGCGGCGTGATGAGCGATGATGAGCGCCGTAAACTTGTCTCTACCGAGCAATCTCTGGAAATGGATACAGAGCCCAAGATCCCGAGCGCGATCGAAGGTCTGGAAACCTTTACCCTGGGTGGTGGCTCCGACGAGAGCAGTGATGCCGAAGAACCTGTGCGCGATGCGGACAGTTTCTTCAACCTGCCTGCAGGCAACGATGACGATGAAGAAGACGAGGACGGGATTGATCCCCGCTTCTGAACTCGCGGCGTCGGTTCGAAATTATTGAGCCATGTCCGTTGGGCATGGCTCTTTTCTTTTTCTGCGTTCACCAAGCGTCTGCATAGCGGGGGCCGGGTGATGCAGGCCCGGCGCTGGCCAGAGCCCGATGCAGAACGTCCCGTGTTTTTGCAGGATCGATAACCGCGTCGAACTCCAGAAGGCTGGCTGCATTCAGGGCTTTGCCGCGCTCATAGAGCTCATCGACCAGCCGTTGATACTCCGCCTCCCGTTTCTGCGGATCGCTGATCGCGGCAAGATGGTCCCGATGGCCCAGCTTGACCGCGCCTTCCAAACCCATGGCACCGATCTCTCCGGTGGGCCAGGCACAGCAGAAATGCGGACGGTCTAGGCCACCACCGGCCATGGCCATGGCGCCCAGCCCATAGGCCTTGCGCAGGATCAGCGTCACCAGCGGCTGGCTGAAATGTGCTCCAGCCAGGAACAGCCGCGAGACATGCGCGACCTGACCGGTCTTCTCGACCTCGGGGCCAACCATGAAACCGGGCGTGCCACACAAGGTCACCACCGGCAGGCCCCAGGCATCGCAAAGCTGCAGGAACCGCGCGCCCTTGTCCCCGGCACTGGCATCGATTGCACCGCCAAGATGCAGCGGATTGTTGGCCGCGATGCCTATGGCGCGCCCGTGCAGGCGGGCAAAGCCGGTGATCATGCCGACGCCAAAGCCACGGCGCAGCTCCTGGAAACTGCCCGCGTCAACGATGCCATCGATCGCATGCCGCATGTCATAGGCGCGGGTTCTGTTCACAGGCACCATGCTGCGGAGCTCCGGGCGTATTGCGTTTTCGGGGGGAGGTGCATCTTTTGAAAGGGTCAACAGCTGCTTTGCGGCTGCGACCGCCTCTGCCTCATCCCCTGTCAGGAAATCGATCAGCCCGGTTTCAACCTGGATATCGCTCGGACCGATGTCCTTTGGTGCAACAGTTCCAAGGCCTCCGCCTTCGATCATCGCGGGGCCACCCATGCCGATCCAGCTGTTCTTGGTCGCAATGCGCAGATCGCAAACGCCAAAGAGGGCCGCGTTCCCGGCAAAGCAATAGCCCGCAACGATTCCGATCTTCGGTCCCTTGTAGGCCGCAAAATGGCGAAAGGAGGTGACATTGAGCCAGCCCGCCATGATCAGCGCCGCATCGCTGTCGTTGGGCCGACCTCCGCCGCCTTCGGCAAAGAGGACGATGGGCAGTTGGTCGCGGCCCGCGACCTCGATCAACCGGTCCATCTTGCGATGGTGGTTGAAGCCTTGGGTGCCCGCCAGCACCATATAGTCAACTGCCATGGCCGCCACCCTGCGCCCGGCCACCGTGCCGATGCCGCAGATGATACCGTCGCCCTGGGTGCGGGCCTGCAGGTCATCAAGGTCGCGCCTGCCGCGCTGGGCTGCGATGGCCAGTGCGCCGTATTCGGTAAAACTGCCCTGATCGAACAGATCCTCGATATTCTCGCGCGCCGTGCGATAGCCCTGAGCGTGCCTCTTGGCGACGGCCTCTGCGCGCGCCGCATCGTCGAGCAGGGCCATCCGTGCAGCATATTCCGCCATATCCGGTCGATCAGCCTCTTCGCAGGCCGCCGTTTCAACCGCAACTTCGGCAGGCTCAAGGGTGATCAAGGGGACGCCGCCCTGCAACTCATCGCCCGGTTTGACGTGCACCGCGCTGATGATACCCGGGTGCGGTGCGCGGATTTCGTGCCGCATCTTCATCAATTCGGTAGCCAGAAGAACCGCGCCCTCGGGCACCTTTTGTCCGGTTTCGACATGCACTTCTGCCACGATTGCGGCGCTTTCTGCCTTGATGACTGTCACCAGCCGTCCTCCCTTTGCTCCCCGGTGATCAGTCAATCGCCGGTGCAGGGATGCTGTCAATTCGGCCGTTGGGTCACTTGCGAAAGCGGCCTTTCATGACAGGACCGGCCGCCGATGGACTTCGGGGTTTTCTACCATGCCTCTTGTCGCTAGCGTGGCCGCAAACCCCGAGGGAGCAAATGCAATGAACCAATATGCAGGGATGAGCCAAGACCGTGCCGATGTCGGTGTGATCTGCGATTTGCGCAGTGATACCGTGACCAGACCGGATGAAGCCATGCGCCAGGCGATGGCCTCGGCCGAAGTGGGCGATGACGTCTATGGCGAAGACCCGCAGGTCAACCGGCTTGAGGCCACCCTGGCCGAGCGCCTTGGCAAAGAGGCAGGGTTGTTCCTTCCGACCGGCACCCAAAGCAACCTCGCGGCGCTTTTGGCCCATTGTGGACGCGGCGAGGAGATCATCACCGGACGCGACTATCATGTGTTCAAATATGAGGCAGCGGGCGCGTCTGTCCTTGGCGGCATTGCGCTGGACCCGCTGCCGGTGCAGCCCGGCGGGACGCTGAGCCCGGATGCCATCACATCTGCCGTGAAACCCGACGACTCCCACATGCCAGTGAGCCGCCTTCTGTCTCTGGAGAACACTCACAACGGGCAGGCCATTCCATTGGCCGATGTGCGCGCGATGACCGACGCCGGGCGGGCGGCAGGTCTGTCGCTACATCTGGACGGGGCACGGTTCTTCAATGCCGTCGGGGCGCTGGGATGCTCTGGGCCGCATCTTGCGGTGATGTTCGATACGCTGTCGATCTGCCTGTCCAAAGGGCTTGGTGCCCCGGTCGGCTCGGTTCTGGTTGGCCCTTCTGACCTCATCGCGCGTGCTCGGCGCTGGCGCAAGATGCTGGGCGGGGGCATGCGGCAGTCGGGTGTGCTCGCCGCGGCCGGACTTTGGGCGCTGGAACACAACGTGGACCGCCTTACAGAAGATCACGCCCGCGCCGAAGTCCTTGCCAAGGCCCTGCGCGCCCTTGGCGCCGGAGAGGTCGTCCAGTCCACCAATATGGTGTTCTTCACTCCGACCGAGGGCGGCAATGCGGCCCTGCAAGCGCATCTGGCCAAGGCGGGGGTTGTCATCGGGGCAGGGGAAAACGGGCCGATCCGGCTGGTCCTGCACAAGGATGTCAGAGATGAGGGTCTTTCAGCCGCTATCAAAGCCTTCGAAAGCTACTATAGCTGACCTGAGTGTCGCGGCTCGGTCAGCAGGCGGAGTGCCGGGAGCAGGGCAAAAAGGATCTGCCCTGCAAGTCCCAAGGCACCTTCAAGGGTTGTCCAGCGGGCAAAGAACTCGGCGCCAGATAGGCCCATGGCCGTAGTGGCCAGCAGGTATTCGACCAGCATCAGCAGCAGAAAGGCCCAGCCCCCCGTTCCAAGGCGCGCGTACAGCGTGGCAAGGCTGGGGCGTGCCTTGGTGATCCGCCCTGCGATCAGCCAGCTGAGCGTCAGGATCACTGGCAGTTCCAGCAGCAGCGCCCAGATCTCTTCCATGCGCGGTAGCAGGATAAGGATCCGGATGGTGCCAAGGACAAAGCCACAGGCGAAGACGCCTGCGAAATAGAGGGTCGCGGCAATCAGGACAGGGCGTGTCAGGGCCTTGGGCATGGGGTTTGCCTTTACGATAGCTCCTTGCGGGCCTTCAGGGCGGCGCTGATGGTGCCATCGTCAAGGTAATCCAGCTCTCCGCCAATGGGCACGCCCTGCGCCAGCGATGTGAGCCTGACCTGGCCATTCAGCTGATCGGCGATGTAATGGGCGGTGGTCTGCCCGTCGATGGTGGCGTTCAGGGCTAGGATCACCTCGCTGACGGACTCGCTGCCGACACGATCCACAAGGCGCGGAATGCGCAGGTCCTCGGGGCCTATGGCGTCTAGCGCTGAAAGCGTGCCGCCAAGGACGTGGTAACGGCCCTTGAAGACGCCCGCTCGCTCCATCGCCCAAAGGTCAGAGACGCTTTCGACGACGCAGAGCTCTCCGTTGGCGCGGGTCTCATCCTCGCAGATGTCGCAGATGTCCTTGGTGCCGACATTGCCGCAGTTCAGGCATTCGCGGGCGGTGGTGGCAACGCGGCTCATCGCGTCCGACAGGGGCGTCAGCAAGAGGCCCCGCTTGCGCACCAGATGCAGCACCGCGCGGCGGGCCGAGCGTGGCCCCATGCCGGGCAGTTTCGCCATCAGGTCGATCAGGTTTTCGATATCGCTGGTGGAGCGGTCTTGCATTCGGGTGCGGCCTTCGCGGTTTCAGCCCATATAGGCGCATCGCGCGGGGAAAAGGCAAGGGGAGGGGCGGTGGATGTTCGGCTTTTGTCTGCTGGTGGAAGGCAGGCATGGAAAAGGCGGCCGAAGCCGCCTTGCCTTTGTCCCAGGAAGCGACCCTCAGAACGGCAGCTTGATGTCCTTGGGCAGGCCCATGCTTTCGGTCAGCTTGGTCATCTCTTCCTGCGCCTTTTCAGCCGCCTTGGACTGGGCGTCCTTGATGGCAGCGAGGATCAGATCTTCGACCATTTCCTTGTCATCGCCATTGAAGATCGACGGGTCGATATCCAGCGCCTTGAGGTCACCCTTGGCCGAGGCGGTGGCTTTCACGAGGCCCGCGCCCGCTTCGCCGGTGACCATGACATTGTGCAGGTCTTCCTGCATCTGCGCCATTTTGGTTTGCAGTTCCTGAGCCGATTTCATCATCTTGGCCATATCGCCAAGACCGCCGAGGCCTTTGAGCATCTGTGTTCTCCTAAGTGCGGGGGCGCAGCGCGCCGTAAGTCATCACGGCACATATCGCAATTGCGAGCGCAATGAACAAGTGCGGCGGGCCGATGCAGCCTTCTTTGATGGCGTAATACCGCACATCGTCAACAATGGGGCCATAGGCGTCCAACGAAACGATCAACGCCAGGCCGCCCCACAAAAATCCGCTCAAGGCCTTCAGGAAGCGCGATCGCGATATCAGGGCAAAAATCGCCAGAGCGAAGAGGGCGATGGTGATCGGTAGTGTGGACAGACCTATCAACTCGTCCAGAGCCGTGGCAGGCCCAGATGCGGGATCCCAGGAGGGACGTTCTTTGTCGCAAACCTCTGCCCAAGCACTCGCCGGGCAAAATGCAGAAACGCCGATGAGAACGGATCCTATTCTTCTTCGAACGGATCCCATTCGTCCTCCACCTCGGGCAGGGCCTCCGCCTGCACCTCGGCAGCCAGTTCCTCGGCAGTGCGGATGCGGGTGATCTTGGCCTTGGGGAAGCTGTCCAATACCGCCTGCACCATCGGGTGTTCTGAGGCCTTTTCGCGCAGGGCGTTTTCGGCGGCATCGCGCACCTCGGCAATGGTCGGGGCTTCGCCATCGGGGGCGATGGTCACGACCCAGCGGTTGCCGGTCCAGTTCTGCAGGGCGGTGCCGAGGCGGGCCGCGAGATCATGAGGGGCATTGGCGTGTGGTGTGAACTCGATCCGGCCCGGCTGGTAGGAGACCAGGCGCACGCCGGTTTCCACCTCGACCAGCAATTTCACGTCGCGGTTGGTGCGGATCAGTTCCACCACGTGTTCGAAGCTTGGATAGCGGGTGAGGGCGCTTTGCGCGGCGGGAGCCAGCGCGGCGACCTGCCCCTGGCCATGCGACATGGTCATGCCGCCGGAGGGGCCTCCAGACGGTGCGCCTTGCGGCGGGGCCGAGGCCCCGCCTCCCCCGCTCGCCGCAGGCGCGCCCATGCTGTGCATGGGCATCCCTCCACCTCCACCGGGGGGCGGGGGCGGCATGTCTTGCAGCTTGCGGATCAGCTCTTCGGGGCTGGGCAGGTCGGCCACATGGGTGAGGCGGATGACTGCCATTTCTGCGGCCATCATTGCATTGGGTGCGGCGGCGACCTCTTCGAGCGCTTTCAATAGCATCTGCCACATGCGGGTCAGAACGCGCATCGGCAGGGCCTCGGCCATCTGCTGCCCACGGGCGCGCTCATCGGGGCTGATGGTCGGATCTTCCGCGGCATCGGGCGTGATTTTCACGACCGAGACCCAATGGGTGATCTCTGCCAGATCGCGCAGCACGGCGAGGGGATCTGCGCCTTCAGCATATTGCCCGCTGAGTTCGGTGAGTGCCGCAGCCGCATCGCCGCGCAGGATCATGTCCATCAGGTCCAAGACCCGCCCCCGGTCGGCAAGACCCAGCATGGCGCGGACCTGATCGGCGGTGGTCTCTCCCGCGCCATGGGAGATTGCCTGATCCAGCAGCGAGGTCGCATCGCGGGCCGAGCCTTCGGCGGCGCGGGTGATCAGCGCCAGCGCGTCCTCGGCAATTTCGGCGCCTTCGGAGGTGGCGATCTTGCGCAGGAGCGCGATCATCACCTCAGGCTCAATGCGGCGCAGATCAAAGCGCTGGCAGCGCGACAGCACCGTTACCGGCACCTTGCGGATCTCGGTGGTGGCGAAGATGAACTTCACATGCGCCGGGGGTTCCTCAAGTGTTTTCAGAAGCGCGTTGAAAGCGCTGGTCGACAGCATGTGAACTTCGTCGATGATGTAGATCTTGTAGCGAGCCGAGGCGGCGCGGTACTGGACCGAATCGATGATCTCGCGGATGTCACCGACGCCGGTGCGGCTGGCGGCGTCCATCTCCATCACGTCCACATGGCGCCCCTCCATGATCGCCTTGCAGTGTTCGCAAACACCGCAGGGCTCGGTTGTGGGGCCTCCAGTGCCGTCGGCTCCGATGCAGTTCATGCCCTTGGCGATGATCCGTGCCGTCGTGGTTTTCCCGGTGCCCCGGATCCCCGTCATGATAAAGGCCTGTGCGATGCGATTGGCCGCAAAGGCGTTCTTCAGCGTGCGCACCATGGCGTCCTGACCGACGAGATCTGCAAAGGTCTCGGGGCGGTACTTTCGGGCGAGAACTTGGTACTGCCCCTGATTGGCATCTGCTGGGCTGTCAGTCGGGACCGTGCCAGATCCGGTTGCGGGATCGAGGGTGGGAGTGTCGCTCATGCTGTCTCTTGCTGCTTGCGGCCAGGCCGTTTCGGGGCAGGCTACAGGGTAGGGAAGCAAGAGGAGTTCGTCCACCGCTGTTGACCCGTTGCGGCGCGAGGTGGCACAGTTTTTTTGTATGGTGGAGGGTGGCATGGAGGAGCAGCAATCCAGCCCGTCGACAGATCAAGCCAACCAGCCGTTCACGATATTTGCTGTTTCGGTAGCAAACGGCATTCTGGCAATCTGCCCCTTGCCGGGTGCGTCCGGCGACTACAAGGGGGATATGGAGCTGATCCACGACTGGCAACCGGGGCTTGTGATATCAATGACGACCGAGGCCGAGCATGTGGCCATCGGGGCGGCCTCGATTGGCGTTGATTTTCAAAGCATCGGGAGCCGCTGGGCGCATTTGCCGGTTGAGGACTTTGCAGTGCCGAAGGCCGAGGTGAACGCCGAATGGCCCGATGTCAGTGCTGTGGCACGGCATGCTTTGGAGGGGGGCGGACGCGTCTTGTTTCATTGCCGCGGGGGGTGTGGGCGCTCGGGAATGGCCGCGCTGCGTCTTATGATCGAATGCGGCGAGACAGCAGAAGGGGCTTTGAGCAGATTGCGTATGGCACGGCCCTGCGCGGTCGAGACCGAAGAGCAGCTCGCCTGGGCGCGCGCAGGGCAGCCCACAGATCTGGGTCCGCGAGCAAAACGATGACTTGAAAGGCAGCGGTCTGCCCGTCCTTGCCCCGAAAACGGGGCGGCCTTGCGCTCGGCCGGGCAGCGCCCAAGGCGCGCTGCGGGCGCCAGGATTTGCTGATGGCTGGGCCTGCTGAAGCGCCGACATCGTTGTTGTGCCCTAAACCCCGAACGCTGTAGGGCCGACGATCATGTTTCTGTGGATTTGGGGGCGTTCAGCGGAAGGGCTTGTCTGATCGCGCAAGGCAAGTGGCTGGGAAGCTGCCACAGGTTGGCATGTTCCGACGGGCCCAGAATGGCATCGGCAACGCGATTGAGGTCCATGCGATCTGTCCCCGGCCGGACATCGCAAAACAAGCGGATCTGGTCGTGAGGTGCGAATAAGCGGGCAGGGCACTGAAGATATCATCCATCGAGGATGCTATCGTCGGCCACTTCGAAATTTTTTTGGGATGCCGCACCGGCAGAGTGCACTGCTTGGGACAGGCAATTCAGCATCCGCCTTGGTGCGGGGCAGGCCTCGCCGCTGTGCTGGCGTATGGTAGAGGCAAGCTCGTGTGGATGTGCTGTCCAGATCATTGCACCCTCCGCCCTTGCGGCAGGACGGTTGACCGGGAGAGGGCATGGCGGGCAGTCTGCGCCGGATCGACGCGGCCTTGGGCCTGTCCTCTCACCCGCTGCGGACGTCCAGCTCGGTTTCGAGTTCTTTGATGGTAGGTCTCTTGACACGAGGGTTGTCGTTTTATCGGTCCTTCCCGGTCACGGCATGTGCTTTGACCAGTGAATCGTCCGAAGTCGCTCTCCACCTACAGTTGCGGGGGCAGTCGTGGAATTGATCAGGCCGCCGACGCGCCCCGACCACACCACGTTCCCTTTTTATTTCGAGACCCTTTTGAGGCGCGGGTAAACATCGGCTTTGTTGGTATCTGCCGTTCTGCCGGCTCGTTAATTCAGATATTTGAGTACTCGCGACTGTCCGCCGGATGAAAAGGCGCACAACGTCGAGGACCTTGCGTCGGCTATGCTTGCTTTACGGGGTCACAGACCAACAAGCCGACGGGACCACGGCGGAACCATCACACCTGTCGGGTGAGCTTTTCTTCGGTCATGCTGGCAAAGTCAGCGATGCGGGCGTTGAACTTTCGTTCCATGCTGCCGCGGGCAAGTTTGAAGGATTGCATCAACAGCCTGCCGGAAAGGGTCTTGGCTGAAACGCTGAGAGCGACGCTCAGCCGGGTGCGGTTGGGAGACAGTGCCACCAGGTCGATCTCGGTTTGACCCTTCAAGGCGTTGCTTTCCCCGTTCAAGACAAGACGCGTGACGGGTTCGTATGAGGAGAGCGTAATGCGAAGTTCCCGAGCTTTGCCTCTGAAAGTGAACTTGGCGTCCCAGGCCAACCCTTTCCCGGGCGCGTCGATATCCCCCAGGCGCTGCACTTCTACGCCGCGACGAAAGGCTGATCTTTCAAAGCTTTCAAAGTCGCAAAGAGCTTCGAACACCTCCGCGATCGGAGCCTCAATGTCGTGTTTGCTGTTGAAGTCCATAGCTTTGCTGCCTTTTGCCGGGGGTCTGTTGGTCCCGTTGTCCGTTAGGTTCGAGAATGCTTTGGAAAGCCCCGTTAGTCTAGAGTGTCTGCGAGCCAGTTCTGCAAAAGAAAATGTGCAATTGCGCCTTTTCGAGCCGGCTTCAATACGGGATGGTCTCCGGCGAAGGCCGTCATCATCTCTTGACGACTGACCCACATGGCATCTTCGATTTCGACCGGATCAACCTTGATATCGCGCGTCAGCGCAGTGCCTTTGCAGCCAAACATCAAGGACATGGGGAATGGCCAAGGTTGGCTGGACAGATACGATACGTCACCGACTTTGATCCCGACCTCCTCAAAAACCTCCCGCCGAACCGCGGCCTCCAGCGTTTCGCCAGGTTCGACGAAGCCGGCGAGCAGGGAGTACATCCCTTCAGGCCACCCCGGCGAGCGGCCCATCAACACCGCATCTCCTTGGGTTATGAGCATGATCACGACAGGATCAGTGCGTGGAAAGTGCCCGGCCTTGCATTTCGGGCAGGTGCGTTGCCAGCCACCTTGGGTGATGTCGCTGGGGTGTCCGCAACGGGCGCAGAATTGATGGGAGTCATGCCATGACAACAGCGCCCTGGACGTTGCTGCCATTTCCGCCTCTTTCGGGGCAAGGCGCGTCATCACCCGTCGCAACTCGGCGAAAACCTGGCCATCAGGCAGGTCGGGGTGCTGTTGTTCGCTGATGTCCGCAAAACTGGCCAGCGCCATCTCATCAAGGGCGTCGGGTTGCCAACTGCTGATGTCACAGGCGAAAACGGCGGCCTCATCGTGCATTTGCCCGAGAAATAGCCGGGTTCCTGCATAGCCTGCCAGGACCGGATGGTGGGATGAGGTCCAGGCGAGGCTTGAGGCCGCTTTCGTCTCGCCATCACGCTGACACAGGGGCTTGCCGCGCCACACCAAAAGAACCTTTGTCTCCTTGGCACTCCAGGCGGCTTCCATTGCTGCAACATCCGATCGCAGATGTGCGCAACGGTCCAGGCCTCCACCCCCAAAGGTAACCTCTTCGGCGCGTTTCATGTCAGTTTCCTTATTCTGCCCGTCTCCAAAGCCGCCACTTGGCCCCGCTGCGGCCATTGATGGCTGTAAACGCGGGCAATGACCAGACTGTCAGGGCGGGTGCGTCCCGATAGTTTTGCGGTAATAGACGGAGATTTGTCGGTAGCTGACCGGTTAGACGCTGGAAACTGGCGGAATACCGGCCTAATTTTCGTCATCTGCGCCACAATCGTTAACATCCTCATAAATGGTGACTTTGCAAATCGGTGAAAGGCTGATTCAACAGGGTAAACGTGACCGGCTCGGGGCACGACCAGGGGATGAACGGAGCAGGCCGTGCAAGTTGCAGGTGAAGACATATGACTGAAACGGAACGACTCCCGGCGCAGCGAAATGGGGTGCTGCGCCTGCTGGCGACGACCGATCTTCACAGCAACCTGCGAAGCCATGACTACTACGCGGACCGTTCGGACCCCAGCGTCGGGCTGTGTCGCACTGCATCCCTGATTGCCGAAGCCCGGGCGCAAGTGGCAGAGGTCGGCGGGGTTACACTGTTACTGGACAACGGGGATTCATTTCAGGGCGCACCGATCGGCGAGACATCGTTTGACACGCCGAGGGTGCCGCACCCTGTCATGCAGGCCTTCGAAGCGCTGGGATATGATGCAATCGGCCTTGGCAATCACGACTTCAACTTTGGTCTTGAAACGCTGGAGACGGTCCTTGAGCAGGCCCCTTGTCCAGTTGTGTGCTCGAACATGTTGTCGGTCGAGCCGGGGCGCAAGCTGCCTTTTGTCAGTAGTGTAATTCTGGAACGCGACATGAAGGCCTGTGAGGGTGTTCCGCCTTTGCGGGTGGGTGTTTTGTCTGTGCTGCCTCCGCAGACTGTCACTTGGGACGCACATCTCCTCAAAGGGCAGGTGACCGTGGCCGACATGGTTCAGACCGCGCGGGACAAGGCTTTGGAGTTGCGTGCGGGTGGCTGCGATATTGTCGTTGCGCTGGCTCATACGGGTGTCGGTGCACGCGACACTGTTCCGGGCATGGAAAACGCTTTGGTGCCGATTGTTGAGATCGATGAGATCGACGCGGTGATCGGGGGGCATACCCACAAGACTTTGCCACATGGCGAACATCCATTCGACAAGCCGGTTGTGATGGCGGGTGCACACGGCTCACATCTGGGTGAGATCGATCTGAACGTGGTTTTTGGGGCAAAGGGCTGGCAGGTAACGGACGGCGTCGCGCGTCTGCATCCGATCTGTGAGCGGCGGCAGGACGGAACACTCGTCTCGCTTGTCGAGGAAGCCCCTGAACTGGTCGGGATTCTGGAAACCGCGCACGAAGCAACGCGCGCGCGAATGCGTCAGCCCGTGGGCCACAGCGAAGTCCCTTTGCATTCCTTCTTCACTTTGTTCAGTCAGGATCTTGGTCTCAAGCTCGCGGCTGCGGCACAGGCCGCCGCTGTGAGGCCGCTGTTGCATGAAACTGCCGCCGGGGCGTTGCCCTTGTTGTCAGCCGCCGCGCCGGGGAAATTCGGTGGGCGATCCGGGCCGAGCCACTATACCGACATCCAGAGCGGGCCGCTTTGCATGCGCAATGTGGCAGATTTGCATATCTTCCCGAATGAGTTGCGGCTGGTGGTTGCCACTGGTGCACAGGTTCTGGATTGGCTTGAAATGTCGGCGGGCGTTTTTAACCAAATTGCCTCCAATTCTACGGAATGCGATCTGGTTGATCCGGAAAGAGCCGGACACAATTTCGACGTCCTGTTCGGGTTGAATTATGAAATCGACCTGTCGCAGCCCCCGAGGTTTTCAATTTCGGGCCAAAGGGTCATGCCGTCCGCAAGTCGCATTCGCAACGTTACGGTCGGTGGGCGCCCTATATCACCCACGCAGCAATTCGCGGTGGTGGCCAACAGCTACCGTGTGAGTGGCGGAGGCAACTTCCAGATGGTCAAGGAAGCGGCGAGCGTTCCGTTGCCGACAATCCGCATACGTGACGTGATACGGGATTATGTTGCCGGACGCCTTCCCGAGGATCCGTTGATGGAGCTGGATTATCCATGGCGGTTTTCTGGCCTTCAGGGCGCCAAGGTGGCGACCTATACCAGCCCCGATGCGGTCGATTACCTTGATGAGCTTCCAGATGGGTGCGCCCGCCGTGACGGGATCACCTCCACGGGTTTTTTGAAGCTGGTCTTGTCCCTGTAGCAGGAACGCCGCTGCAGGCGCGTTCGGCTGCAGGTGCTCTGCGGTCCGCAGGGGCTCATCGTGCGATTCACAGGAGCGCACTGCCCTTGTCATTGCCGCGACAGCCGCCTATATCGGGATTCGAGAGGTTGGCGCGGGCAAGCGCCTCGCCAACCTGGTCAGGTCCGGAAGGAAGCAGCCACAACGAGCCCCGCTTGGGTCGATGTCCAACCTCTCACCGTATCCCCCAATCCCCTGCAATTTATTATGCTTACGCGACTGACAGGCCGCACCTCCAGGCGTATGACGTCTCGGTTCAATACCGGCCATTGTCTGCCGGGTAGACACCCAGGATTTCAATGTTTGTCGTGAAATAGGCCAGCTCGTCCATGGCCAATTTTACGTTTGGATCCTCGGGATGGCCTTCGATATCGGCATAGAATTGGGTTGCGGTGAAGGAGCCGTCCACCATGTAGCTTTCCAGTTTTGTCATGTTGATGCCATTGGTCGCAAAACCGCCCATCGCCTTGTAAAGCGCGGCCGGAATGTTGCGCACCTGAAAGACGAAACTGGTGATCATCCCATGTGCCCCGCGGCGGCTATAGTCCGGTTCGCGCGACATGATCAGGAAGCGGGTCGTATTGTCTCCGTTGTCTTCGATATGACGGGCGATCACATCGAGACCGTAAATCTCCCCTGCCAGCTCACTTGCCAGTGCGGCCACGTGTTTGTCTCCGGCCTCGGCGACATCACGGGCGGCGCGGGCATTGTCTGGGCTGACGCGCCCAAGAATGTCATGTTTGCGCAGGAATTCTCCGCATTGCGGTAGAAGCACCAGATGCGATTTAGCCTCGCGGATATCCTCCAGCCGGGCGCCGGGCACGCCTAGAAGATTGATGTGCACCCGCACGAAGGCCTCTTCGACAATATGCAGGCCGCTGTGCGGCAAAAGGCGGTGAATGTCGGCCACACGGCCATAGGTCGAGTTTTCCACGGGCAGCATAGCCTCGTCGGCCTCGCCGCTTCTTACGGCTTCAATCGCATCCTCAAAGTTGCGGCAGGGCAGCACTTCCATACTGTGTCGCGCGTTGCGGCAGGCCTCGTGGCTGTAAGAGCCCAGTTCCCCCTGAATGGCAATTTTTCCGGACATAAGTGCGACTTTCCTGCAAATCTTGGATACTCGGGCGTTTCGTCGCGCTGTCTACACCTTGCTACTTGAGAGGGGAAGCCTTAGACACGCCTCCAGACAGCTGAAATGGACTCGCGATCATGTTTGACACGATGACCCTTACCAAAGCGACCGCAGGGTTTTGCGGCGCGTTCCTCGTGTTCCTTCTGGGCAAATGGGCCGCAGAGGAACTGTACCACGTGGAGAGCCACGGCCAGGCCTCCTATGTGATTGAAGTGGAAGAGGCAGGTGGCGCGGCAGAAGAGATGGAAGAAGTCAGCTTCGATGAGCTGATGGCCTCCGCAGACGTTGGCAAAGGTGCCAGAGTCTACAAGAAATGCGCCGCGTGCCATAAACTTGAAGCCGGTGAAAATGCAACTGGCCCGTACCTTTATGGCGTTGTTGGTCGGCCCAAGGCCGCCGCTGATGGCTTCGGTTACTCTGGTGCTCTTGCGGCCATGTCGGGCGACTGGACCCCAGAAAACCTGGACGCCTTCCTTGAGCGCCCCTCGGCCTATGTGCCCGGCACCACAATGTCTTTCTCGGGCCTGAGAAAGATCGAAGACCGCGTAAATCTCATCGCTTATCTGGATAGCCTGGACGATTGATCTGAGGTTTCTCAGGAACGCTATTCAAAGGCCGCTGATCCTCAGCGGCCTTTTCTTTTTACGGTGACGGTAGCGGCCAGTATGGCTAAACCGGCGTGAAATCGCTCCAATCTCAAACGACTGTGACCGCATCACAACTTGAATGTTGCGCCCGCCTGCCATTAGCTTGAAATATGGGAAAAATCCGGAACGCTTGAACACCGGACAGCGGAGGTTAAGGCAGATGAGATCACGCCAGATCGCGGTCAAAACGGAAGCAAAAGTCTTCACGGTCGGCCAGCAAAGCAAAGCATGGATGCTGCATGGCGCATTTTTCCTGAGTGTGATTCTGCTGCTCCTCGGGTTCAGCATTCAGGCTCGCGCAGACGAGGTAATCATCAAGAGCCACGGCTTTGCCGAGTTCGGCGAGTTGAAGTACCCCGAGGGCTTTGAGCATTTCGACTACGTCAACCCCGATGCCCCCAAGGGCGGCGAGATGTCGATTTCAGCCGTTGGCACCTTTGACAGCATGAACCCATTTACGCGCAAAGGACGGGCCGGGGCGCTGGCCTCCTATCATCTGGAAAGCCTGCTGGTCGAATCCTACGATGAGCCGGGCTCCTATTACGGGTTGATCGCAGAAAGCCTTGAGTATCCGGAGAGTCAGGACTGGGTGATCTTCAATTTGCGCCCCGAGGCGCGGTTTTCCGACGGCACGCCAGTCACGGCCGAGGATGTGGTCTTTTCCCACAACATCCTCTTGGATCAGGGCCTGCAGTCCTATGCCGAGGCGGTGCGTAAACGTATCCCCAAGGCAGAAGCGCTCGATTCGCATCGGGTGAAGTTCTATTTCTCCCCGGATTTTCCTCGTCGCGCTATGATCACTCAGGTTGGTGGTACGCCGGTTTTCTCAAAAGCCTGGTTCGACGCCGATCCTGAAAACCGCCGTCTGGATGAGCCGCGTCTTGATCCCGGCATCGGCTCGGGCCCCTACGTTCTGGATAGCTTCAATGTGAATCAGCGGATCGTGTACCAGCGTAATCCAGACTATTGGGGCTGGCATCTGAATGTGAACAAGGGTCGTCACAATTATGATCGCCTGCGTATCGAATATTTCGGCGATGCGATTGCGGCGATGGAAGGGTTCAAGGCTGGTGTCTACACCCTGCGGACCGAGAATAACTCCAAGAACTGGGCGACGGCTTATGAATTCGATGCGGTTTCGCGCGGCGACGTGATCAAGGACGAGATCCCAGATGGGAATGTGCCCGCCGCCAACGGCTTCGTGATGAACCTTTTGCGCCCGGTGTTTCAGGACATTCGGGTGCGCGAGGCGGTGCAACTGGCCTATAATTTCGAATGGACCAACGAGAGCCTGCAATACGGGCTGTTCCGGCATCGCTCTTCTTTCTGGCAGGATACCGCGCTGGAAGCCAAGGATCTGCCAACAGGCCTGGAAAAAGAAGTTCTCGAAGCGCTTGGCGATCAGATTGATCCGTCGATTCTGACCGAACCAGCGGTGATGGCACATAGCTCCAAGCCCGAACGCCCCTCGGACCGGCGCAACCTGCGCCGCGCCATGAAGCTGCTGGATGAGGCCGGATGGATCGTCGGCAATGACGGTATCCGCCGCAATGCCGCAGGCGAGGTGCTCAAGATCGAATTCCTGCTCGACAGCCCGGTGCTGGAGCGGATCGTTCAGCCCTTTATCACCAATCTGCAGACCATGGGAATCGAGGCGGTTTTGAACCGTGTGGATTTTGCCCAGTACACCAGCCGCCGCCGCGAAAAAGACTTTGATATGGTCTCTTTCGCCTATCCGAAATCTCTGGAGCCTTCGACTGGTCTTTATCAGCAGTTCGGATCCGAGGCGCATCAATATTCCGTCTTCAACCCGGCGGGCCTTGCGGACCCCGCAGTGGACGCGCTGATCGGCAATATCGTGAAGGCCACCACGCAGGAAGACTTATACGCCAATACCCGCGCCCTTGATCGTGTGCTGCGGGCCAAGCGTTTCATGGTGCCGACGTGGTATCTGGACGTAAGCTGGCTCGCCTATTGGCGGATGTATGAATACCCCGAGAATCTGCCGCCTTTCTCCTCTGGCTGGCTGGACATCTGGTGGGTCAACGGCGACAAGGAGGCCGACCTCAAGGCCTCTGGCGCCCTGCGATAGGCGCGGGCCATGGCAGCCTATATCCTCAGGCGGTTTCTGCTGATCATCCCGACCCTTTTCGGGATCATGGTGATCAACTTTGCCCTTGTGCAGTTCGTCCCCGGAGGCCCGGTGGAGCAGATCATCGCCCAGATGCAGGGCAGCGGCGACGTCTTTGAAGGCTTTGCCGGTGGCGGCGGTGACACTGGCGCCACCGAAACCCTGGGTGCCAACGACAGCTATGCAGGCCGTCAGGGCCTGCCGCCCGAGCTGATAGAAGAACTCACCGCTCAATTCGGCCTTGATAAGCCGCCTTTGGAGCGCTTCATCCAGATGATCGGCAACTACCTGCGGTTCGATTTCGGAGAGAGCTATTTCCGCAAGATTGAGGTGACCGATCTGGTGCTTGAAAAGATGCCAGTGTCGATTTCCCTCGGTCTGTGGTCGACGCTCATTGCCTATCTCATCTCAATCCCGCTGGGGATCCGCAAGGCGCTGAACGATGGCTCGCGCTTTGACACCTGGACCAGCGGCGTCATCATCGCAGCCTATGCCATTCCGGGCTTTCTGTTCGCCATTATGCTGCTGGTTCTCTTTGCAGGTGGCTCATACTGGCAGATCTTCCCACTGCGGGGCCTCACATCGGACAACTGGGACGAGCTGAGCCTTCTGGGCAAAATCGGCGATTATTTCTGGCACATCACCCTGCCGGTTGTGGCCTCGACCATCGCCTCCTTCGCGACGCTGACATTGCTGACCAAGAACTCCTTCCTGGACGAGATCAAGAAACAGTATGTCATGACCGCCCGCGCCAAGGGGCTGAGCGAAAGCCGCGTTCTTTATGGTCACGTGTTTCGCAACGCGATGCTGATCGTGATCGCGGGCTTTCCGGCGGTCTTTATCGGCGTGTTTTTCTCCGGCAGCCTCATTATCGAGACGATTTTTTCGCTCGACGGACTTGGGCGTCTTGGGTTCGAGGCGGCAGTGGCGCGTGATTACCCGGTGATCTTTGGCACACTCTTTATCTTTGGTCTGATGAGCCTCGTCGTCGGCATCATTTCCGACATCATGTACGTGCTTGTCGATCCGCGCATTGATTTCGACAAGAGGGAGGGCTGAGCCATGGCATTGTCCCCGCTCAACCAGCGCCGCTGGAACAACTTTCGCCGCAACACGCGCGCTTATTGGTCGTTCTGGATCTTCTCTGTCCTGTTCGTGCTGTCGCTCTTTGCCGAGTTCATCGCCAACGACAAGCCGATCCTCGTCAGCTATCGCGGCGAGTTGTTCATGCCGATCTTCAAGTTCTACCCCGAAACGGCCTTTGGCGGTGATTTCAGGACCGAGGCCGTCTACAGGGACCCTGAAGTGGAATGCCTGATCCAGTCTGGCGGCAATCTGGACTGTTTCGACGATCCCGAAGGCATCCTTGAGGACATCGACGCAGGTACTTATGCGGGCGAGGATTTCTACAAAGGCTGGACCATCTGGCCCCCCATTCCCTATTCCTACAACACCACCGTGGACCGGCCCGGCGCAGCGCCCCTGCCACCCAACGGGCAGAACCTTCTTGGCACCGACGACACCAAACGCGATGTTCTGGCGCGGGTCATTCATGGCTTCCGTTTGTCCATCGTCTTTACCCTGATCGTGACCGGCG
Source organism: Phycobacter azelaicus (assembly GCF_014884385.1). Taxonomy (NCBI): domain Bacteria; kingdom Pseudomonadati; phylum Pseudomonadota; class Alphaproteobacteria; order Rhodobacterales; family Roseobacteraceae; genus Phycobacter; species Phycobacter azelaicus. The sequence goes on along the minus strand of NZ_WKFH01000003.1, from coordinate 617,233 downwards.
CGGCCACGGTCGTCGGGATTGCGGCAGGTGCGATACAGGGCTACTTTGGTGGTTGGCTCGACCTTCTGTTCCAGCGATTCATCGAGATCTGGTCATCGACGCCGACGCTTTACGTCATCATCATCATGTTCGCGATACTGGGGCGCAGTTTCTGGCTGCTTGTGTTCCTGATGATCCTCTTTGGTTGGACGGCCCTTGTGGGTGTCGTCAGGGCCGAATTTTTGCGGGCGCGCAACCTGGAATACGTGCGCGCGGCCAAGGCTTTGGGCGTGGGCAATATGACCATCATGTTCCGCCACATGCTCCCCAACGCGATGGTGGCAACGCTGACCATGCTGCCCTTTATCGTGACCGGCACCATCGGCGGGCTGGCTTCGCTCGACTTTCTTGGCTTTGGTCTGCCGTCTTCCGCGCCCTCGCTCGGGGAGTTGACGCTGCAGGCAAAACAGAACCTTGAGGCGCCCTGGCTTGCTTTCACCGCCTTTTTTACCTTTGCCATCATGCTGTCGCTTCTGGTCTTCATCTTTGAAGGCATCCGCGATGCCTTCGACCCAAGGAAGACCTTCTCATGACTGCGATACTGGAGGTCAAAGGCCTGCGCGTCTCCTTCCGACAGGACGGCAAGACGACAGAGGCCGTGAAAGGCGTCTCCTTTGCCGTGGATCGCGGTGAAACGGTGGCGCTGGTGGGGGAATCCGGGTCGGGGAAGTCTGTTTCGGCCCTGTCCACCGTGTCTTTGCTGGGAGATAGCGCCACTGTCAGCGGCTCGGTCCTTTACAAGGGCGAAGAAATGGTCGGCGCAGATGAAAAGCACCTGATGCGCCTGCGGGGCAATGACATCAGCTTCATTTTCCAAGAGCCGATGACCTCTCTCAACCCGCTGCATACGATCGAAAAGCAGCTGTCGGAATCGCTGGCTCTGCATCAGGGCTTGGTGGGGCAGGCGGCGCGGGACCGGATTCTCGAGCTGCTCGTTAAGGTCGGGATCCGCGATGCGGAAACGCGGCTCAGCGCATATCCGCATGAGCTTTCTGGCGGACAGCGCCAGCGGGTCATGATTGCCATGGCACTGGCCAACAAGCCCGAGATCCTCATCGCGGACGAGCCGACAACGGCGCTGGATGTCACCATTCAGGCGCAGATTCTCGATCTGCTGGCAGAGCTGAAACAGAGCGAAGGCATGGGCCTTTTGTTCATCACCCACGATCTTGCCATCGTGCGCCGCATTGCCGACCGGGTCTGTGTGATGAAGGGCGGCGAGATTGTCGAGAGCGGCCCGGCAGAGGAAATCTTTGCCAACCCGCAGCACCCCTACACCCAGAAACTGCTGGCTGCTGAACCCTCTGGCCAACCTGCGCCGGTGCCCGAAGGCGCCGAAGAGCTGATCCGCACATCCAATCTCAAGGTCTGGTTCCCGATTCAGAAGGGGCTGCTGAAGCGGACCGTGGGCCATGTGAAGGCGGTCAATCCGACGTCACTGTCGGTCCGTGCTGGAGAGACCCTGGGCATTGTCGGCGAAAGCGGGTCTGGCAAGACCACGCTGGCGCTTGCGATCATGCGGCTGATTGCCTCCGAAGGGGAGGTGCGGTTTCGCGGTGAGGATCTGCGGCAATGGTCTACGCGTGATCTGCGGCGCCTGCGCAAGGATATGCAGATCGTGTTTCAGGATCCTTTCGGCTCGCTCAGCCCGCGCATGACCTGCGCGCAGATCATCTCTGAAGGTTTGGCGATCCACAAGGTGGACCAGCACCGCGATACCCGCGATCTGGTGGCCGAGGTGATGGAAGAGGTGGGCCTCGATCCCGCTGCCATGGACCGTTACCCGCATGAGTTTTCAGGCGGTCAGCGCCAGCGCATCGCTATTGCCCGCGCCATGGTCCTGCGCCCGCGCCTTGTGGTGCTGGATGAGCCGACCTCGGCGCTCGATATGACTGTTCAGGTTCAGATTGTCGATCTGCTCAGGGATCTGCAGGCACGCTATGGGCTGGCCTATCTGTTCATTTCCCACGATTTGCACGTTGTAAGGGCCATGTCGCACAAGATGATCGTAATGAAACAGGGTGACGTTGTAGAGGCCGGAGAGGCCAGAACTCTGTTCGAAGCTCCGCGCGAAGACTACACCCGTCAGCTTCTCGCTGCGACACGCTGAAAACGGGTTCCTGAAGGCAAGGTGCTTTGGGCCTGCAGGTGCTCTAGCCTAACGGAAGCATTTTATATCAGGCACCTGCGAAGGGTGGGAGGCACCGTCGTGCTGCGCAGCAAAGGCAATCAGGTGGTTGAAGGCTGACCTGCGGTGCCAAAGGCGTGAGCATCGAGAGAGCGCGCAATCACACGTGTCAGAGGCCGTGCATGCTCCCGAAGGAACAGCCCGTCCTGCGTCACTTCGATCATGCCGGGAAAGGCGCTAGCCGTTTTCTCCAAAATCATTTCGAGCCATTTGGCAGACACTGCAAAGCGCGCGAGGATGTCGTCGCGCTGAATTCGAAAATCGCACAGAAGGGCTTCGATCAGGCGGCCACGGACTTGGTCCTCTCCTGCAAAGATGTGCCCTCGGCAGGAAGAAAACGTGCCCCCGGCAATTGCTTCAGCGTGGGCGGTGGTGCCGGTTGCGTTCTGAATGTACCCCTGAGGGAAGCGCGAAATGGCCGATGCCCCTATGCCAATCAGCACATCATTGGTGTCGTCAGTGTAACCTTGGAAGCTGCGGCGCAGGCGCCCCTCACTCTGAGCCCTGACAAGGTTGTCTTCGCCGCGGGCAAAGTGATCGATGCCAACCTCGCGGTAGCCATCCCACAGGAACAGCCGTTTTGCGGTTTCAAACAGTTCGAGACGGGCTTCTGGGGTAGGGAGGGTTTCAGACGGTATCATCGCCTGGCGCCGCGCGACCGAAGGCATATGAGCATACAAATATGCGGCGATCCTGTTCGGCGAGAACGACAGGAGCTTTTGTACCGTTTCGGTCAATTGTTCCGGAGTCTGGTGCGGCAAGCCAAGAAGAAGATCGGCGCTTATGTCGTCCACTCCGCGGCCGCGCAGCATTTCAATCAGGCAGTGAGTGGCCTCGTAGCTTTGAAAACGACCTATGGCCTGCTGGATCTCGATATCAAAGTCTTGCACCCCGATGGAGGCACGTGTCATCCCGGCTTCGCACAACGCATCCAGTCTTTCAGCGCTGCATTCGTTCGGGTCAATCTCAACGGAGAAATCTCCGTCGGGAACAAGTGGTGCCAGGTCATATTGTGCTTTTGCCAGCGTGCGAATCATATCCCCGGCCAAAAGGTTGGGTGTGCCGCCGCCCCAGTGCACGTGGGACAGTGTCACGCCCTCGGGAAGCCGGGATTTGATGAGCGCCATCTCCGCCTTGAGCGCCTCAACGTAGTGACGCACCTGTTCGTCTGATTGCGCGCTTTGAGTTCGGCAGGCGCAGAACCAGCACAGTTTGCGGCAGAATGGGATATGAACGTAGAGGGAAACCTGACTGCCGGGGGGAATACGCATGAGCCAATCAGCAAAGACAGTTGCATCCACATCTGCGCAAAAATCCTGCACCGTCGGGTAACTGGTGTACCGCGGCACTTTGGCGTCGAACAAACCGTAGCTTGCCAATTGTGATTTCTGTCCCATCGAATTAACGTTAGGGCTACCCGCGAACAGAAACATTGACCCAGATCAATCGGTATTTGCCATGAACGCCCCCACATTTTCGCCCGTAAAGTGCGGTGATTGCCCAATCCGCCACCGTGCCGTCTGCTCTCGGTGCGACGCCGATGAACTCGGAGAACTGGATGCGATCAAATACTATCGCACCTACGAGGCGGGACAGCCGATTATCTGGTCTGGTGATGTCATGAACTTCGTCGGCTCGGTTGTTTCAGGCATAGCCACTCTGACACAAACAATGGAGGACGGGCGCACCCAGATGGTGGGTCTGCTGCTGCCCAGTGATTTTGTGGGCCGCCCCGGACGCGATGGCGCGGCCTATAACGTTGTGGCCACCACCGAGGTTGTCATGTGCTGTTTCCGCAAACGGCCGTTTGAGGAGCTGATGGCCAGAACCCCCCATATCGCGCATCGTCTTCTTGAGATGACGCTCGATGAGCTTGATGCGGCACGCGAATGGATGCTGGTGCTGGGGCGCAAGACCGCGCGGGAAAAGATCGCGAGCCTTCTGTCGATCATTGCCCGCAGGGATGCCTCGCTCACGCCCAAGGGCGCAACGAATACGATGTCCTTTGACTTGCCCCTCACACGAGAGGCTATGGCGGACTATCTTGGGCTGACGCTGGAAACGGTGAGTCGCCAGATGTCTGCCTTAAAGAAAGACGGCGTGATTGAGCTGGAAGGCAAGCGCCGCGTCACCGTTCCAGACATGGGGCGTCTGATGGAAGAGGCGGGTGACGATAGCGATGGTGGCATGATCGGATAAGGCTCCATATCATCGACGAAACTTGAGGTGACGTTTCGGGGCTTTTGTGCACACTGCTGCTGCGTTACCTCAAGGCTCATTGCGGCGCAGATCGCGTGTGTCTGGTCAACCGGCTACGCTTGGCGGCGTTTTTCCGGACGATAGCCAATCGGCTACCTGGCGGACTGCCGCTGTAGGGCTGCGACCGGGAAGATGCCACAGGCGCAGGGGCTTTTGCAGCGTCACCTTAGTATCAAACGGGGCGACGAGACGTCCGGAGCGCAAAAACGACTTCAGCAGCGCTCCATGACCCATCAGGACACCAGCGCCGTTCAAGGCTTCCTCGACGGCCAGCGCGTAGAGTGAGTATACAGGGCCGCTGGGTATAACCTGTTCCTTAAGCCCGGCAGCCGCGAGCCAATGCGCCCAATCGCTTTCCCACGTGCTGTCCGAAAGGCAGGGGATGTCTTGCAGGTTTTCTGGCCTTGTCAGCCGCGTAGCAAGATCCGGGCTGCACACCGGAAAGATGACATCAGTGTCGACCACCTCTCCTTGCTCAGCGTCGAAGAACAGGCACAAATCATAAGGTGTGCGTTTGAGGTTCGGAGGCGTTTCCAGAGCGGTGATGGAGATGCTCGCCTGAGGCATATCACGGCGCAGGCGTGGCAGCCGTGGAGAAAGCCAGTATTGTGCAACCGCAGGCGAAGTCGCGATGTGGACCACTTGCGGCGTTGCCTCGTCCCGCAGCTTTTGAACTGCGGCGCCCAGTTGATCGAAAGCCTGTGAAAAGGCGGGTAGGACGCGGGCTCCTGTTGCGGTCAGTTCGACCGCCTTGGCGCGTCGATGGAACAGCGGCGAACCTATGCTTTCTTCAAGGGATTTTACTTGCGCCGAAATGGCCCCGGCCGTAACGCCAAGCTCCTGGGCTGCTGAGGCAAAGCTACCGAGGCGTGCGGCCGCCTCAAAGGCGCGCAGTGCAGTAAGCGGAAGAGATTTGGGGCGGGGCGGTGCAACAGGCATGAGCAGGCTTAATTTTTCTAACCCTAGTTTTTCAAAAATCTGGTTTGCCTGCAAGTCGGGGTCTGGGCTTCACTGAAGCGGACCAAGATACACAAAAGGACCAAAACCATGACCGCCTCCCTTTTGACCCGCCCTTGGGTGCCGGACGAGTGCGAAACTCGCGTTCAGGGCATTGCTTTGCGCACCGCAGGCGCGCGCCCTGCCGATATTGGCACGCGCATCGATGCGCTGATCGCACGCAACAGTCAGATCCATGACGAGGAGTGCTTCAATCTCAACCCGGCCACCAATGTCATGAACCCAAAGGCCGAGGCGGTACTGTCTTCGGGGCTTGGCAGCCGCCCATCGCTTGGGTATCCGGGTGACAAATACGAAATGGGGTTGGAAGCGATCGAGGAAATCGAGGTGATCGCAGCCGAGCTGGCGGCCGAAGTGTTCCAAGCCACTTATGCGGAGGTGCGTGTTGGTTCTGGAGCGCTGGCCAATCTTTACGGCTTTATGGCGCTAACGCAGCCCGGAGATGCAATTATTGCGCCGCCTGCGGCCGTGGGCGGGCATGTCACTCATCATGACGCCGGCTGCGCAGGTCTATATGGCCTCAAAACCCACCCTGCGCCCGTGCATGCGGATGGCTATACCGTCGATCTGATTGCCCTTCGCGCGCTTGCGAAAGAGGTGCGTCCCAAGCTGATTACAATCGGCGGCAGTCTCAATCTGTTCCCGCATCCTGTGGCGGATATCCGTGCCATCGCGGATGAGGTGGACGCAAAGGTGCTGTTTGACGCCGCACATCAATGCGGGATTATCGCCGGGGGCGCCTGGGCCAATCCGCTGCATGAAGGCGCGCACCTGATGACTATGAGTACTTACAAAAGCCTTGGTGGCCCTGCAGGTGGGTTGATCGTCACCAATGATGCGGAGCTCGCAGAACGCCTTGATACGATTGCTTTTCCCGGAATGACCGCGAACTTTGATGTGGCAAAAACGGCGGCGCTGGCGGTGAGCTTGTTGGACTGGATAGACTATGGAACCGACTACGCCGCCGCGATGATCGCTTTGTCACAGGCCTTGGCAGTCGAACTTGAGAAACTGGGCCTGCCGGTCTTCAAAGGGAGCAGCGGTGCCACTCAGTCCCACCAGTTCGCACTTGAGGCTGCAGCATTCGGGGGCGGGCAGGCCGCGTCAAAAACTTTGCGACAGGCAGGGTTTCTGGCCTGTGGTATCGGGTTGCCCATCGCCCAGGTACCAAGCGATATGAACGGTCTTCGGATTGGCACGCCCGAACTGGTGCGACGGGGTGTGACTGTGGCTGATGCACCCGAACTGGCGTCGCTGATTGCCCTCGGGTTGACTGGAAATGATACCAAGGCTGTCGCTGCTCAGACCCGCGCGATGCGGGCCCGTTTCCAAGGTATGCATTACGTGCGCAGGTGACATCTAAGCTGGTGACGATGTGACCATTGATCGCTAGGTTGCTTCAAACAAAGGAGTAAACGCCATGCAATTCGAAAGCTTGATCGGCATGCTGATCATCGGTGCTCTTGCCGGGTGGCTGTCCGGCAAGATCATGCAGGGGCGCGGTTTTGGCATTATTGGCAACATAATAGTTGGCATTGTGGGGGCTTTTCTGGCGGGCATGATTTTTCCCGCACTTGGCTTTGCAGTCGGAGGAGGGGCGCTTGCCTCCATCATTCATGCCACCATTGGAGCGGTCATCCTTCTGTTCTTGATCGGGCTGATCCGCAAAGCGCGCTAGGTCAACAGGTAAAAGAAAAGGCGCCTCGGGATATGAGGCGCCTTTAATTTCATTTTGGTCGCAGTATCAATGCGCCATGAAGACGGGGACGGTCGCCTTTTCCAGCATGTTGCGGGTGGCGCCGCCCAAGATAGCCTCACGGAAGCGCGAATGGCCGTAGGCCCCCATAACGATCATGTCTGCTGCGGCGTCGGTGGCGTGGCGGTTCAGAATGTCCGAGACGCGGGGCATGGTCTTGCTGAGCACATCAATCTCGCATGTCACACCGTGGCGCGCTAGCATCTGCGCGAGCATGCCGCCTGGATCTGATCGCTCGGGGCCGTGCTGTGGCGGGTCGATGACCACGATACGCGCGCATTCTGCTTTCGTCAGGAATGGCAGCGACTTGCGGACAGCGGTCATTGCCTCAATGCTTTCGTTCCATGCTACAAGAACAGTCTTGGGCTGGGTGAGCGGCTTGGCCTGTTCAGGAACGACCAGCACCGGCGTGCGCCCTTCAAACAGAGCCGCTTCGACCACCGGCTCGGCCTCGGCACCAATGCCCTCACCGTAGGGTTTTCCAAGGACCACCAGATCGGAAAAGCGGGCATGACGGGCCACGTGACGACCGAGATCGGCGATGGGGGCGATTGCTACGTCCGTGGAGAAAGGCCCGCCTAGATGTTTGAGTACTTCAGCGGCATGGGCCTTCAGCTCTGCAGCTTCTTCCTGCGCGCGCACCATCGCTTCCTGAATGATCATGGCGTTAGCACCGGCGTAGTAATAGCCGGTTTGGGTCCGGTCGACGCCAAGGCACAGCGCATCTGTGTGGCCGGAAAGGTGATTGGCGAGTGCAGCAGCCTGTGCCAGCGGCGCGGCAGCTGTGTTCTTGTCTGTCAGGACGGTCAATATGGTTTTGTAGGTCATTGTCGCCTCATGGTGGAAGTCGCGCAAAATTACCAAAGGGCGCGCGCGTTTCATTGGTCGTGCTGTTTTTGATGTGTCACAGTTGTTTCGTGATTGTCTTGATGCAGATCAATGCGTTCGCCGAGCGCGTTTTGCATCACGAACGTGGTCTAAAAAGGTCCCGCGTGGCGGAAGAATCGCGCGGTACATGTTAAAGGGACGCAAGATGTCTAATTATCTCAAGCTGATAGCGCTTGGTCTCGTCACGCTTTTTGCGATGATGGGGATCAATTTCGCGCGGGATCTGGCTTACCAGGTGCATGCGGCCATCGTCATGCTCGTGGCTGGTGGCCTTTTCCTCTACACCCTTCGCCGCACCGATGAGCCAGTACTGGCCGCGGGAAGCCTCGAACACGAATACTTTGACAGCGTCGTGCGCGCCGGTGTCATTGCCACGGCCTTTTGGGGTGTTGTGGGCTTTCTGGCAGGCACATTCATTGCCTTCCAGCTGGCTTTCCCGGCCCTGAACTTTGATTGGGCACAGGGCTTTGCCAACTTTGGCCGCCTGCGTCCGCTGCACACCTCGGCGGTGATCTTCGCCTTTGGCGGCAACGCGCTGCTGGCAACGTCGTTCTATGTGGTGCAGCGCACCTCGGCGGCACGTCTTTGGGGCGGCAACCTGGCGTGGTTCGTGTTCTGGGGCTATCAGCTGTTCATCGTTCTTGCAGCGACCGGCTACCTGCTGGGCGGGACCCAGTCCAAGGAATACGCTGAACCCGAATGGTACGTCGACCTGTGGCTGACCATCGTCTGGGTCGCTTATCTTGCCGTCTTCCTGGGCACGCTGATCAAGCGGAAAGAGCCGCATATCTATGTGGCCAACTGGTTCTACCTGGCCTTCATCGTCACCGTCGCCATGCTGCATGTGGTCAATAACCTGACCATTCCGGTGTCCATCTGGGGTTCCAAGTCGGTCATCGTCTGGCCGGGCGTGCAGGATGCCATGGTTCAGTGGTGGTATGGCCACAATGCTGTGGGCTTCTTCCTGACGGCGGGTTTCCTTGGCATGATGTATTACTTTATCCCGAAGCAGGCCGAACGTCCGGTTTTCTCATACAAGCTGTCGATCATCCACTTCTGGGCACTGATCTTCATATACATCTGGGCTGGTCCGCACCACCTGCACTACACCGCGCTGCCTGACTGGGCCTCGACCCTTGGCATGGTGTTCTCGATCGTTCTTTGGATGCCCTCATGGGGTGGCATGATCAACGGTCTGATGACGCTCTCGGGCGCCTGGGACAAGCTGCGCACCGACCCCGTTATCCGTATGATGGTGATCTCGGTCGGCTTTTACGGCATGTCCACCTTCGAAGGCCCGATGATGTCCATCCGTGCCGTGAATTCCCTGTCTCACTACACCGACTGGACCATCGGTCACGTGCACTCCGGTGCGCTGGGCTGGAACGGCATGATCACTTTTGGTGCCTTGTACTTCCTCGTACCGGTGCTGTGGAAGCGTGAGCGTCTCTACTCGCTGCAGATGGTGTCCTGGCACTTCTGGCTCGCCACTATTGGTATCGTTCTTTACGCCGCGTCCATGTGGGTGACCGGTATCATGGAAGGTCTGATGTGGCGTGAAGTTGATGCGAACGGGTTCCTCGTGAACTCCTTTGCCGACACCGTTGCCGCCAAGTTCCCGATGTATGTGGTGCGTGGTTTGGGTGGTGTCATGTACGTCGCTGGTGCCGTCATCATGTGCTATAACCTATGGATGACCGTCCGTCGGGCTCCGGCTAAAGAAGCCAGCCTGTCGGTCACGGTCCCGGCTGAGTAAGGAGGGCCGGACAAATGGCAATTCTCGACAAACATAAAATCCTCGAGACCAACGCGACCCTCCTTCTGGTGTGCAGTTTCCTGGTTGTGACGATTGGTGGTCTGGTGCAGATCGCGCCGCTGTTCTGGCTGGAAAATACCATCGAAGAGGTGGAAGGCATGCGTCCCTACACCCCGCTTGAGATGGCCGGTCGCGAAGTCTACCTGCGCGAAGGCTGCTACGTCTGCCACAGCCAGATGATCCGCCCCATGCGGGATGAGGTCGAACGCTATGGTCACTATTCGCTGGCGGCAGAGTCCATGTACGACCGCCCGTTCCAGTGGGGCTCAAAGCGGACAGGGCCGGATCTGGCCCGTGTCGGTGGGCGCTATTCGGACGAGTGGCATGTGGACCACCTGCGCGATCCGCAATCCGTGGTGCCGGAGTCGGTAATGCCCAAGTATGGCTTCCTTGAGGAGACCATGATCGACGGCAGATACATCGGCGACATCATGGCCACCAATGCGATCCTCGGCGTGCCTTACACCGATGAGATGATCGAGGCTGCGCAAGCGGATTTTGCCGCTCAGGCAGATCCCGATAGCGATTATGATGGCCTTTTGGAACGTTACGGCGAAGACATCAACGTACGCAACTTTGATGGCCAGCCGGGCGTGTCCGAAGCGGATGCCTTGATTGCTTACCTGCAAATGCTGGGGACTTTGGTCGACTTCTCGACCTTTACCCCGGATGCAAGCCGCTAAGTCAGGAGGAAGAGATGGAAGAATATACTTTCCTTCGGCAGTTCGCAGACAGCTGGATGCTGCTGATGCTGTTCGCCTTCTTCATTGGGGTTGTTGTCTGGGTGTTTCGCCCGGGCAGCAGCCGGGTCTACCGCGACACGGCCGATATCCCCTTTCGTCACGATGACAAACCCGCCCCTGCAAAGGGTAAAGCCGAGGAGGCGCGGACATGAGTAAGAAATCGCAGAAGTTCGACAGCGATCCGAACACCACCGGCCATGAGTGGGACGGGATTGAGGAGTTCGATAACCCGATGCCGCGCTGGTGGCTCTGGACCTTCTACCTGACCATCATCTGGGGGATTGGCTATACCATCGCCTATCCCGCATGGCCGATGATCAACTCCGCAACTGCTGGTGTCCTTGGCTGGTCCACACGCGCCGATGTGGCAAATGAGATCGCGGCAGTGGAGGAGGCCAATGCGCCGATCAACGCCAAGCTGGTTGAAACCGAGCTGACCGAGATCGCGGCCGATGCGGAGCTGAACTCTTATGCTGTGTCTGCAGGCTCGGCCGTGTTCAAGACCTGGTGCGCCCAGTGTCACGGATCTGGCGCCGCAGGTGCCAAGGGCTATCCCAACCTCTTGGACGATGACTGGCTGTGGGGGGGCTCGATGGAGGACATCCACTTCACCATCACGCACGGTATCCGAAACGAGGAAAGCGATGATGCGCGCTACTCCGCGATGCCTGCCTTTGGTCGCGATGAGTTGCTGGAGACCGAAGAAATTGATCAGGTCGTGAACTTCGTGATGTCGCTTTCGGGTGATGCGCAGGATCCCTCCAAGGTTGAGGCTGGTTCGGTGGTCTTTGCAGACAACTGCGCGTCCTGCCACATGGATGACGGAACCGGAGACCGCAGCCAGGGTGCGCCGAACCTTGCAGATGCGATCTGGCTTTATGGTGGTGACTATGCTGCGCTGACCGAGACGGTGATGAACTCGCGTTACGGCGTGATGCCGCCGTGGAACACCCGTCTCAGCGAAGCAGAGATCCGGGCCGTGTCTGCTTATGTGCATCAGCTGGGTGGTGGTGAATAACCGCGCATCCGCATAAAGGTGAGATTGGAAAGGGCCGCCCATGAGGCGGCCCTTTTTTCATGTTGGCGGCGCTTTGGTGAAACCCTATTTTGGTGGTGTATTGTGCAAGCTGTCCCGGCTGCTGATCAGGATCGCCAAGAGTATTAGAAGGCAGGCTGTGATCTGGCCTGGGCTGATCCGTTCCCCAAACGCGATAAGACCCACCGCGAACATGGTCGGCAGCTCGATACTCCCGATGACAGCCGTCTGGGCCGCGCCTGCGATCGGGGCGCATATAGAATAGACAAGCTGCGGAATAAGGGCGGTACCAAGCGCAATGCCGAGCAGCAGAACCCATCCCTGACTCTCCTGCGGCACAATCATTGAAGGCGGCGCGGTGACTATCAGCGGCAAAAGGCCAAGGACTGAGCCAAGTGAAACCGCCGCGATACGAGCCAGTGGCGGAAGCCCGGTCAAGCGATAGACAAGCACGGTGATGCCAAGGCCGAACCCGAGGGGCGCTGCCAGAGAGAGAAGCAGCGCAGTAAGGATGTGTGGCCCTACCGTCGCCGGGCCACTTGCAACGAAGGCCGCCACTATGATCAGGCCAGCTGCACCAATGGCGTGAAGGGTGGGTTTCACTCGAAACACGATCCAAGCGATCAGCAGGGTAAAAACCGGATAGGTCATGTAGAGCACCCCGACAAGGGCAACCGGCGCGCTGCGCAGGGCGGCCACATAGCCGATCCATCCAACTCCCATCGCAGCGCCTGCTCCAAGACCCCAGAGTATTGCCCGCGCCCTGTGGCGGTGTCGGATCAGCAGGGGGGAAAGTACAACCGCGGCCAGCGTGAAACGATGAAAGGCGATTACATGCGGCGGCATGCCCTGGTCGGCAAGGCCGCGCGCGAAGTAGGGCAAAACGCCAAAGCAAAGGGAGGCAAACAGAATCCCCAGGCTGGCAATAAGGATCGAAGGCCCTGCCAAGGGCGGATTGTGTGACGCCTGTGTCATCTGGCTTGGATAGCACGGCTTCCAACGAACTCGCGCAGAAATCGTAAAGCTTGAATTGGCGGGCGATTTTCCTGTCATAGAACCCTGTTTTTTCGACCGACTTGATCCGCATCAAATCGCACTCCTGGCGACTATGCTTGTTTGAAAGCAACAGAGACAGGCTGTGAAGAGTGCTGCCCTCCCTCGTGGCAGCTTTTCTGCGCAGCTCTCGCATCCCGCCCGCGCCGACGTGCTGGCGAGGCGGGTACAAGGCGTCGGCTTTTCGATCTGTTCGCGCGTTTCCTGAAAAGCCGACGCCTGTTTTCATAACTTGAGTGGATCAACGCAGCGATAACGCCTTGACGTAAGACCTTTGAAGCGTGCGAGCCAATTTTTGACGCGCGCGATCCGACCCTTGGGACGGGGCAGCGGTTTGGGTGGGGGTAAATCACGTAAAGTGACGCAGTTCTGACGGGTCGCGGTGATCATTGTGCGGGCATAGATATCGGTCAGCATCGTCGTGCCTCCTGAACTTAAACATGTGGCAACTGTTGCGGCAAACTTCATTTCATGCGAGTCAGGAAAATACTGAATTTGTAAGCTGGAATTACATATGGAATGGATTTCCCTTCCGCCGCTTGCCTCTCTAAGGGCCTTCTCTGCTTTTGCTGAAACGGGAAATGTGGTTAAGGCGGGTGAGGCCTTGAATGTTAGTCACGCTGCCATCAGCCAGCAGCTGCGGGCCCTCGAGCGGCACATGGGTGTTGCTCTTCTCGATCGCAGTGGTCGCAATCTGACGCTGACGGGCGACGGCCGGCATCTGGCGCGGGGGGTGCAGCTCGGCTTCAGTGCGATCCAGACTGCGGTTCAGGACCTGACTGCATCCGGCGCGGCGCGCCCGCTGCACGTGACTTGTACCCCAATGTTTGCGGCTCAGTGGCTGATGCCGCGTCTGGCCGAGTTTCGCGCGCTGCATCCTGAGGTGGACATGGTTCTGGATCCAACAGGAGAGTTGGTCGAACTGACACCCGGCGGGATTGATATCGCGTTGCGCTACGGGGCGGGCGATTGGCCCGGTTTGGAGGCGCAGCCCTTGCTGCAGTCCCCCATGGTCGTTGTGGCGGCGCCGGACCTTCTTGACGGGCGCAGGGTGTCTTCGCCGCAGGATCTGCTGGATTTTCCTTGGCTAGAGGAGCTTGGCACCACCGAAGCTGCCAAGTGGCTGACATCACGCGGCGTGGATGATGCGCTGCGTGGACCGCGCATCCGTTTGCCCGGCAATCTGTTGATGGAGGCCGTGCGCGGCGGGCAGGGTGTTGCGGTCAGCGTGCGTTCATTCGTCGAAGAAGATCTACGAGCAGGACGGCTTGAGGCGCTTTTCACCGAGGAAGACGCACGCGGCTATCATATCGTGCATCGTCCAGGCGTCTTGCGACCACAGGCGCGCAAGTTTGTGGCGTGGCTCAAACGGCACCGAAGCAAAAGAGACGACGTGATCTGAGCGGGGTGCTTGATTGCCGTATGATCACAGTTGCGTGAGCGATACCGCGCGTCCAGCGCATGTGCGGTGAAATGCCCCGGCTAAAGATGTTTGCACGATGCGCTTTTTGATCCACGTCAAAGCTGCGTCACCTCGCTTCTGTGAGAACGCAAGGCAAAGACCCAATTCAGTGGAGTGAGTCCGTGAGCGATTCCGATCCCGCCCCAAGCCTTTACGTTGCCAGGGAGCCGATTTTTCCAAGGCGCGTGTCCGGGGCTTTCCGCAATCTCAAATGGTATCTGATGGCGGTGATGCTTGGCATCTATTACCTGACGCCATGGATCCGTTGGGACAGGGGGCCGTCGCTGCCCGATCAGGCGGTGCTCTTGGACTTGGCAAACCGCCGTTTTTATTTCTTCTGGATCGAGATTTGGCCCCACGAATTCTATTTCGTTGCGGGCCTTTTGATCATGGCGGGCCTGGGCTTGTTTCTGTTCACGTCCGCTCTGGGCCGGGTCTGGTGCGGCTATGCCTGCCCGCAGACGGTCTGGACCGACTTGTTTATCCTTGTGGAGCGCTGGATCGAAGGGGATCGCAATGCGCGCCTCCGCTTGCATCGCCAAAAGAAAATGGATTTTCGCAAAGCCCGGCTGCGGGTCACCAAATGGGTGGCCTGGTTCCTGATTGGTCTTGCCACGGGTGGCGCATGGGTTTTCTACTTTGCCGATGCGCCGACGCTGCTCCATGATCTGGTGACGCTGAACGCCCACCCCATCGCCTATACGACCATGCTGGTTCTGACGCTGACCACCTTCTTTTTTGGTGGGTTTGCACGAGAACAGATCTGCATCTATGCCTGCCCCTGGCCGCGAATCCAGGCAGCCATGATGGATGAAGACACGCTGACCGTTGGCTACCGCGAATGGCGCGGAGAGCCGCGCGGCAAGCATCGCAAATCGGCTGATGCGGAGCAGCTGGGCGACTGCATCGACTGTATGGCCTGCGTCAATGTTTGCCCCATGGGCATCGACATCCGCGATGGTCAGCAGCTCGAATGCATCACCTGCGCGCTGTGTATTGATGCATGCGACGATGTGATGGCGAAGATTGGCAAACCGCGCGGGCTGATTGATTATATGGCCCTCTCGGACGAGGCGAACGAGCGTGCAGGGCAGCCGCCGCGCAGCGTCTGGAAACACATTCTGCGCCCGCGCACGATCATGTACACCGGGCTTTGGGCTGCGGTCGGCTTTGCACTGGTCTTTGCGCTTTTCATCCGTTCGGACATTGATTTGACCGTTGCGCCGGTGCGAAATCCGACTTTCGTTACCCTGTCGGATGGCTCGATCAGAAACACCTATGACGTGCGGTTGCGTAACAAGCACGGAGAGCCGCGTCAGTTCAACCTGTCGATCAAGGGCGCGCCTGAGATGCGTGTGCAGCTGGAAGGCACACCCTATTCTTCGGTCGAGGTGCCTGCGGATACCGCTTTCCTTCAGCGTGTGTATATTGTGACACCAAAAGGTGCGCCGTCTTCTCTGGCTGAATCGTCTCCGGTCCGCATCTGGGTCGAAGATCTCGGCAACGGCGAGCGGGCCTATAAGGATACGACATTCAACGGACGGGGAAACTGAACCATGACAGAAGAAAAACGCACGCGCGAGTTTACCGGGCGCCACGCGCTTATGGTCTTTGTCGGCGCTTTTGCGGTTATCATCAGTGTGAATCTTGCGCTGGCTTTCAACGCCGTTAAGACCTTTCCGGGGCTCGAAGTGAAAAACTCCTATGTGGCCAGTCAGGAATTCGACGTCCGGCGCACCGCACAAGAAGCTTTGGGATGGTCGGTTTATGCTTCGGCGCAGGATGGTCAGGTCAAGCTCGAGATCACCGACCGGGACGGAAAGCCGGTAGAGGTTGCCAAACTTTCGGCAACCCTTGGGCGTGCGACCCATGTGAAGGACGATCAGAAACCGGACTTCCAGTTTGACGGTCAGGCCTATGTGGCGCCAGCCGATTTGGGGCCGGGCAACTGGAACATTCGCATGGTTGCGCGAGCCAAGAACGGAACCGAGTTCACCCAGCGCGTGATCCTGCATGTGACCAAAGGGTAAGACGAAATGACGGCCCAGATGCGTCCTCAGATGGCGGTATGTCCCGGCTGCGTTGCGGCGCCCTCCGAAGCGGTGGAAGAAGCCCCAACCGAAGCGCGTCTGGCTCTGTCACTGCCGACGATCCACTGTCAGGGGTGCATCTCTGCGGTGGAGCGGGCGCTGAACGCCCATCCGGGGATACATTCCGCACGGGTGAACCTGACGCTGAAACGGGCCTTGATCGAGGCGGAGCCAGATTTGCGCGCTGCGGATCTGATCCCGGTCATGGAGGGGCTGGGCTATGAGGCGCATGAGCTGGATTTGACGGCTCTTGCAGCAACACAGAACGACAAGGCAGGCCGAGATCTGCTGATGCGGCTTGCGGTTGCCGGTTTTGCCTCCATGAACGTGATGCTTCTTTCGATATCAGTCTGGTCCGGGGCGTCGGACGCGACACGGGACATGTTCCACTGGATCTCGGCAGCAATCACTTTTCCGGCGATCATCTTTTCGGCGCAGCCCTTCTTCAAGAACGCCTGGAGCGCGCTCAAGGTCGGCCGGCTCAATATGGACGTGCCGATCGTGCTGGCACTCGTCCTGGCGCTGGTGACCTCCCTGTGGGAGACGTCCCTGTCGGGCGAGCATGCCTATTTCGATGCGGCGCTAACGCTGACCTTCTTCCTTCTGGCGGGGCGCTATCTGGATTATCGCACGCGCGCGGTCGCGCGCTCAGCAGCGCAGGAATTGGCCGCGCTTGAGGTGCCACGCGCGACGCGACTTTTGGACGGGCAAGAATACGAAGTACCGGTGGCCGATCTGGCAATTGGCGATCTGATCCTGGTGCGCCCCGGCGGACGGATGCCCGTCGACGGCGATGTGGTAGAGGGGCATTCTGAACTGGATCGCTCCCTGCTGACGGGTGAGACACTGCCGGTTTTTGCCGCACCCGGTGCACCTGTGTCGGCGGGTGAAGTGAATCTGACCGGCCCCCTGACCATCCGGGCGACTGCGGTGGGGCAGGAAACCTCGCTGCACCGGATGGCCGATCTGGTGGCTATCGCTGAGTCGGGGCGCTCACGCTATACTTCTTTGGCCGACAGTGCTGCAAAACTCTATGCGCCGGGGGTTCACATCCTGTCGGCGCTCGCCTTCGTCGGTTGGTATCTCTACACTTTTGACATGCGCACGGCGCTAAATATCGCGGCTGCGGTGCTGATCATCACTTGCCCTTGCGCACTGGGCCTTGCGGTGCCTGCGGTGACAACGGCGGCCTCTGGGCGGCTGTTCAAGAAAGGGATGCTGATCAAGCATTCCACCGCTTTGGAACGGCTGGCAGGTGTCGATACGGTCGTGTTCGACAAGACAGGGACGTTGACCGCAGGTACGCCGCAGCTGGTGAACCTTGATGAGATGCCGCGCAGTGACGTTGAAATTGCACTGGCACTGGCGGCGCTATCTTCGCATCCTCTGTCCGAGGCGCTTGTGCGCGCGGCGCGCAAAGCGGGGATTGAGCCCGCAAAGGTCACCGACGTGCGCGAGGTGCCGGGCTATGGCACAGAAGGTTTCTACCGGGGGCGACGGGTTCGCCTGGGGCGCGCGGCCTGGGTCGGAGCGGAGCAAGGCAGCCAGACGGCAGCCTGGCTCGACACCGGGGAGGGAAGTCCGCGAGGTTTCGTGTTCACTGATGCGCTGCGCCCCGGCGCAGGCGAGGCTGTGCGGGCCTTGCAGGAGGCGGGCAAGGACGTACTTTTGATTTCGGGTGATACCACTGGTGCGGTCGAGGCATTGGCGCAGCGGCTTGGCATCGAAAAATGGGTTGCCGAAGCTCTGCCCGAGGACAAGGCGAAGCGCATTCAGATGCTTGCCGAGCAGGGCAAGAAGGTGCTGATGGTCGGCGATGGTCTCAACGATACGGCGGCACTGGCAGCGGCGCATGTGTCCATCTCTCCGGCCTCGGCCCTGGATGCAGCGCGCGTGGCCTCAGACATCGTGCTGTTGGGTCAGGATCTGGAGCCTATCGCCGACGCCTGCGCCGTGGCGGGCAAAGCGATCCGCAGGATTCGGGAAAACTTTCGTCTTGCAACGCTTTACAATGTGATTGCCGTGCCGCTGGCGGTTGCAGGGCTGGCAACGCCGCTGATCGCGGCGCTTGCGATGTCCATCTCGTCCATTACTGTATCGCTGAATGCGCTGCGCCTGAAATCCTGATCCGAAAGGTTCCCGAATGAGCGTCCTGTCCTATCTTATCCCGATCTCCCTGATCCTGGGCGGAGCAGCGCTGGTGGGCTTCATTTATACGGTGCGCTCAAATCAGTATGACGACCCCGAAGGTGATGCGCGGCGTATCCTGAGTGATGAATGGGACGATCACCCAAAGCCGTAGATACCTTTCAACCCCCTGAGACAACAAAGGCCCCGAACCTGGGGCCTTCATTCGTCTTGGGAGGTAACAGTTACATTTATGAGGCGGGGCCGAGCGTTTCGCAGGTCACGTTACGTGCGCTCAGGCGCTTGCAGGCCAGTTCGGCTGTTTCCTTGGTCATGCCGAGAAAGTTTGCCTCGAACCCTTGCTTGGACTTGGCGACCTTGCGCAGAGAGCCATTCAAAGTCTCCATTTCCGACAAGGCGGTGCGCAGCAGAACCTTCTCTGCCTCATAACGGTTGGTGTAGCGACCCACGTTGATCCCCCAATACCGTCCGCCCGAAGTAGAAAGGCGGGTCACAACAACTGGCTCCGCTTCTTTCGCGGGTTCGGCCTGTGCCAGTCGGCTGGGGCGGGCTACGGGGCGCAGACCTTTGAAAAGGGTCCTGACGACCGAGGGGCCGGTGGTGGCAGCGGCGGCGGCCGGGACGACCTTTGCTTGCGCAATCGCAGCGGCGACGCTTGCCTCCAGCACCTCGGGATCCACGCGTGGTGTTTGTGCGGTGGCGGTTGCTTGAGCCACGGCGGCCTCAACCGCAGCAGCTTCGGCTGATACACCATTTTCGGTTTGTGCTTCAGCCACCAAAACTGTTTCCGCTTCGCCAGTGGAGGGACGTAGAGGTGGGCGCAGACTGGTTTTCACGAGACCGCTGACCCTGACGGTTTTTCCAGCCACACCATGTGAACCACCATTTGCCGCGACGATGTTTTCATTTCCAACGTAGGCAGGGATCTCCGGTTTGCGCAGCTTGGCCCGTGAAGGGGCGCGGCGAAAGCCCAGATCCAGAAGTTCGGCGACCTTGGCATTGCGAGAGGTCGAGGACTTGCCACCAAAGACGGTGGCGATGATGCGCTCATTGCCGCGTTTGGCCGAGGCAACAAGATTGAATCCTGCGGCGCGCGTGTAGCCGGTCTTGATACCATCGGCACCCTTGTAGGCGGCAAGCAGGCGACGGTTTGTGTTCGGAACAGTGCGAACCCCCGCGTCGGTCGACGTGCGCGAGAACAAGTTGTAGTACTCAGGATAGTCATAAAGGATATGCCGCCCAAGGGTGGTCATATCGCGGGCGGTCGACATGTGTCCGGTTTCCGTCAGGCCATGTGCATTCTTGAAGGTGGTACGCGACATGCCAAGCGCCTTGGCCGTTCTGGTCATCCGGCGGGCAAAGGCGGCTTCGGATCCCGAAAGCGCTTCACCGATTGCGGTGGCGGCATCGTTGGCCGATTTCACAGCGGCGGCACGGATTAGGTAGCGGAAGGCGATACGCTGGCCAGATTTCAGACCAAGCTTCGAGGGAGGCTCTGCCGCGGCAAACTTGCTGATACGAACTTTGGTGTCCAGACTGATCTCACCATTTCGCACGGCTTCGAATGCGATGTAGAGCGTCATCATCTTGGTGAGAGACGCCGGATGCAGCTGCGTGTCTGCATTGCGAGAGTGCAGGACTTCACCGGTGCGCGCATCAATGACCATCGCCGCATAGGGCGCGGCAGCGACCTGTTGTGGAGCAAGACCAGCAAGTGCGATTGAGAAAAGAAAACCCAATACCAATGTCACATGACGGTGCACGGCCCGCAGGACAAAGGTTGCAGGATTAAACCTGACCTGTTCGATATCTGCCATTTCTGCCTCATGTCGCCGGTTATCCGGCTGACGTTTTACTGCTTTTCTAAAACCTAACACGAAATTGCCTTGAAAGAAACAGGCTGGTTCACTCGTCTGAACGGGATACGCATGCGTTTGCCCGAGATGTTGTGAGTCCTGCCTGCGCTGCCACAACATGGGTGTTGTGTTAATAAAGGGTTGATAAAAAAAGTCGTAATTGGTTGGGCTGTTGGGGTCCGGGCGGCTCAAAAAACCTAGGAAATGGTGCGCGCCAGACACAAACTCAGGCAGCCGAGAGGGCCGACCGAACACCGTTCTAGTCGATTTGCGCGATCAGGTCTGTCAATTCACCCAAATCGGAAATCTCTGCATAGCGGGCGTGATCTTCAGGTGGTTCTGCATGTTCGACTTCCCAGACAATTCCGTGCGGCACGTAGATTCCCCAGCCACCGGCTTGGATCATGGGCACCACATCTGACCGCATCGAGTTGCCGACCATCATGCCTTTTGCCGCGCCGTGACCGTGGCGTTCAAAGATGTCTGCGTAGACGGTCGCTGTTTTCTCCGAGACGATCTCCACGCCGTCAAACATGTCGCCAAGCCCGGATTGGGCAAGTTTGCGTTCCTGATCCAGCAGGTCGCCTTTAGTCACAAGGATGATACGATATCGATCCGCAAGGCTTTCGATGGCATCGCGTGCGTGGGGGAGCAATTCGATCGGGTAGGACAGCATCATTTGACCAGCAACGATAAGCTCCTTTATGACGCTTGCGGGCACGTTCGAATCCGTCACGTCGATAGCCGTTTCGATCATCGATAGCGTAAAGCCCTTGACGCCATAACCATAGCGGCCAAGGTTGCGTTTCTCTGCGTCCAGCAGACGTGCAGCTAGTGTCTCGCCATCCATGTTCATGGGGGTGTGGTCCTGCAGCAATTCGGCAAACCGGTCCTGCGTGACGCGAAAGAACCGCTCATTGTGCCAAAGCGTATCGTCGGCATCAAATCCGATTGTTGTCAATTTGCCCGTCATTGTGGCGATACACTCTCTTTTCCTGCGCGCTCAAAACGCTATATATGCCAGGATACAAATCCAAGCACGACCGGAAACAGACGCTATGCCGCCTCAGCCAGTGATGATGACGGACAATTCGGACGACGATACCGATCTTGGGGTTCTGACCAAGACACGGCCGAAGACGCAGCGCCCGCCGCGTTACAAGGTGCTGCTGCTGAACGATGATTACACGCCGATGGAATTTGTCGTGATGGTTCTGGAGCGGTTCTTTGGCATGACACATGCGCAAGCCTTTGAGATCATGCTGACCGTACACAAAAAAGGTCTGGCCGTCGTCGGCGTCTTCAGCCATGAGATCGCCGAGACCAAGGTGGCGCAGGTGATGGACTTTGCCCGCCGCCATCAGCATCCGCTGCAATGCACCATGGAAAAAGAAGACTGAAGAGGTCCCCAGATGTCCGTACGCCTGTCGCTCGCGCTTGAGACGGGCGGCTTTGCGCTGCCCGCAGAGGGCCGTATCGCCGTATTTCACCCGCGTGTGGATCACGATCTGTCGCCGCTGCCCAAGGAGAGGCTGCTGTTGATCCAGCCGATGCGGGCCGAATATGACGCGTTTTCCGCCCAAGGGTACGACTGCCGCCCGGATCTGCCAGCGGACATGCGCTTTGCAGCGGCACTGGTGTTCCTACCGCGGGCCAAGGCGCAGGCGCGGATGAATGTGGCACAGGCCGCCGCGGTAACAGATGGACCTGTGCTGGTCGATGGCGCAAAGACCGACGGGATCGATTCGATCTACAAGGCGCTGCGCAAGGAGACATCCCCGTCCGCGCCGGTCTCCAAGGCCCATGGCAAAGTGTTCTGGTTCGATGGGGAAAAAGACCTCCTGTCCGATTGGCTGCCCGAGGGAGAGACCTTGGTCGAGGGCTTTGTGACCCTGCCGGGGGTGTTTTCCGCAGACGGCATAGATCCGGCGTCCCGGCTGTTGGCCGAGGCGCTCCCCGCCAAACTCGGACATTCCGTTGCGGATCTCGGTGCGGGCTGGGGGTATCTGTCGCGGCAGATCCTGACCCATGCGGAGGTCGAGGAATTGCATCTGGTGGAAGCCAACCACGATGCGCTGTCCTGCGCGCGCCGCAATGTCGATGATCCGCGCGCCCAGTTTCACTGGGCCGATGTGCGCGGCTGGAAGGCGCCCGGCACGATGAATGCCGTGGTGATGAACCCGCCCTTTCACAGCGGTCGCAGCGCCGAACCCGAACTGGGACAGGCCTTCATTACCGCAGCGGCCGCGATGCTAACCGGATCAGGGTCTCTCTGGATGGTCGCCAACCGGCACTTGCCTTATGAGGCGACGCTGGCCGAGCGCTTTGTCAAGGTTGAAGAGGTGGAGGGTGACAACCGGTTCAAGGTTTTGCACGCAAGCCGCCCAAAAAGGCTCCGGTGATGATGCCCTGCGCCAAGGCTCTATTGCCGGTTTCCAAAAGACCGGCTCCGGTCTAGTCTCCGGTTCAGTTTTCGCAACCTAATCCCCAGGCTTGGAGTGTCCGTATGTCCTTCTCGATTTCCGGCAAGACCGCCATCGTGACCGGTGCCTCAAGCGGGATCGGCCTGGCGATTGGCAAAAAGTTTGCCGACGAAGGCGCGAACGTCATGTTTGCCGATATCAATGAGGCGGCCCTACTGGCCGAGCTTGGAGAGCAGGCTGACGAAAGCAATATCCGGTTCTTTGCGGGCGACCTGCGCGAGCGTCTGACGATCGCAAATCTGTTGTCTGCGACGATCGATGCCTTTGAGGAGGTCGATATCCTCGTCAATGGTGCCCGTCAGGTGGTACCAAGCGACCCGCTGGATCCAAAGGATGACTCGCTGGAACTGCTGCTGACCGAGAACCTATTGCCGAACATGCGTCTGTCCCAGCACGTTGCCCGGCGGATGATCAAGCAGGGTGAGAGCCGCGAAACCGGTACGCCGCGCGGTGCGATCATCAACCTGTCGTCCATCGCAGCGCGGCGCACGCACCCGGACCTTATGGCCTATTCGGTGGCGTCAGCTGCGCTGGATCAGCTGACGCGCTCCCTGTCGGTGTCCTATGCGCCCCATGGCATCCGGGTGAATTCCATCGCTTTTGGATCGGTGATGAGCGCCTCTTTGCGTGATACGCTCAAAGACAATCGTGCCTACCGGCAAGATATCGAAAACCATACTCCACTGGGTAGGATCGCAGCACCTACGGAGCTGACCGAAACGGCGCAGTTTCTGGCTTCGGATGCCGCTGGTTTTATGACGGGACAAATCCTGACGGTCGATGGTGGCCGTACCCTGCTGGATTCTGTTGCTGCTCCCGTTCACTGACCTGTTCCCAATCCCATTGATTTGATGAGATCTGCTTATGACTGCTGACATGACCGACCAAAAAGCCCGTGCTGCCGCCTGGTTCCGGACCCTGCGCGACGACATCGTCGCCGCGTTTGAGGCGCTTGAGGACAGCCATGATACGGGTCCTTTCGCGGATCAGGCACCGGGACGATTTGAGATCAGCGAAACCCAACGCACGGCAGACGACGGATCGGATGCAGGTGGCGGGCTGATGAGCGTGATGCGCAGTGGGCGTGTCTTTGAAAAGGTTGGGGTCAATATCTCGGAGGTTTACGGCACGCTTGGGGAACGCGCTCAAAACGCTATGGCGGCCCGCAAAGGGATTCCCGGCATGAAAGACGATCCGCGCTTCTGGGCCTCTGGCATTTCTCTGGTCGCGCACATGCAGAACCCGCATGTGCCTGCCGTCCATATGAACACCCGCATGTTCTGGACACCCCATGCCTGGTGGTTCGGCGGCGGCTCGGACCTCAACCCTTGCATCGAATATGACGAGGACACCGCGCATTTCCACGCACAGCAAAAACGGCACCTCGACCCCCACGGTGCGGATCTCTATCCGCGCCTCAAGGAGTGGGCGGACGAGTATTTCTATATTCCACACCGCAAACGCGCGCGCGGGGTTGGCGGCATCTTCATGGACGACCGATGCACCGGCGATTGGGAGGCGGATTTTTCTCTGACGCAGGATATCGGGCGCGCCTTTCTCCCTGCCTATCTGCCCCTGGTGGAAAAGCGCCGGGTGCAGCCCTTTGATGACAAGGACAAGGAGGCGCAGCTGATTCATCGCGGCCTCTATGCCGAATACAATCTTGTCTATGATCGGGGCACCAAGTTCGGGCTTGAAACCGGGCACGACGCCAATGCTGTTTTGATGTCCCTCCCACCCCTGGCAAAGTGGATCTGATCGCAGGGGGTCTGCTCGCCTGCTCCGCTCAGGAGCGGCGCCAGCCTGCTTCGGCGAGGGCCTGTCCGTATCCGCGCGCAATGCGCATCTGATCTCCAAGGCCCTTGCCAAGAAGAAGCGCGTGCATGCGCCTCAGCTGCCAGCATGGCACATGCATGACCATGTGGTGCTCCAAGTGGTAGTTCACCCAGTAGGGCGCGACGAACAGGCGCGCAATCGGCCCGGCCCGCGTGGTGCGCACGTTCTGCAGCGGGTTTTCGGACTGCTCGGTTGCACCATGTTCGGCGATGTTGCGTACCCGCAGGACGAATTGGAACCAGGTCAGGTACGGCAGTAGCCAGAAGGCGAGCCCCCACCACCAGTCTCCGATCAGGCTGAACAGAAGGGTGATGCCAAGAAAGACCGGCAGTGCCCCCCACAGGCGTGGTGCCTTGAAGCTTTGGGCGAAATCGGAGCTGGCCGCCTCGATCGCATCATCGTCCCCGGCCAGTTGCAGCGACATTGCTATCTGACCCATGAGCTGTTTGATCCCGGTCTGCCCGGTCAGATCACGGGTGAACTTGCGCCGCAGGGAGGCGTGGGAGGTGGGGAACTTGGCCGAGAGCACCAGATCAGGATCCTTATCGGTCTGTGTAAAGCGGTGGTGGGTCAGGTGATAATGCCGATAGGCGCCCAGATCCGCGAGGATAGGGCGCCCGCAAAGCCAGTCGCCAAAGATCTCGTTCAGGCGGCGGGTCTTGAATAGGGCGTTGTGGGCCGCCTCGTGCATCAGGATCGCAAGGCCCAACTGGCGCGAGCCGATTACCATGATCGCCAATACTAGGGTCAGCGCGTTGGGCCAGATCGCAAACAGTGCCAATGCCAGGACAATGGTACCCCAGCAGTGCAACAGCAGCCACAGACCCATCAGGTCTGACCGCTCGGCAAGGGGGCGGATTTCATCCGAAGTGAGATAGGCCTTTCCCGGTGTCATGATCACAGTTCTCCCGCCCCGAAGTGTTCAGAGGAGCAGCGGTCCGGTCAAGAAGGGCGTGGCGTCAGGCGCGCCTAGCCGCGCCAGTCGAAGAAACCGTCCCCGGCTTGTTCTAACAGTTTTGTAGCCATTTCTCGTCCGAGTTCCGGGCCGTCCTCTATCACGCAGGTCTGCGCATCCTGCAGGGCTTCGGAGCCATCTGGACGCAGCACTTCTCCGCGCAGGCGCAGGGTGGTGCCATCCAGTTCCGCAAGGCCGGCGATGGGAGTCTCGCAAGAGCCGTCAAGGGTAGCAAGGAATGCACGCTCTGAGGCCAGGCGCTGGGCGGTTTCAAGGTCGTGGATCGCGGCCAGCATTTCGGCGGCGCGACTGTCACCCTCGCGCCGCTCGATCCCGATGGCGCCCTGGGCGACGGCGGGCAGCATATCGTCCGTATCGATGCCGGTTGCGGGCACATCGCTCATGCCAAGGCGGTTGAGGCCCGCCATGGCTAGGAAGGTGCAATCCGCCACACCGTCCGCCAGCTTTTTCAGCCGGGTCTGCACGTTGCCGCGGAACTCCACCACTTGCAAATCGGGGCGACGGTTTAGCAGCTGAGCACGCCGTCGCAGAGAAGAGGTGCCCACGACTGCCCCCGGCGCCAGTTCCTTGATCGACGACAGGCTGGGCGACACGAAGGCATCGCGCACGTCCTCGCGCGGCAGGTAGCAATCCAAGATCAGGCCTGTGGGTTGCGCCACCGGCATGTCCTTCATCGAATGGACGGCGATGTCGATTTCTCCCGACAGCATCGCCTCTTCGATTTCCTTGGTGAACAGACCCTTGTTGCCGATCTCCTTGAGCGGGCGGTCCGCCGCGATCAGCGCCTGGTTGTCCCCGGTGGTTTTGATGACGACGATCTCGAACGCCTCCGGGGGCAGGTCAAAGGCGGCGGCGAGGCGCGCGCGCGTCTCATGGGCCTGGGCCAGCGCCAGGGGCGATCCACGGGTGCCGATCTTGAGGGGCGAGGCGGGGGAGGGCAGGTTCTGTGTCATGTTTGAACCTTTATTCGCGACATTATGCCGTGACAAGCATGAGGCTCACCGCCCTTGACAATTTGCCGCTCAGGCTAGACCTCAGTACCCAAGAGACAAGCGAGGGATCCCATGGCCGAACAGAAGAAACTGCTGCGCGCATTGGCAGGCGAAAAACAACATGTGCCGCCGATCTGGATGATGCGCCAGGCCGGTCGCTACCTGCCGGAGTATCGCGCAACGCGGGCCGAGGCCGGGGATTTCCTAAGCTTGTGCTACAATTCCGAACTGGCAGCCGAGGTCACCTTGCAGCCGATCCGCCGCTACGGATTCGACGCGGCGATCCTGTTTGCCGATATCCTGTTGGTGCCGCAGGCGCTGGGCGCCGATTTGTGGTTCGTGACTGGCGAGGGACCGCGCCTGTCTACCATCACAACTGAGGCGGATTTTGCCAAGCTGGGCCCGGTTAGCGACATTCACGAGACGCTGAACCCGATCTATGAGACCCTGAAGATCCTGAAGCGGGAACTGCCCAGCGAGACGGCTCTGATTGGTTTTGCCGGGGCACCCTGGACCGTGGCAACCTATATGATCGCTGGACGCGGCACCCCGGATCAGGGACCGGCCCATGCGCTGAAGGCGGAAAACCGGGCGCTGTTCGAGGCGCTTTTGGCGCGCATCACCGAGGCAACCATCGACTATCTGTCGAAGCAGATCGAGGCAGGCGCAGAAGTGGTCAAGATCTTCGATAGCTGGGCGGGATCGCTCAAAGGCGAGGATTTCCAGAAATACGCGCTTGAACCCTGCCGCCAGATCACCGCGGCGCTGAAACAGCGTCATCCCGGCATTCCAGTCATCGGCTTCCCGCGCGAGGCGGGCGAGGGCTATATCGGTTTTGCCAAGGCGACTGGCGTGGATTGCGTTGCGGTGGACAATTCGGTGACGCCCGAGTGGGTCGCCGAACATGTGCAGGTGGATGGCTGCGTGCAGGGCAACCTAGCTTCGCGCCATATGGTGACCGGCGGGCAGGATTTGATCGACGAGACACGTCATATCGTCAAAACCCTGCGCGGTGGCCCGCATATTTTCAACCTGGGCCACGGCATCACACCAGATGCAAACCCGGACAATGTGCAGCTGATGATCGATACGGTCCGAGAGGGCTGATCGCGCGTCGCAGCCTTTCAGACAGGATGTGAGTGGACAATGGACTACGGCAAACAGGGCGGCCCGAAACTGGGCCGCAACGCGCCCTGGCATAGCGAGCACAATGCCAAGGGCACCGAGAAGAACCCCTACAGCAAGCGCGAGACCAAGGCCGAGTTGCTGGCCCGGATGAAGAAGGCCGCCGCCCAGAAGGATGGCTGAACCGATGCGCCTGACGCTATTGGGTCAGGGTGCGGGCGATCAGCTCTTTCATGATCTCGTTTGATCCGCCGTAGATTTTTTGCACGCGGGCGTCTGCGTACATATTGGCGATCGGGTATTCCAGCATGTAGCCGTAGCCGCCGTGCAACTGCAGGCATTCATCCACCACATCGCATTGCATCTGGGTCACCCACCATTTCGCCATCGAGGCGGTGGCGGCATCCAGCTCTCCGCGTAGATGTTTTGCGATGCAGTCATCCAGAAATACGCGGGCGATATGGGCGATGGTCTTGGCCTCGGCCAGCTTGAAGCGGGTGTTCTGCATCTCGATCAGTGCCTGCCCGAAGGCGCGCCGCTCTGAGGTATAGGCGACGGTGTCTTCCAGCGCCTTTTCGATCACCGCAGCAGCCCCCAGTGCAATCACCAAGCGTTCCTGTGGCAGCGCCTTCATCAGCTGGTAGAACCCCTGTCCTTCTACCCCGCCAAGCAGATTCTCGGGCGGCACGCGCACCTCGTCAAAGAACAGCTCGGATGTGTCCTGGCTCTTGAGGCCCAGTTTTTCGAGGTTGCGACCCCGTGCAAAGCCTTCGGCGCCCTCGGTTTCCACTACCAGCAGCGAGATCCCCTTGGCACCCTGTGAGGTATCCGTCTTGCAGACTACGATGATCAGATCGGCCTGCTGGCCATTGGTGATGAAGGTCTTGGAGCCGCTGAGCACATAGTCGTTGCCATCGCGCAGGGCGTTGGTCTTGATGTTCTGCAGGTCCGATCCGGTGCCGGGTTCGGTCATGGCAATGGCGCAGACCATCTCTCCGCTGGCCATCTTGGGCAGCCAACGCTGTTTCTGATCCTCGGTGCCGTAATCAAGGAAATAGCCCGCGCAGATCTGGCTGTGGACCGAGTTGCCAAAGCCGGAAAACCCCGCCGCGCGGAATTGTTCGGTGGTGATCACCGCCTCGTGCCGGAAATCGCCGCCCATGCCGCCGTATTCTTCGGGGACCGAGGCGCAGAGGAGGCCGAACTCCCCCGCCTTGTTCCAGAACTCCCGGTCGATATGGCCCTGTTTCTGCCAGCGTTCCTCGTGCGGGGTCATTTCGGCGGTGAAGAAGCTGCGGCAGCTGTCTTGCAGCATCGTGAGTTCGTCATTCATCCAGGGGGAGCTATGCGCGGTCATGGCATCAATCCTTGTCACGGCCCAGTTCGGCCAGAATCTCTTTTGCGTGTTGTCCGCGAACGGGGCTTTCGGGTGGCGTCCAGTCGCCTGCACCTGAAAACCGCGGGGCAGGGGCGGCCTGCAGCGCGCCATGCGCCTCGACCCAGGTGCCGCGGGCGTTCATCGGGTGGGTCAGCGCCTCGCGGGGACTTAGAACCGGAGCAACGCAGGCATCGGTGCCTTCGAAAATACCGGCCCAGTGATCGCGCGGCTGGCTGGCGAAGATTCCGGCCAGACGCCCGGTCAGCGCGGGCCAGAGCGTCTTGTCGAACTGGCGCTGGAAGTCTGGGTCGTCGGACAGGTCCATCAGCGAGAGGAACTGCGCATAGAATTTCGGCTCAAGGCATTGCACCGACATGAACCCGCCATCTGCGCAGGCGTAGGTGCGGCTCCAGTGCGGGCCGTCCAGCAGGTTCTGCCCCCGCGCATCGCCAAAGTTTCCGGCCTGACGGATGCTCATCAGGAGGTTCATCATATGGGCCGAGCCGTCATAGATCGCCGCATCGACCACGCAGCCCTCGCCGCTGGTGCGGGCGCGCAGGATCCCGGCCAGCATACCGGCCACCAGATACATGGCGCCGCCGCCGATATCGCCAACCAGCGTGGCCGGTGTCAGCGGTGCATCACCGGGATTGGATCCGTACCACAGGGCTCCGGACAGGGAGATGTAGTTGAGATCATGCCCGGCAGCATGAGACAGGGCGCTGTCCTGCCCCCAGCCGGTCATGCGGCCAAAGACAAGGGCCGGGTTCACCGTATGGCAGGCCTCGGGACCGATGCCGAGCTTTTCCATTACACCGGGGCGGAAGCCCTCGATCAGACCATCGGCACTTTCCACCAGCGCCAAGAAGGTCTCGATATCGCCGGGATCTTTCAGATCCAGCTCGATCGAGCGTTTGCCGCGATCCAGCACCGAACGCTCCGGCATGCCGGGGGTGACGCCGCCGCCCTTGCGGTGGATGCAGATCACATCCGCGCCCATATCGGCCAGTGTCATCGCGGCGAATGGGCCGGGGCCAAGGCCTTCTACCTCTATGATGCGGGTGCCTTCCAGCATGCTAATGCCTCCCAGTTTTGGTGGCCCGCCCCCGTTGCATTGGGCAGGCCGTTTGGCATCAGGTCCCGGATAGGCCGCCGCCCACGATCAGCGTCTGGCCCGAGACGTAGTTGCTTTCGGGAATGCAGAAGAGATAGACGCCGCCCGCGGCCTCTTCCGGCGTGCCGGCACGACCCAGGGGGATCATCATTTCCATGCCCTGCACCAGTTTCTTGGGGATGCCGATGCCGATCTTGTTGCCTTCGACCTCGATCGATTTCTTCTCGTCCGTGGCTTCGGTCAGGCGGGTGGAGATCATGCCAAAGGCCACCGCATTGACGTTCACCTTGAAGCGGCCCCATTCCTTGGCCATGGTTTTCGTCAGGCCGATGACGCCGGATTTAGCTGAGGAGTAGTTGGCTTGGCCCGGGTTGCCGCCGGTGCCCGAGATCGACGAGATGTTCACCACCTTGCGGAAGACTTCGCGCCCCTCGGCGGCCTCCTGAGCGGCGGCTTGGGTGATAAAGGGGGACGCCGCGCGCAGGATCTGGAAGGGAGCTTTCAGGTGCACGTCGATCATGGCGTCGAACTGTTCGTCGCTCATCTTGCCGATGAAGCTGTCCCAGGTGTAGCCCGCATTGTTGACGATGATGTCGACGCCGCCGAACTTGTCGATGCCGCCCTGGATGAAATCATCGGCAAAGCCCTGCGCGGTGACCGAGCCCGCGACGGCCAACGCCTTGCCGCCCATCGCCTCAATCTCGGCGACGACCGCGTTTGCCGGTTCTGCGTCCAGATCATTCAGCACCACATTGGCGCCGTCCTCGGCTAGTTTCAGCGCGATGGAGCGGCCGATGCCGCGGCCTGCGCCGGTGACATAGGCGGTCTTGCCTGCAAGTTTGCTCATCTTTTCAGTGTCCTTTGTCGTTATGGCAGCTCGATCAGGGCGGTTCCGGCCAGTTTGACCTCACCGTTTTGATCGGAAGCTTCGATTTCCAGCGCCACCAGATTGCCGTCGCGCTTTTCCACCACCTTGCCGGTGCAGGTGATCACCGCATGCACCTGGGTGATCGCCACGAAGCGGGTGGTGAATTCGCGCAAGGCCGATTGCGGCACCCAGCCCGTAAGGAGGCGGCCCAGATAGGCCATGTTCAGCATGCCATGGGCAAAGACATCCGGCATGCCTGCGCGTTTGGCGAAATCGATATCGATATGGATCGGGTTGTGATCGCCCGAGGCCCCGGCGAACAGGGCAAGCGTGGTGCGGGTGATCTTCTTGGTGGTCAGCGGCGGAAGCGCGTCGCCCACATTGATCTCTGCAAAGGTTGGCATGCTCATTGCGGGTGCCTCACGATCACGGTGCGGGTCATGCTGCCGACATCTTCGCCCAGCTGGTTGGTGGCCGAGGTTTTCAGATGCACGAACTCCATGGCGCCGCCTTTCTTGGCGTAGATGTCAGTGACTTCGCTCACGAGGGTGATGGTGTCCCCGGCGCAGATCGGCGCGCCGTAGGTAAAGGCCTGTTCGCCGTGCAGCACCTTTGCGATGTCGATCTTCAAGAGCGTGATGAAATAGAAGGGATCCTCCCGATCCAGATCGAGCGAAAAGAGATAGGTGGGCGGCGCAAGCAGGCTGCGATAGCCTGCCGCTTGCGCGACCGCCTCATCCAGATAGACGCGGTCACTCTGGCCGGTGGCGCGGGCGAAATCCCGCAACCGACCTTTCTCAACCGTGACCTGATATGGCGTGGTCACGTGGCCGATGAAGGAGGTGTCGATCATCGCTACCTCACTGCGCCTGATACATGGTGACGACACAGGCGCCACCAAGGCCAAGATTGTGCTGCAGCGCGGTGCGGGCGCCTTCCACTTGCGTGCTGCCTGCGGTGCCGCGCAGCTGACGGGTCAGCTCGTAGCACTGCGCGAGGCCGGTCGCGCCTAGGGGATGCCCCTTGGAGAGCAGCCCGCCCGAGGGATTGGTCACATATTTGCCTCCATAGGTGTTGTCGCCATCGGCGATGAACTTGGAGGCCCCGCCCTCGGGGCAGAGACCCAGCCCTTCGTATGTGATCATCTCGTTGTGGGCGAAACAGTCGTGCAGTTCGACCACATCGACGTCTTCGATGCCGATGCCGGTCTGCTCCTGCACCTGTTTGGAGGCGGCGGCGGTCATGTCATAGCCGACGACCTTCATCATGTCGTGGTCTTCAAAGGTGCTGGCATAATCGGTGGTCATTGCCTGACCCACGATCTGAACATTGCTGCCAAGGCCATGTTTCTTGGCATAGGCTTCGCTCACCACCACGGCAGCCGCCGCGCCGCAAGTTGGCGGGCAGGCCATCAGGCGGGTCATGACGCCCTCCCAGATCATCGGGCTCTCCAGCACGTCTTCGGGGGTCAGCTCATTGCGGAAGAGGGCGAGGGGGTTGTTCACGGCATGGCGGCTGGCCTTGGCGCGGATGCGGGCCAGATCCAGCATGGTGGAGCCGTATTTTTCCATGTGCGATTTGCCTGCGCCGCCGAAGTAACGCAGAGCTAGCGGGATTTCGGGGTGGCCAACCAGATCGTCGGTTTCCGCGTCAAAGGCATCAAATGGGCTGGGCCGGTCTGTCCAATGCGAGGTCAGTGCGCCGGGCTTCATGTGTTCAAAACCCAGCGCCAGCGCCACATCAACTGCGCCGGAATCCACTGCCTGACGCGCCATGAACAGGGCCGTCGACCCAGTCGAGCAGTTGTTGTTCACGTTCATCACCGGAATGCCGGTCATGCCCACTTTGTACAGAGCGGCCTGCCCGCAGGTACTGTCGCCATAGACATAGCCCGCATAGGCCTGCTGCACCGCATCATAGGGAAGGCCCGCATCCGCCAGCGCATCGCGCACGGCGGCGGCGCCCATTTCTGTGTATGGGTCATTTTGACCGGGCTTGGCGAATTTGGTCATGCCTACTCCGGCGACCATCACATTTGTAGACATTGGCTCTCTCCCATGCGGCGAGTCGAAATTACACTTGCGGGTTACTTTCGGTTGGGGGTGGGCAAACTGTCAAGAAGTGTGTAACTGATGAGTGTAATTACCGGGCGTCAATTGTTTGGGGCCACGATTGAGCATGGGACGGTGACGGGCATTGCGATGGGGAACAAGACCTGGACACAGACGGCTGATAGCCGAAGTGCGCAGCGTGAGATCAAGCGCCGCGCGGTGTTGATGGCGGGGGCACGTCTGTTCAACGATCAAGGCTATGAGCAGACCTCGTTGGAGGATATCGCGGCGGCGCTCAACATCACCAAGCGGACAATCTATTATTACGTGCAAAGCAAGGAGGATATCCTGTTCGGCTGCCAGCAGCTGAGTCTTGAATTCCTTGCTGATGTGATGGAGAGCAGCCGCGACGAAAGCCTGCCCGTTCAGGAGCGAATTTCGCGGCTGGTTGGCGGGTATTGCGAATGGGTTTCGACTGACTTGGGCGCCAGCCTTGCTATGGTGCGTCCATACAGCCTGTCGCCTGAGCGGCGCGAGGCCCTTCACGAGGGCAAGGCGCGGTTCGATTTTCAATTGCGCGCATTGATCGAACAGGGGATCCGGGAGGGGGTGATCCGTCACTGCGACCCTCGGCTTGTCGCGGCCGGCGTGTTCGGGGCGCTGAACTGGATCCCGTTCTGGAACCGGACCGCGCGTCCAGTGCCCCACGAGGAGATTGCCGAGCAATATCTGGCCATGATCATGAATGGCCTTCTGCCGTCGCCGCAAAAACCCGATGCCTGACGCGGATCAGTCGGCCTCGCCCAATCGGGTGCGAAACCGACGCGGCGGCATGCCAGTACCCTTGGTGAACACGCGGCTGAAATGTGCCGGATCGCTGAATCCCAGTTCATATGCGATCTGGGCGGCGCTGAGCGAGGTGTAAAGAAGCATCCGGCGGGCTTCTCTCAACATGCGCTCATTCACCAGGTGCGAGGCTGACTGGCCTGTCACCTGATGTACGATCCGGTTAAGATGCGTTGGAGAAACTGCAAGATCGCTGGCATAGTCTGCCAGCGGCCTACGGGTTCGAAAATGCGTTTCGACGAGGATCTCGAAGCGCGAGAAGATCGGATTTCCCGCATCCGTGCGGGCTTGTCCCTCGGCCTCGTATATGTAGCGCGCCACAAGGGCCGTCAGACTGCCTGCCAGTGATCGCAACAATTGAGCCCGTGCAAAGTTCTGCCCATGGTACTCACGGTACAGAGTTTCGGCCATGGCACGCAAATCCGTTGGAAGCGGCTTGACGCAGGCGTGATCGAGAGGTTTGCGTACCCCTTCGCCGTTGCGGATTGAGTGATCCAGAAGATCCGATGGAAATGTTGCCACCCAGCCGCTGGTCTCAGGCTCGAACCGATAGCCATGCACGACGCCCCGAGGAATATTGACGAAACATGGCGCAGGCAGGTTGTGGCCGGTTCCGTCCAGATCGACCGTGCCGCCGCCGCTTGTCATGAAAAGGACCTGATGCAGTCTGGCGTGCCGATGCGGGGACAGTTCCCAGTCGTGCTGCTCCGAGCGGGAGCGAATGGTCTCCACATGCAGAACATCCGCCAGTTCGTCCGTTTCCCCGAAGAGATTGTAGCTGCGGATCTTAAGTGCGTTTGACATGTTTGAAATGTACAAGAAGTTGCGCGCATGGTCCATTCGCAAAGGATGTTGGACACGGCATATTCACGCTCACTTCGCAAGGGAGGCGCGTTTATGACTGTTCACAAAACCCAGGTCGCAATCATTGGTGGGGGGCCGTCGGGGCTGCTTTTGTCGCAGCTTCTGCACCGCAAGGGGATCGAAAGCATCGTCTTGGAGCGTCAGAGCCGAGATTATGTCCTTGGGCGCATTCGAGCGGGTGTGCTTGAGCGTGGTTTCGTCAACCTGATGCGGGAAGCGGGATGCGCAGAGCGTATGGATGCCGAGGGTGAGGTGCACGAGGGTTTCTTCATCGCTCATCAGGGGCGCAATGATCGCATCGATCTTGAAAAATATGCGAATGGTGCCACCGTGATGGTTTATGGACAGACCGAGGTGACGCGTGACCTGTATGAGGCCCGTGACGTCATGGGCGGTGTGGTCATTCACGAGGCGGCCAATGTGCAACCCAAAGATCTTAAGTCTGATGCGCCTTATGTGACTTATGAAAAGGACGGCGAAGAGCACCGTGTGGATTGCGATTTCATCGTCGGTGCGGATGGTTTTCATGGGGTCAGCAGAAAGTCGATCCCGTCGGATGTGCTCAAGGAATACGAGAAGGTTTATCCCTTTGGCTGGCTCGGCGTCCTGTCAGAAACCAAGCCGGTCTCGCCCGAGTTGATCTACGCGCGGCACGAGCGCGGCTTTGCGCTGTGTTCATTGCGCAGTCAGGTTCTGAGCCGGTATTACATTCAGGTGCCACTCACGGACAAACCTGAAGACTGGTCTGATGACGCTTTCTGGGAAGAACTGAAGCGCCGTCTGCCAGAAGATGTTGCGGCCGGGCTTGAAACCGGACCGACGATCGAAAAGTCCATTGCCCCCTTGCGCAGTTTTGTGGCGGAACCGATGCGCTATGGCAACCTGTTCCTCGCTGGCGATGCCGCTCATATCGTGCCGCCAACCGGCGCCAAGGGGCTGAACTCGGCCGCGTCTGATATCTTCTATCTCTATCATGGTTTCATGGACCATTATTTGAAAGGCGACAGCGCCGGGCTTGATGGGTACTCCGAAAAGGCTCTGGCGCGCGTCTGGAAAGCAGAGCGTTTCAGTTGGTGGATGACCCGGTTGCTGCATCTCTTCCCGGACGCGGAAGAGGTGGATCAGCGCCTGCAATGCGCCGACCTTGATTATCTGTTCTCGTCCGAAGCTGCGCAGGCATCGCTCGCTGAGAATTACGTGGGACTGCCCTACTGACGTTGCGTTCGCCCGGCTTCGTATCGGGCGCTGGCCGTGCTTTCCTCCCTCGCACTAGAGGGAGGAAAGCTGTGACAACCGTAGCATATGAAAAAGACGGTCGGATCGGGCGGATTACGCTGAACCGGCCGAATGTGATGAACGCGATCGACGACCGGATGCCGCAGGATCTTGCTGCGGCAGTGGCGCGGGCGGATGCAGATCCCGGGGTGCATGTGATGGTGCTCTCGGGCGCGGGGGAAGCCTTCTGCGCAGGATATGACCTTGCGTACTATGCTGAAGGCAACGGGTCCGGTGAAGCAACGCAAGCAATGCCTTGGGACCCCATCAAGGATTACCGGTTCATGTGGGAGAATACTCAGCATTTCATGTCGCTCTGGCGTGCGGTGAAGCCCGTGGTCTGCAAGGTGCACGGTTTCGCCGTGGCGGGTGGGTCTGACATCGCGCTGTGCGCCGATATGACGATCATGGCCGAGGAGGCTCAAATCGGCTACATGCCTGCCCGCGTCTGGGGGTGTCCCACCACAGCCATGTGGGTCTATCGGCTGGGTGCCGAAAAGGCGAAGCGGATGCTGTTCACCGGGGACAAGATCTCCGGGCGCGAGGCGGCGGATACGGGTCTGATTTTGAAGGCCGTGCCTCAGGAACAATTGGATGATGCAGTGGAGGAGCTCGCTGCGCGGATGGCAACGGTTCCGATCAATCAGCTAGCCATGCAAAAGATGGTGATCAACCAGGCTATCGAGCAGACTGGCATGATGCAGACGCAACGGCTGGCCACCATCTTTGACGGGATCACGCGGCATTCTCCCGAGGGGATCGCCTTCAAGGAACGCTCCGAGGAAATGGGTTGGAAGCACACGGTTCGGGAGCGGGATGAGGGCACCTATGACTGGACGCTCAAAGAGGAACTTCCGAAAGGAAACCGTTAACGCGAGGGCTTGCCTTGGGGCGGTTGCAGCAAGGGCGGCGGGCTAGCGCCGACAGCGCGATGGTCCGGGAGGATCTTCTGCCGTGATGCGGGCGGGGCCGATCTTGGCTTTGCCCTTCGGGAAGGGTGCAGCGCGCAAGGCGCGCTGCCAGGTCCAAGTCGGCCGTATGCCCTTCGTCAGGTCGGCTGCAGGGCTGGCGCGGGAGCTACCCAGCCTGCGGTCAGGCGTCGACGCGGGGCTTGAGGCGCCTCGGCAAGATCCATCATGGCAACGGCAAAATCTGCATATGAAATCTGCGATTGTCCGTCCATATCGGTCACCAGGGTGTCGGTGCCCAGTGCATACTGGCCACGGCGCTCGCCCTCGAGCAGCATCGCTGGAGGGCGCAGGCAGGTCCAGCAGGCCTCATTTTCTTGTTCCAGCAGAGCATCCTGCGCGGCGCAGGCTTCGGCGATCGGGCGCACTTCGGCGGGCAAGAAGTCTGGCGCGCTCAGAACCGTGTGGCCGCTGCCGTCTGCAAGTTTCAATAGCGCAGCCCCTCCGGTGATCAGAGCAGGAATGCCATTGGCGCGCGCGGCATCCAGCACGGCGCGGGTCAGCGGCACCAGATCTGCTTCCCGGCCTTCGGCAGGACGCAAGGCGCTGATCAGGATGTCATGGCCTTTTGCAAGATCGGCTGCTGCCTCAGACTGGCTGAGCAAATCAAGCGGTGCGCTGCGCACCTTGGGAGACAAAGCCGTCAGGCGATTTGGGTCCCGTGCAACGGCGGTCACGCTGTGTCCACGGTTCAGCGCTTCGCGCAGCGTGGCATTCCCAACAGCGCCACTGGCGCCAAAGACAACGATTTTCATGTATAGCTCCTTTATCTTGGCGTCGAGATAACCTCTGGAAATCTTGACGTCAAGATAAATTGTTAATTTGATAGTGAGCGATGACTTGGCAGTGGCTTGTGTCAGGCTGACGGTAGAGGAGGTTTTCGATATCGCATCAGAACCGAGCGATGGTTGAGCTCCTGACCCGTTCGCCTGTCAGTGAGAACCGGGTCAATTTCGGCATCCTCATCTCGTAGGACAAAGGAAATTGGCGGGACATCGTCACAGGGCAAGTTCTTTCGCGCCCAATCCTGCAAGGACAGCATGACGGGAGCGAAGGCCTTGCCCGAATCGGTCAGTCGGTATTCGTGTCGCAAGGGACGCTCTTGATAAGGCTGACGGTTGAGGAGACCCATTGACTCAAGCCTCTTCAGCCGCTCTGCCAGCAGATGCCGGGTGATGCCGAGACGCTTCTGAAAGCCGTCAAACCTGCGTTCTCCCAGGAAGCATTCCCTGAGAATCAACAAGGTCCAGCGATCTCCAATCACGCCCATGGCCCGTGCAACGGGGCAGGCGGCGTCTTTCATGTCATGCCATTTCATGACGCCTGAATAACATGGATTGACAGAGTTCTCAAATAGAACTGATAATGGGTTCCAAAATAGAACTCAATTAGGTCGACGTTTGGCCTTCCCAGCCGGACCGGCGTGGAAAATTCACAAGACAGGAGATCAGATATGGTCAGTGGCACCTCAACGATGAAATCAACCCGCCGCCCGCCGCCTCTGCTTGCGGTGATTCAGGCCGTGTCCGGGATGCTTGGGACAATCTCTCCGTCTGCGGCGTCAGCACTTTTGGCGCGGGTGTTCACAACACCGCGGCGGCAAAAACTATCATCCGAGGAAAAGAAGTGGCTCACCGCAGCGGCCGCGCGTCCAATACGGCTGAAGTCAGGGGCTGAGATTCCGCTGTATGAATGGCGCGCCGTGCCGCGCGGGTTTGGTGTGCTGGATGAAGCGCCGCTGCCGACCGTTCTTCTGGTGCATGGCATGTCTGGTCGTGCGGCGCAGCTTGGCGGCTTTGCCGCGCCCTTGGTTGCGGCGGGATTTCGCGTGGTGGCCTTTGATGCGCCCGGCCACGGGGCGGCGGCTGGGCGTCGCAGTTCCTTGCCGGAAATGCTTTGGGTTACAGAAGAGGTTGCCGCGAAACTGGGTCCGCTGGATGGCATTGTGGCCCACTCTAATGGTGCGGCTGCCACGATTGCGGCGCTTGGGCGGGGAATGCGGGTCAAGCGGGTTGCCCTATTGGCGCCACCTACCGATCTTGAGCGCTACCTCGGCAAGGTGGCGCGGCTACTGGGATTTGGAGACCGCGTTGCCCGTGGCGCCCAACACAGGCTCGAGCGGCGTTATGGGGTCCCTTTCAGCGCGCTGAAAGGAACGGATCTGGCTCCCGGTTTGTCTCAACCCGCCCTGATCGTGCATGACAACGGCGACAGGATCGTTCCGGCCTCGGAGGGTCGCGCCTTGGCCGACAACTGGCCAGGTGCCAAGCTGCATGTGACGGCCGGTCTGGGCCATGGGCGCATTCTGCGGGATGAGGCGGTTATTTCGCGTGTGGTGGAGCATCTTGCGCCCCAGAGAAAAGCTCCTGCGCGGTGATCTCTCACGGTCCTGCACCACGTCCAGGTATCCGGTTCCTGCTTGGCAGAGGCGGTTGGCCTCGGGTAGGTCTTGTGCGGCACGTGATTGCTGAACAGAGGCAAAAATGGAGAACCCGCCATGCAGATGAGTGACCAAAAAGAAATCGCAGCTCCCCCGGCCGAGGTCTATGCGGCGCTTTTGACGCCTGAGGTTCTGAAAGCCTGCGTTCCTGGCGCAACCGAGGTCACCGGCTCCCCGGAAGACGGGTTCGAGGCTACGGTCACCCAAAAGGTTGGCCCGGTGAAAGCCACCTTCAAAGGCCAGGTGACGCTGTCGGACCTCGTACCCGGCGAAAAGCTGACCATCGCCGGTGAGGGCAAAGGAGGCGCTGCGGGCTTTGCCAAGGGCGGAGCGGTCGTGAGCTTGGCCCCTTCGGAGGTAGGAACTTTGCTGTCCTACGAGGTCGAGGCCAAGGTCGGTGGCAAGCTGGCGCAGTTGGGCAGCCGGATCATCGACGGCTTTGCCAAAAAGATGGCGGACCAGTTCTTTGTCAATCTGCAGACGCATCTCGCTCCCGAAGGCGAAGAAAGCGAAGTTGAGGCAAGGGCCTCCGAAAGGAAAAAAGGCTGGTTCAAGAAAATCACGGGCGCCTGAACAGCATCTGACGCGAGGTTTCCCTCTGCGTGCGCGCACAGTTGGCTGCGCGTCTCACCAGTGGTCGCAAACATTGCCGCTGGGTAGCTTGGCGCAACGCATAGCCATGACGGCAAGAGGGAGATGCCATGTCAGCGATCCTGTCCATCCGCGATCTGCGAAAGACCTATGAGGGCGGCTTCGAGGCGCTGAAAGGCGCTACGCTCGATATAGAAGAGGGCGAGATCCTTGCCTTGCTCGGGCCCAACGGTGCGGGCAAAACGACGCTGATCTCCACGGTCTGCGGGATCACAACACCCACCTCCGGTAGTGTCACAGTAGGCGGCCACGACATCGCGCAGGACTTCCGCGCCGCGCGCCGCCTGATCGGGTTAGTGCCGCAGGAAATCAATCTTGAACCATTCGAGATGGTCTGGAATTCGGTGCGCTTTTCGCGCGGGCTGTTTGGCAAACCAAAGAACGATGCCCTTCTTGAGCGAATCCTCAAAAAGCTGTCGCTCTGGGACAAGCGCAAGAGCCAGATCAAGGAACTTTCAGGCGGCATGAAGCGACGCGTGCTGATTGCAAAGGCGCTGAGCCATGAGCCGCGTATCCTGTTTCTGGATGAGCCGACTGCCGGGGTCGATGTGGAGCTTCGCAAGGATATGTGGGAGGTCGTGCGCGAGTTGAAAGCGGATGGTGTCACCATCATCCTGACCACCCACTACATCGAAGAGGCTGAGGCGATTGCCGACCGGGTTGGGGTGATCACCAATGGACAGATCCTGCTGGTCGAGGACACGGTCACCCTGATGGCGCAGATGGGGCAAAAGCAGCTTGAGGTGCAGCTGAGCGCGCCCATAGACGCAATCCCAGAGGCTCTGTCGTCCTATGGGCTGGAGCTCTCGCGGGATGGCGCAGCCCTCATCTACACCTATGACACACGGGCCGAGCGTACCGGCATCACCGCTCTTTTGAATGATGTTGCGGGCGCGGGGCTGGTGCTGGCGGATGTGGTGACACGTCAGTCCAGCCTAGAGGATATCTTTGTGGGTCTCGTGGCAGGAGAGCAGTCATGAACTGGATGGCGGTTGCATCGATTTATCGTTTTGAAATGGCGCGCTTCTTTCGCACGCTGATGCAAAGCTTCCTATCGCCGGTGCTGTCAACTTCGCTCTATTTCGTGGTCTTTGGTGCTGCCATCGGCAGCCGGATCGACCAGGTTGAAGGCATCGCTTATGGCGCCTTCATCGTGCCCGGGCTGATTATGCTGAGCGTGATGACGCAAAGCATCTCGAATGCGTCTTTCGGGATCTACTTCCCCAAGTTTATCGGCACGGTTTACGAGCTGTTGTCCGCTCCGGTCAGTTTTCTTGAGATCGTTCTTGGTTATGTCGGGGCGGCGGCGACCAAGGCCCTGTTCATTGGTCTGGTTATCCTTGGCACTGCGTCGCTTTTTGTGGATCTGAGCATCGCGCACCCCGGCGCGATGGTATTGTTCCTGTTGCTGACCTGCCTTAGTTTTGCCCTTTTGGGTTTTATCATCGGGATCTGGGCCAAGAATTTTGAGCAGCTGCAACTGGTGCCGCTGTTGATCGTCACGCCGCTGGTATTTCTGGGCGGGTCTTTCTATTCGATCTCGATGCTGCCGCCGATCTGGCAGAAAATCACGCTGTTCAACCCGGTGGTCTACCTGATCTCGGGATTCCGCTGGTCGTTCTTTGGCACCTCGGATGTGCCGGTGATGACGAGCCTTTTGGCTATCGGCGGATTCACCTGCATGTGTCTTGCGGTGATCTGGTGGATCTTCAAAACCGGTTGGCGCATCCGGTCCTGACGTCTGCGGGGGCGCATTCTCGCGGGGGATGGCTTCTGCGCCGACAGGTGCCCCGGCGGTGCCGTTCCAGCTTGGCAACCTTGGGCCAGGCGGCGTGCTTGGGCACGCCGCGCGGAGGTACCCAGCCCTTCCTGAACTGCAATTGCACAGAGCAAATGGGCGCCTTCGTTGCAATTTTGCCCGTTCCCTTGTGCCATTTTGACTTCTATTGGAATTCCCTTGGCCGTGGACCTTGTTTCGGGGCGGGGGGCATTCTACATCGGCGCCATGAAGTTGCGCATACCTTTCACCAAAAGACCGCCTCTTGTTTCTGTTGTGCGCCTATCCGGCGCGATCGGCATGCCTGGCCGCGGCAGCCTGAGCGATACGGCCCTTGCACCAGTTTTTGAGCGCGCTTTCAGCAAGGGAAAACCCGCTGCTGTCGCTCTCGAGATCAATTCTCCGGGTGGCTCGCCAGTGCAGAGTTCCTTGATCGGAGCGCGTATTCGGCGTCTCGCAGAAGACAAAGAGATCCCCGTCATCGCGTTCGTTGAGGATGTGGCGGCCTCGGGGGGCTATTGGCTAGCTGCCTCAGCGGATGAGATCTGGGCCGATGCAAGTTCTGTGTTAGGGTCCATAGGTGTGATTTCGGCTGGTTTTGGCGCCCATGTTCTTTTGGCTCGTCAAGGGGTTGAACGCCGCGTCTACACTGCAGGGCAGAGTAAATCCATGCTGGACCCGTTTCGCCCTGAAAACCCTGAGGATGTAGAACGCCTGAAGGGGCTTTTGAACGATATTCATAGCAATTTCATCGACCACGTGAGCCAGCGTCGAGGGGATGCGCTGAGTAAAGATGAGGATCTGTTCACCGGAGAGGTTTGGCTTGCACGGCGCGCGCAGGAGTTGGGACTGATCGACGGGATTGGGCACTTGATGCCAAAGCTGAAGGAACGCTACGGAGACAAGGTTCGGATCCGTCGTTATGGGATTAAACGCCCCCTCCTGAGCCGGTTCGGCGCAAGGCTTGCACAGGATGCATTGGGGGGAATTGAGGAACGCGCGGAATTTGCGCGGTTTGGCCTCTGACGTGATACTAAAGATCGTTTCCATCTTCCTTGTTGTCATGGCTGTGCTGGCCATGTTCGGAAAACTACGGATGCCTGGGCAAAAGCGCCTGCAATCTGCACGCTGCTCGTCCTGCGGGCGTTTCAAGATTGGCAAAGGCCCCTGTGCCTGCGGAAAAGGAGGGCAGGGTCGATGATGCCGTGGCTTCTGTGTGCGTTGGGGCTGGTAATCCTTTTGCTTGCCGGGGACGCGTTGGTGCGCGGCGCTGTAAACCTGTCGCTTAGGTTGGGCGTGCCAGCGCTGATCGTGAGTCTGACCATCGTCGCCTTTGGCACCTCTGCGCCTGAACTGCTAATTGCAATCAGTGCGGTCATGGATCAAGCCGACGGGATCGCTCTTGGCAATGTCGTAGGCTCCAACACGGCCAATATCTTGCTTGTTCTGGGGGTGCCTGCGATCCTGTCGCGGCTTCACACAAGCGACTGTGATACGCGCAAGAACTACATATACATGCTGGTTGCTTCAGTGCTGTTCATCGCCTTGGCCTTCTTCGGTGTATTCACCATCTGGTCCGGTCTGATCCTGCTTGGTGCGCTTGCATTTGTGCTCGGCGGAGCCTTCCGCGAAGCGCGGGCTCATCGCAGGAATGGTGCCGAAGCAGATGAAGAAGAACTGGAGGAGATCGAAGAGGCAGACCCTGATATGCCCTTCTGGCGCATCGCGATCTACCTGATCCTAGGTTTGGTTGGTCTGCCGCTGGGAGCGGATCTTCTGGTGGATAATTCCACAATTATTGCAAGAACCTACGGGATCAGTGAAACGGTGATTGGCCTAACTCTGGTCGCGATAGGAACTTCGCTGCCTGAGCTTGCAACAACCGTGATGGCTGCCCTGCGGCGGCAGGCTGATGTTGCGCTGGGCAATGTGATCGGCTCGAACA
Source organism: Phycobacter azelaicus (assembly GCF_014884385.1). NCBI lineage: Bacteria > Pseudomonadati > Pseudomonadota > Alphaproteobacteria > Rhodobacterales > Roseobacteraceae > Phycobacter > Phycobacter azelaicus. Next base: position 573,293 of record NZ_WKFH01000003.1, on the reverse strand, counting down.
TGTTCAACCTGTTGGCCATCATTGGGATCGCGACCTTTGTGGGGCCAATCTCAGTTGATCCGGAATTCCTGCGCTTTGATCTTTGGGTAATGCTGGCGGCGTCGCTCATCATTGTGCCGTTTGTTTTCCTAAAGATGGACATCACCCGCCGCTGGGGTGCGCTTTTGGCTGGGCTATATGTGGTCTACCTGTGGGTCCTGCTCTAGATAGCGGTCCAGACCAACAATCAGGGAGACTGGCATGCGGGCTTTGGTGACAGGTGCGGGCAAGCGCCTTGGGCGAGCCATGGCCGTTGCTTTGGCACGGCAGGGATATGATGTTGCTGTGCATTTCGCGACCTCGCAAAGCGATGCTGATGCGACCGCTGAACAGATCCGCGCCCTGGGGCGCAAGGCAGAGGTGCTGCAGGCGGACCTTTTGAGCGATGAAGAGGCTGCAGCCCTGTTGCCGTCTGCTGCCTCGGTTTTTGGTGGGCCGATTACGTGCCTTGTGAACAACGCCTCGATCTTTGAGCATGACAGCATTGAGACTGCGACGCGCGAAAGCTGGGATCGCCATTTTGGAAGCAATCTGCGTGCTCCATTCCTGCTGATGCAGGCGATGGCAGCGCAGGATATGGAGCAACCTTACGATAGCAACGGTGAGCCGATTGCCTGGGGTTTGGTGGTCAATATGATCGACCAGCGTGTGCGGGCGCTGACTCCGGAATTCATGAGTTACACGTTGGCAAAATCAGCGCTGTGGACGTTGACGCAAACGGCGGCGCAGTCCCTGACCCCGGGCATCCGTGTCAACGCAATTGGTCCTGGGCCGACTTTGCAGGGCCCGCGCCAAAGCCCTGATCAGTTTGCCCGTCAGCGGGCCAGTACGGTGCTTGGCCGCGGTGCCAACCCAGAGGATATTACCGCGGCCTTGGATTATTTTCTGGCGGCGCCCGCCGTCACTGGCCAGCTGATTTGCGTAGATGGCGGGCAGCATCTGGCCTGGGAAACTCCGGATGTCGTCGGGCTGGAGTGATCGGCAATACGGCTGCCTTTAGGGAAAGTTGTGCACGTATGCTGCGCGTTTCACAAACCCGTTACAAAAGTATCTTTGTTTTCAAAACCTTGTCAGGTTTTGCAAAAAGAAACGTTAAAAAACAACGCATTGTGCGTCCGCTCAATTTTTAGGCAATTGCCCAGAATCGGCAGAAAACAAGGGAAAAGGCCGGATAGCCCGAAGATATCTCCATAGTTATCCACAGTATCCGTGGATTTGTATGCTCTTGAAACCGGCGCGCAAACATTGCAGCGACATGCAGAGAATCATATGTGTCAGGACATGAGTGATCAGACCGCAGGAACACCCCGCAGCGGCTATGCCGTTATCCAGGATTATGTGAAAACGCTGGATGCCTCACCTGGTGTCTACCGAATGCTGGATGCGGAAAGCCGGGTGCTTTACGTGGGGAAGGCGCGTAACCTCAAGGCGCGGGTTTCGAACTACACACGTCCCGGCAACAGTCCCCGGATTGAGCGGATGATCGCGCTCACCACCTCGATGATGTTCCTGACTACCCGCACGGAAACCGAGGCGCTGCTTTTGGAGCAGAACCTGATCAAGCAGCTTAAGCCAAAGTACAACGTGCTGCTGCGTGATGACAAAAGCTTCCCGAATATTCTGGTCTCAAAGGACCACGCCTTTCCGCAGATCAAGAAACACCGCGGTGCGCGCAAGGAGAAAGGCAGCTATTTCGGCCCCTTTGCCAGCGCGGGGGCGGTGAACCGGACGCTCAATCAACTGCAAAAGGCGTTCCTTTTGCGCAATTGTTCGGATGCGATGTTCGAAAGCCGCACGCGCCCTTGTTTGCAATTTCAAATCAAACGCTGCTCGGCGCCTTGCACAGGCGAGATCAGCGCTGAGGACTACGCAGCCTCGGTGCGCGATGCGGAACGGTTCCTGTCCGGGCGTTCCACCAAGATTCAGGAGGAACTGGCCGAGCAGATGATGGAAGCTTCAGAGGCGATGGAGTTTGAACGTGCCGCCGCCCTGCGCGATCGGATCAAGGCGCTGACACAGGTGCAATCGGCGCAAGGGATCAACCCGCGCGGCGTGACCGAAGCCGATATCATAGGTCTCCATATGGAAGGCGGACAGGCCTGCGTTCAGGTCTTTTTTATTCGCGCCAATCAGAACTGGGGCAATCAGGATTTCTACCCGCGCGTGGATGCCGACAACAGTCCAGCCGAAGTGATGGAGGCCTTCCTCGGCCAGTTCTACAGCAATAAGGAGCCGCCGCGTCAATTGATCCTCTCCGATGATATCGAGAATGCGGATCTGATGCAGGAGGCTCTGAGTGACAAGGCAGACCACAAGGTCGAAATCCTGGTGCCCCAGCGCGGCGAAAAGACGGAACTGGTTGCAGGCGCCGTGCGCAACGCCCGGGAAAGCCTGGCCCGGCGCATGGCCGAAAGCGCGACCCAGGCCAAGCTGTTGAAAGGTCTGGCCGATGCCTTTGGTCTAGATGGCCCTCCGCAGCGGATCGAGGTCTACGACAACTCCCACATCCAAGGCACCGATGCTGTTGGCGGAATGATTGTGGCGGGCCCCGAGGGGCTGATGAAAAACGCCTATCGGAAGTTCAACATCAAGGGTGACGATCTGACACCGGGCGATGACTTTGGCATGATGAAGGAGGTGCTGAACCGCCGCTTTTCGCGTCTGCTCAAAGAGGATCCCGACCGTGAAAAGGGCATGTGGCCGGATCTGTTGTTGATCGATGGCGGCGCGGGGCAGGTCTCGGCCGTGGCCGAGATCATGGAAGAGCACGGCGTGCAGGACATTCCCATGGTGGGTGTTGCAAAAGGCGTGGACCGGGATCACGGCAAGGAGGAATTCTACCGCCCAGGAGAGGCCGCCTTTGCCCTGCAGCGCAACGATCCGGTGCTTTATTTCATCCAGCGCCTGCGGGACGAGGCGCATAGGTTTGCCATCGGCACCCATCGGGCCAAACGGGCCAAAGCGATGGGGGCAACTCCGCTCGATGAAATCGCGGGCGTCGGCGCCAGCCGCAAACGCGCGCTTCTGGCGCATTTCGGCAGCGCCAAGGCGGTGAGCCGCGCGAACCTATCGGACCTCAAAGCCGTTGAGGGAATCTCAGCCGCACTGGCCGAGCGGATCTACGATCACTTCCACGGCCAGGGTTGACGCCGGGTTCAGGGGCGGCCCTGCGGCGTAAGATCCTCGAAGGCCTTGCCGGTTACCTCCTTGTATTCCGCCTCATCCCAGAAGCCTATCAAGATGCCGGTTTCTGCGGCCAGCTTCTGCCGTGCCAGTACTGTTTGTGTCGCGGTGATCCGGGTGTGATGGCGGGTTGCCCAGTCCAAAAGGGCTGCCTCCATCCGGGCGCGCACCTCCAAATGCTCGGGCAGGTCCGATCCGCCGATATCCTTGACCTCCTGCGGGTCACTTTGCAGGTCAAACAAGACCGGGCGGAAGCCTTCGCAGCGGATGTACTTCCAGCGCCCGTCAAAGATCATCGTGGTATGGGCGTCTTCCTGCGGCTGCTCCAGCGTGCGCGCCATGTCGGACCAGTGGTAATCGTGTTCGCTGATCGCATAGCGGCGCGAAAACCCGTCCTTGCCATGCAGGATCGGCGTGAGATCCCGCCCTTCGATCACATGGGGTTTCGCGGGGCAGCCCACGGCATTCATGAAGGTGGGCGCAAGGTCGATCATCTCGACCAAAGCATCGGTCACCAGACCACGCGTGCCATCGGCATCCTTGCGGGGGTCGGCAATGATCAGCGGCACTTTCACGGCCATCTCGTGGTAGAAATCCTTGTCGCCCATCCAGTGATCACCCATGTAGTCGCCGTGGTCCGATGTGAAGGCGATGATGGTATTTTCACTGAGGCCCTTTTCATCCATCCATGCGAACAGGCGGCCAAGGTTGTCATCCAGCTGCTTGATCAGCCCCATATAGGCGGGGATCACATGTTCGCGCACATGATCACGGGCAAAGCTGCGGCAGACCCGCGCATCAAGATAGGCTTGCATCAGGGGATGATCCGTCTGCCGTTCGGCTTCGGATCGGACCGGATCGACGATGTGCCGCTCATCATACATGTCGTGATAGGGCGCGGGGACGATATAAGGCCAGTGCGGCTTGATATAGGACAGGTGACAGACCCAGGGGCGCCCGTCTTCCATCGCATCTTCCATAAAGGCCATGGCGCGGTCGGTCATATAGGCGGTCTCTGAATGCTCCTCGGGCACGTTGGCCGCCAGACGAGAATTTTTCAGCAGCCAGGCCGAGAGCAGCTCGCCATCGTCATCCAGGCCCGAGTTGGCAAAATCTTCCCAAGGGTTGTCGGATGAGAACCCATGCGCCTCCAGATAATCATCATAGGCCGACCAGTTCTGGCGAGGACTATCGGGGTGCAGGCCATCGTCGCGCTCGAACGGTTCGAACCCGCATTCGGAAACTCGCACACCGATTTCGCTGCTGGGATCGATGCCCAGCCAGGCCATGCCTTCGGCATCGGCGGTCATGTGGGTCTTTCCCACCAGCACCGCGCGGGCGTCCACCTCGCGCAGGTGATCGCCAAGGGTCGGCTCGCCCACGCGCAGCGGCATGCCGTTCCAGGTGGAGCCATGGCTGCGTACATAGCGCCCGGTATAGGCCGACATCCGCGAGGGCCCACAGACCGGGGATTGCACATAGGCATTGGTGAAGCGCACACCCCGTGCTGCCAGCGCATCGATATGGGTAGTGTGCAGATGTGGGTGGCCATAGCAGCTCAGATAGTCGAACCGCAGTTGGTCGGCCATGATCCAAAGAACGTTGGGGCGGTCTGTCATTCTGCTCTGTCCTCTTCCAGAAATTCATCTATGGGTGTGCGCAGGAAGTCTTCGAGCCGATCAAGATAGCCGACGAACTGGTTGACCTCCTCCTCTGAGAAAACCGCGCGCAGGGCAGCGCGCCGACGCGCCATGACCGGGGCGGCAGTCTCATAGGCGGCGCGTCCAGCTTCGGCGATTTCCACAATCATTTGCCGCCCATCTTTTGCATCGCGGTGCATGGTGACAAAGCCCTTGCGCCGCATCTCCGGCAGGGCGCGGCTGAGGAGGGAATGGTCGGTGCGCTGGATCGCGGCAAGATCGCGGATCGTCATCGGCCCGACCTCGCAAAGATCCCAAAGAGTGCGCCATTCCACGATCGAAAGGCCGCCTCCGTGCTGCAGGAACTTTTGCCCTTGGCTGCGCGAGGCGGCATAGACCGCGGGAAGGCGCGAGAAGATGTTATGATCCTCATGCGCTTGACGTGCACGAATCCGCGCAATGTCCCGCTCTGTAGGCTTGCTCATTCTCTTCCTCCCATTGCCCTGATAAAGTCTGAAAAATGGATTCATGACAAGTCATGTAATTTTGAGTGGCTTAAATGATCGATCTCTGGAAGAGGGAGCATCTATTAGTGGGGAAGGCGGGCACCTTCAGAAGGTGATGTAGCGAAAAGGCTTCTCGCCACGGTGCATGGGCCGTGGCGGGGTCGCGCCGCCTCGGTCGGCAAATCCTGTTGCCCTCCAGGACGGCGCCTTCCCTGCTGGTTCCCTCCTATGCCAATTTGATCACTGGGGCCTTCATGTTTGTGATAGGCTTTTCCTTTTCAGTCTTCCTGGGGCTTTCTTTTCATGCCCGGCTTGCAGGAGACGCGGCTATGCGAGGATCCCTGATGACCCTGTGATGCATCGTTACGACTGGCTGAACCCGGTGACCACCTTCCTGCGGGTGTTACCATCCTGTTCCTGGCAGCAAGAACACGGTTGGCTGTGGCTTCTTGGCGGCCCTGATATCGGCCCTCACCTGCGCCATGATCTGTGTGATTCTCTTGGGCATGCACATGCCAACCTCGCCAGCCTGATTGAAGGTGCGCTCTTGTTTGGGTGATTTTGGTCCAATCTGGGAGAGCTGTTTCGCCGCGCGTCTGGAGGCAGCGTTGTCAACCATTCCTTTGTTTTAACAAATATCGGGAGCTGTTGCAGGTCAAAGCGGCAGCGAACATCACTAAGGCATCGGTCGCACTCCCCCGATCACAGCCTGCTTTAGCACCGTTGATTGTGTTGCGCTGTTGTCGTTCGGGCTGTGTTTGCGCTGGTTCTAATGCGCGTCAGAGCGCAGTATCTTCCTTTCCAGATCAAAGAACACCGTCGAGACGGCGCAGAGATTAAGTGTGAATCGTGTTCCTCCGCCCCAGGATGCGAAGCCACGACCGGACGAGAAGCGAATTTTACACTGTCCTGCTTTCCACTTCTGAAACAGCGGGATAATGTGCCGCCATGATATGGACCTTGCCGAATATCCTGACTGTTGTGCGGCTGCTTGCTGCACCCGGTCTTGCCATCATGTTCCTCTACTTCCACCGCCCGCTCGCGGATTGGTTTGCGCTCTTGCTGTTCGTGGGGGCGGCTGTGACCGACTGGTTTGACGGCTATCTGGCCCGGGCCTGGAAGCAGGAAACCAAGATCGGTGCCATGCTGGATCCCATCGCAGACAAGGCCATGGTGGTGATCGCGCTGATGATCCTGGTCGGCTATGCGGCAGAACACTGGGCCCCCTGGCTGGTGCTGCCTGCGACGGTAATCCTGTTTCGCGAGGTCTTTGTGTCCGGCCTGCGGGAATACCTTGGCGACACGGCAGGCACGCTCAAGGTCACTCAACTGGCCAAGTGGAAGACCACAGCGCAGATGACGGCCATTGCCGCGCTGTTCTGTCAGGGTGTTTTTGAACACTATCTGGTGATGTCTTCTTTCGGGATGGATGATGCCCTGATTGAAGGCGTGTTATCCGGTACTGTTGAGGATACTGTCGGCCTGCGCTGGAAGTACGAGGGTATGGTCTGGACCGGTCGGGTTGGCCTGTGGCTCTTGTGGATTGCTGCGGCGTTGACGCTGATCACTGGCATTGACTATCTGAAAAAGGCCCTGCCTCATCTGAAGGAGACCCGCTGATGGACATTCTGTATTTCGCCTGGGTGCGCGAGCGGATCGGTCTGCCGCGTGAAACCCTTGATACTTCTGCCGCCACGGTGAGGGAACTGGTCGAGGAATTGCGCGCTCGTGAGCCACGCTATGAGGCGGCTTTTGCCGATGTTTCTGCGCTGCGCGTGGCGCTCGATCAGGAGCTTTCCGACTTCGATGCTTCCCTCAAGGGCGTGCGCGAGGTTGCCTTCTTTCCGCCCATGACCGGGGGCTAGGGCGATGCGGATCAAGGTTCAGGAGGCTCCATTCGATCTGGGAGCAGAGACCGAAGCCTTTGCCGATGCGGTCGATGGCGCAGGCGCGGTTGTCACCTTCACGGGTGTGGTCCGCGAGGCCGACACTGGCGCGATGGCCGCGATGGAGATTGAGCACTACCCCGGGATGACTCAAAAGGCGCTGGAGAAGATTGCCTCCGAGGCGATGACCCGCTGGGATCTGGCCGATGCGCTGGTGATCCATCGCCATGGACGGCTGGTTCCGGGTGATCGGATCATGATGGTCGCGACCGCTGCGCGCCACCGCAAGGACGCCTTTGAGGCGGCTGAATTCCTGATGGATTACCTCAAGTCCCGCGCCCCCTTTTGGAAGAAGGAAATCCTGAAAGGGGGAGAGGCGGAGTGGGTTGCCGCAAAGGACGCAGATGAGGATGCGCTCAAGCGGTGGTAAGCCTGCCTTTCGGGGTGCCTCATAAGAACCTGAAAAAGAATAATAAAGGGATGGTGCCTTGTCCGAATATAGGCGCTTGGAGGCGGCTTTGCGCCTATAAAAGTAAGTATGCATATGAATTTCTATTGACCCTGAGGTGCTGATTACATAAGTATGCTTATTAAATGGCGCGCCGCGGAGGGAGAACGCATGCAATATCATCTGAATGGTTTTCGCCCCGGTGATCCGGCAGTTTCACCAAAGGCAGGTCTGGCTGATGCAGGGACCTTGCCCGATGAGCTGGATGTTCTGATAGTCGGAAGCGGTCCAACCGGGCTTGTTCTGGCCAGCCAGCTTGCGGCATTCCCGGACATCCGCACTGGGATCGTAGAGCAGAAATCCAGCCCTCTTGAGATCGGTCAGGCGGATGGTATCGCCTGCCGCTCGATGGAGATGTTCGAAGCCTTCGGGTTCAGCGAAAAAGTTCTGAAAGAAGCCTATTGGGTCAATGAGACCACCTTCTGGCGCCCGGATGCAGAGGATCCGTCCAAGATCACCCGCAGCGGCCGCATCCAGGATACCGAAGACGGGCTGTCGGAGTTCCCCCATGTAATCCTCAACCAGGCACGGGTGCATGATTTTTTCCTGGAAACCATGCGCAATTCGCCGACCGGTTTGGAGCCCTGGTACAATCACCGCATCAAGGATCTGACTGTGGAGCAGGGCGCGGAGTATCCCGTCTCCGTCACTCTGGAACGCACCGATGAAGGCCATGAGGGTGAAACGCACGAACTCAGGGCCAAATATGTGGTGGGCTGCGATGGCGCGCGCAGCCGCGTGCGCGAGGCAATCGGGCGCAGGCTGACCGGGGATTCCGCCAATCAGGCCTGGGGCGTGATGGATGTGCTGGCCATCACCGACTTTCCTGATATCCGCATGAAGGCCACCGTGCATTCGGCGGAAGAGGGCAATCTCCTGGTGATCCCGCGCGAGGGCGGCTACATGGTGCGGCTCTATATCGAACTGGACAAGCTCAAGGCGGATGAACGGGTCGCCAGCCGCAACATCACCCTCGATAAACTGATCGCTGCGGCCCAGCGGATCCTTCATCCCTACACGCTGGACGTTAAAGAAACCGCATGGTGGTCGGTCTATGAGATCGGCCAGCGGCTGTGCGACAAATTCGACGATGTCCCGGCCGAGAATATCGACCATCAACTGCCGCATGTTTTCATCGCAGGCGATGCTTGTCACACCCACAGCCCCAAGGCGGGGCAGGGCATGAATGTCTCCATGCGTGACGGTTTCAATCTGGGCTGGAAACTGGCCGCCGTGCTGCGCGAACAGGCCGTGCCCGAAATACTGCACAGCTACTCTGCCGAGCGGCAGGGGGTGGCAAAGATGCTGATCGATTTCGACCGCGAATTTGCCCGCATGTTCAGCGCGAAACCCAAATCAGAGGACAACGAGGACGGGGTCGATCCCGAGGAGTTCCAGAAGTATTTTGTGCAGCACGGGCGGTTCACCGCGGGCACGGCTATTCAATACGCGCCCTCGGTTCTGATTGGTGAGGATACCCATCAGGCGCTGGCGACCGGTTTGCCGCTTGGCATGCGGTTCCACTCGGCACCGGTCATCCGGCTGCCTGACGCGCGCCCCATGCATCTGGGCCACGTGGTGCGGGCCGACGGGAGGTGGCGGCTCTTTGCCTTTGCGGGTGCAGATGATCGCGGCGGCGAAGGTGGCGCTCTTCATGCCTTGTGTCAGTTCCTGGAAACGAATGCCGCATCGCCGCTGCGTCGCTACACGCCAGCGGATGCCGACATCGACGCAGTCCTTGATCTGCGCGCAGTGCTGCAGCAGGACTTCCGCAGCCTGACACCGGGCGACATGCCTGAGCTGTTGCGTCCGCTCAAAGGCCGCTATGGCTTGCGCGATTATGAGAAGGTGTTCTGCCCGGATCTGAAATCAGGTCAGGACATCTTTGACATGCGCGGCATTGACCGCAAGCAAGGCTGCATGGTTCTGGTGCGCCCGGACCAGCATGTGGCCCAGGTGCTGCCGCTGGATGCCCATGAGCAACTCAGCCAATTCTTTGACGGCTTCATGATCCCGTGCAGTGATCTGCGCAGCGCTCAGGTGGCGGCAAAGTGACAGGCCACTTGGCTGGCACCGCAGGCCTTTAGAACCGGTTGCTCCTGGCGGCAGATCTCCTGCGCCATGGGGCAACGGTCAACGAAGGCGCAGCCCTTAGGCGGATTGATCGGACTGGGTGGATCGCCCGACAGTTTCAAGGGGCGCACGTAGCCCTTTGATTTCCGCCGTACCAGTGACGGCGCCGCCGCCAGCAGTGCCTGCGTGTAGGGATGTTTGGGACTGTCGAACAAATCCTCGCGACTGGCCTGCTCGACAATCTGCCCAAGGTACATCACCGCCACGTCGTCGCATAGGTGCCGCACCACGCCAAGGTCATGACTGATGAAGAGGTAGGAGAGTCCGAGTTCACGTTTCAGCCGTGCCAGCAGGTTCAGGATCTGCGCCTGAATGGCCACATCCAGCGCGCTGACCGGTTCGTCACAGACCAAAAGCTTGGGGTTGGTGGTCAGAGCGCGTGCGATGGATATCCTTTGCCGCTGCCCGCCAGAAAACTGATGCGGAAAGAGGTTCAGTTGATCGGGGCGCAAGCCGACCAGTTCGAACAGTTCCTTCACCCGCTCAAGACGGCTGGCGGCGTCGCCAATACCCATCAGGTCCATCGGCTCACGGACGATATCGACCACCCGGGCGCGCGGGTTGAGCGAGGAATAGGGATCCTGAAAGATCAGCTGAATATCCCGCCGCCGCGCCCGCATGGCCTCGTCATCAAGCGGGAGAAGATCTTCGCCTTCGAACAGGATCTCGCCGCCCGCAGCAGGAACCAGCCGGATCGTTGCCATGGCCGCGGTGGTCTTGCCCGACCCGCTTTCGCCGACAATGCCAAGGGCGCGGCCTTTCTCCAGTGTGAATGAGACACCGCGAACCGCCTCGAGGAAGGGGTGCGGCGCAAAGAGCGAGGGTTTGGGGAGGGCAAAGCGGACCTTCAGGTTCCGCACGTCCAAGAGCGCGCTCATATCCGGCCCTCCTCGACCGCGTGACAGGCCGCGGGGTGGTGCCCATGGGCGATCAATCGCGGCTGTTCGGTGTCACAGCGCATCTGTCGGTGGCTGCAGCGGTCGGCAAAGGCGCAGCCCGCGCCGAGCAGGTGCAAGGGCGGCACCACACCAGGTATTTCCGCAAGGGTATCCTGCATTTCACCTTTGCCGAGTGCCGGAATGCACGAGATCAGTCCACGGGAGTAAGGGTGTTGCGGATAGTCCAGCACGTCGTCGGCGCGGGCTTCCTCGATTACGCGGCCCGCATACATCACCGCGACGCGGTCCGCCATTTCACTGATCGCGCCCATGTCGTGGGTGATCAGAATAATTGCAGAGCCGAAATCGCGCTGGATCTCGTTCAAAAGGTCAAAGATCTGGGCCTGCACGGTCACGTCCAGCGCCGTGGTGGGCTCATCTGCGATAAGTACCTTGGGGCGACAGCTGACGGCCATGGCAATCATCACCCGCTGGCGCATGCCACCCGAAAGCTGGTGTGGATAGTCCCGCGCGCGGGTGTCGGGTGACGGAATGCCGACTCGGTCGAGCAGGGCAATGGCATCGCGGAAGGCCTGATCGCGGCTCACATTCTGGTGCAGCATGATCGCCTCGGCGATCTGATCCCCGACGGTGAAGACCGGGTTGGGCGAGGTCATCGGCTCCTGAAAGATCATCGCCATTTCTGCGCCGCGCAGTTCCCGCATGCGGGCCTCGCTGGCCCGGGTCAGATCCTCGCCATTCAGCCGGATGGCGCCACCGGCGATGCGGCCCGGTGGCGTGGGGATCAAACCCATGACCGACAGGGCGGTGATGGACTTGCCACAGCCGCTTTCGCCGACCACGCCCAGTGTCTCGCCCTCTCGTACCTGCATGGAAATGCCATCCAGCGCTGTCACCTCGCCGTAGCGGGTGTTGAAGGTGACCCGCAGGTCCTCGATCTGCAAGAGATGGGTCATCGTTCCCTCAGTTTCGGGTTGAAGGCATCGTTCAGCCCGTCTCCGATCAGGCTCACGGCAAAGACGGTGAAGAAGATGGCCAGCCCCGGAAAGGTCACCGGCCACCAGGCATCGAGGATGTACTCCCGGTTGGCGCCGATCATCAGGCCCCAGCTCATCACGTTGGGATCGCCAAGACCAAGGAAGCTGAGACCCGCTTCGAACAGGATGGCGACGCCGACGGTGAGCGTGGCGGAGACGATCAGCGGTGGCAGGGCGTTGGGCAGGATCACGGTCCAGATAATCCGCTTGTCCTTTGCGCCGATGGCGCGGGCGGCGGTCACATATTCGAGGTTCTTGATCTTCATGAACTCGGCCCGTGTCAGGCGCGCGGTCTGCGGCCAGCTGACCACTCCGATGGCAAAGGCGATGGTGAACAGGCTTGGCGACAGCAACGTCACCAGCACCATGGCGAACAAAAGCGCAGGCAGCACCTGGAAGAACTCGGTCACCCGCATCAACAGATTGTCGACCCAGCCGCCATAGTATCCGGACAAGGCGCCCATGGCGATCCCGATCACCATGGTGATCGCGGCCGCCACGGCGCCTACGGCAAGGGTTGGCCCTCCGCCGGTCAGCATGCCCGCGATGATATCGCGGCCAAGGTAGTCGGTTCCGAGTGGGAACTCGGGCGCTACGCCGGGTGGCTCATGCGGGGCCCAGACGATATCGAAGGGATCGCCACTGTAAAAGAAGGTGCCATATAGCGTGGCCAGGATGATGACCGTCAGCAGGACCACCCCGACCAGGGCCGGGATATTGCGACGGAACATGCGCCAGGCTTCCAGGGCGGGGCTTTCGGCCTTGTAGGCGGTCACTTGCTGCGGTGAGATTTCGTTGGTCATCAGCCTTTGCCCCTTAATCGCGGATCGGCGAGCCGGTAGCTCATGTCTGTCAGGATGTTTGCGATCACCACCATGGCGCTGGCAAAGAACAGAACGCCCATTATGGTCGGATAGTCGCGCCGCAGGATGGAATCAAAGGCCAGTCGCCCCATGCCCGGCCAGTTGAAGACCGTTTCGACGAGCAGTGCGCCCGAGATGAGGTTGCCAAATTGCAGCCCCGCGACCGTCAGTATCGGCAATGCCGCATTGCGCAGGGCGTGCTTGAACAGGATGGAGCGCTCTGAGGCGCCTTTGGCCTTGGCGGTACGTATGTAGTCAGACCCCAGAACCTCGAGCATTGAGGCGCGCGACAGCCGCGCGTATTGCGCCAGGTAGATGATCGCAAGCGTAAAGGCTGGCAGGATCAGGTGGTGGAGGATATCCAGCATCTGCACAAACAGGTTCGCATCACGCAGTTTCACCGATTGCATGCCTTCGACAGGAAAGATCGGCAGGACGCTGGCGAAGAGGATGATCAGCATAATGCCGGTCCAGAACACAGGCACCGCATAGCCGATGGTGGCAAAGATCGACACGAAGGCGCTCATCACCCCGTTCGGTTTGCGCGCCGCCAGGACCCCCAGAAAGACGCCGATCGCTATTGAGAGCACCTGCGCAGTGACCACCAAAAGGATGGTCGGCAGGATGCGCTGGGCGATCAGGGTGGCGACGGGCTGGTTGAAGAAGAAGCTCTCGCCAAGGTCCCCGGTCGCCACATTGCCAACATAGATCCCGAGCTGCACGATCAGAGGTTTGTTGAGGCCGTATTCCTCGCGGATGCTCTCCAGCATCTCCTCGGTTGCGCCGCCCATCTCTCCGGCGATGACCACGGCCGGATCTCCTGGAGCGAGCCGGATCAGCAGGAAGTTCAGCACCACGACGCCCAGCATCAAAAGCAGCCCGTAGCCGATCCGCCGTATTAAAAATGAAGCCTTCATTAAGTGGTCCAGATCAAAGGGAAAAGCCGGGCGCCAGAATGGCGGCGCCCGTCGTGTTTGGGTATAGGATCACACGTTCACTCGCCCCATGAGACCGTATCCAGCGGATGCATTGAGCCCCAGATGCCGGTGGGTACATTCTGCAGCTTTGCATCATAGGCGGTGTGGTAGGGCAGGGCGTTGATCCAGTAGACCGGCAGGTCTGTGGCCACGATCTGCTGGAATTCGGAGTAAAGCGCCTTGCGCTTTTCCGGGTCGATCTCAATGGCTGCCGCATTCAGCAGCGTGTCCACCTTGTCATTGGCGTATTGCTGGGTGTTCGACCAGATCACGCCCTGACGGATATTGTCGCTGAGGTAGGTGCGGTGCACGCCGATCACCGGATCGCCCCAGTTGAACACGATATCCATGGACAGTTCAAAGTCATGCCCGCCAACGCGCCCCGCCCAGGTCGGGAAATCCGGCGCGGCGCGCACGGTCACGTCGATGCCGATCTTTTTGAGTTGCGACTTCATGTATTCGGCAATGGATTGCTGCTGCTCCTTGGGGCCGGGAATGTAGTCGATGGTCAACTCCATGCCATCGGCAAAGCCCGCCTCGGCCATCAGCGCCTTCGCCTTGTCTAGATCGGTGTCATAGGCGGGGATGCTTGCATCAAAGAACGGAGAGCCTTCGATGATTGGTCCGCGCTGGGGGGCGGAAACGCCCCGGTGGAGTGCCTTGGTGATAAAGTTACGATCCACCGCATAGGCGATGGCCTGACGCACGCGCACATCGCTGAGCTTCGGAGAGGCGGTGTTGAACGCCAGCCAGTTGATCGGGCCCACGGCGGCATAGCCATCAGCGGTGACGGTCAGGTGATCGGCCTTTTCCAGACGGCGGATTTCCTGGCTGCCGGCCATGAAGGGGTACATGTCCGCTTCGCTATTTTCCATCGCGATCAACAGGGCTGACGGGTCCTTGATGATGCGGACGATGATCTCATCCAGCTTGGGGCGCCCTTCGAGGAAGAAATTCGGGTTCTTCTTGAGGACAATCGCCTCTCCCGGTTTGAACTCTTCCAGCATGAACGGGCCAGAGCCTACCGGGGTTGCGTTCATAGGGTGGGACTTGATGTCCTGCCCATCGTCGAACACATGCTTGGGCAGAACCGGCGCCAGCGCCGGGGACAGCGCCAACAAAAGCGCCGGGTGTGGGCTGCTTAGGTTGATCACGACCGTGTGCGCATCTGGAGTGTTGATGCTTTCCACCGGGGCGAACATGGATTTGAACGGGTGGTTCGCCTTGGTGGTCATGATGGAATAGGCGACGTCTTCCGATGTCACGGCTTCCCCATCATGGAAGGTGGCGTTATCAACGAGGTTAAGCGTGACGGTCAGGCCGTCGGGTGAGACTTCCCAGCTTTTGGCGAGATAGGGCTGCGGCTCCCAGTTCTCGTCATAGCGCAGCGGCGAGGCAAAGATCTGGGTTGAGGGAACGGCGGTTGCGATGCCTGACTGCACCGCGCCGTTCAGGTGGCGGGGCACCTGGGTTGAGGCGATGACCAGCGTACCGCCGTCTGCAAAGGCGGGCAGGGCGGTAGAGGACAGTGCGGCAAAAGCCGCCGCGCCAAAGAGGCGTGACATGAGTTTCATCTGGATCTCCCTGATCGTATTTTTGCTATTACGATCAGGCTAGTCCTGCCGCTTACCCGCAGAAAACAGTCTTTTACAGGGGTGAAAGTACTATTTTTTGGGGGAATGGGGGCTAGGGGAATAGATGTGCGGGTTTTTCGGGGGCCTGCGGTTTGGAGAAGAGAAGGTCGTCGAAATCCCCTCGTTCTGCGACCTCGCGGCAGGATTCCAGAACCGATTTCACGATGGCAGATTTTTGTGATGCGGCTGTGTAGGCTACCCCATATTGTGGGGAATCCAGCTCTCCCTTGATCATGCGCGCCACGTAGCCGCTTTGTCCGACGCGGTCATTCGGGCCGCAGATGTTCATCAGCGCATAGCCGTAGTTTGCCGCCACCAGACCGCGCAGCACCGATAAACTTTTGGTGGTGTGGGCAATATGCGGGCGCAGCCCGCGCACTTCGAACAAGCTGCAAAAATAGGCACGCGTGCCCGGCAGGTCCAAGAGGATCATGGGCAGTTCGGCCAGATCCTGCAGGTCGACCTCTTGTTTCTTCGCCAATGGAGAGACGTCGGGAATCAGCGCAATCGGGGTTGCGCGGAACATAGGGACAAAGGGTTGCGCTTCGGGTGTAATGCGCCGGTAGGTGAGGGCTACATCAATCGCGCCCGAGCTCAGAAGGTCCGATATCGACTGCATGTCGCCCTCTTTCAGCTCAATTCGGATCGAAGGGTAGTCCTCTGAGATTCGCTTTAGGATTGGCGGCAGCACATAAGGCGCCGTCGGAGCATAACACCCCATGCGCAGAGTTCCGGCCACATCTCCCGTCAGGGACATCAGATCGGATTCAAAGACCCGTGTTTGCTCCAGAAACGCTTGGATGCGCTCGCCCACCGCGAGACCGCTGCTGGTTGGAACAATGCCGCGCGCGGGCAGGCGTCGCAGCAGCTCGGCGCCGGTTGTCTCCTCGATCATGTCGATGGCCGCCGTGATCGAGGATTGCGAGATATTCATCTCCACCGCCGCCCGCGCGATGGAACCTGTTCTGAGGGCCGCATCGAAATAGCGCAGCTGTTTAAGAGTGAAATGCATGAACATTCCCGCATTCTATAAGGGATACCTTGACAGTAATTACATTTTTCCACTGTTCAAAGCTTGGATATCCCAAAAGGGCAACTAAAGGTGCCCCATGTCAAAAATCACTGTTTTCAAAGCAAAAAAAATTATCACTATGGATCCGAACCGGTCTGAGGCCTCGCATGTGGCGGTTCAAGATGGCATGATTTTGGCCGTTGGCGATGCAGATTGCGCGTTGCAGTGGGGCGGGGGCGAGGTCGATGACCGGCTCAAAGACGCGGTCCTGATGCCAGGTTTCGTCGAAGGTCACGCCCACATGATGTCCGGTGCGATGTGGAATTACGCCTATGCCGGATACCATGATCGCATCGATCCGAACGGCAAGATGTGGCGGGGTATGACCGACATCGGTGCGGTTGTTTCTGGTCTGAAAGACTATGCTGCACATCTGCCCGAGGATGCGCCGCTGATTGCCTGGGGATTTGACCCCATTTTCCTGCCCAGCGAACGGTTGAAACGGGGCCATCTGGATGAGATCAGCCAGGACCGGCCCATCGCGGTGATCTTTTCCAACTTTCACCTGATGTGTGTGAATTCCAGGGCGCTAGAAATGGCCGGATATGGTCGCGAAACCAATGCGGAAGGGGTGGTGAAAGGACCCGATGGTCTACCTACCGGAGAGCTGCAGGAAATGGCGGCCATGTTTCCGGTGATGCGCCGCCTCGGCATAGATTTCCGCAGCCTTGCCCAACAGGCGCAATCGATCCGCACCTATGCGGAGGTGGCCAAGCGGGCCGGAGTGACCACGATTACGGATCTCTTTTCCACCATGGAGGACAGCGATCTTGAGGTGATGCTGGAGGTCACAGGAGACGAGAAATTCCCGCTGCGCATCGTGCCTGCGCTGGGCGCCATGGGCGCTGCTCCCGACCAGATCGCTGCGCGCGCCAAGGCCCTGCGCGCCCGTTCTACCGACAAGCTGCGCCTTGGGGCGGTGAAGCTGATGACCGACGGATCGATCCAGGGCTGGACTGCCCGTGTGAAATGGCCCGGCTATGTAGGCGGGCAGCCCAACGGGATCTGGAACACCGCCCCGGATCAGATCTATGCCTTGTGCGAAGCCATGCAGCGCGCGGGCGTGCAGATGCATATCCACGCCAATGGGGACGAGGCGTCTGAAGTGTCGATTGCCGCGATTGAAGCCGCCTTGCGCGTGGCGCCGGGGCAAGGGCACCGGCATGTCTTGCAGCATTGCCAGATGATGGGGCGTGACCAGTTCGAACGCTGCGCTGAATTGGGGATTTGCGCTAATATCTTTGCCAACCATTTCTGGTATTTCGGCGATCAGCATGCGGCCGCCACCATTGGCGAAGATCGCGCCACGCGCATGGATGCCTGCCGTACGGCTCTTGATGCGGGCGTCCACATGACGATCCACTCGGACTCCCCGGTGACCCCGCTGGCGCCCCTGTTTACCGCCTGGTGCGCGGTCAACCGCCAGACCATGAGCGGGCGCACCCTCGGCGCGGCGCAATGCATCTCGGTCGAAGAGGCCCTGCATGCGATTACTCTGGGAGCGGCTTATACTCTGCGATTGGATCACGAGATCGGCAGTATTGAGACGGGCAAGAAAGCGGATTTTGCCATTCTGGGCGACGACCCCAGGGCGGTTGACCCGGCTGCGATCAAGGACGTGCCGGTTCTGGGCACGGTCTTTGGTGGTCGGGTCCATCTGGTCTGAGCTGATGGTTGAAGACACACGCCTGCCAATGACCGTGATCGGTGGCTATCTCGGCGCCGGGAAAACAACGCTGATCAACCGCCTTTTGGCCGCGCCGCATGGAGCGCGGTTGATGGTGCTGGTCAATGACTTTGGTGCCATCAACATCGATGCGGAACTGTTGCACAGCGCGGATGAGGACACGCTGACGCTCACCAATGGGTGCGTTTGTTGCACCATGGGAGCAGATCTTTTCATGGCCATCGGGGACGTGCTCGACCGGGTTCCGCGCCCCGATCATCTGATCATCGAGGCAAGCGGTATTGCCGATCCGGCCAAGATCGCAAATGCCGCCGTGACCGAGCCAGAGCTGCGCTATGGCGGCATTGTGACAGTTGTCGACGCTGAAACCTATCCCGCGCTCTCCCGCGATCCGCATATCGGATCGCAGATCCGCGATCAGGTGGCCTGCGCCGATCTTCTGCTGGTTAGCAAGGCAGAAAGCATACCAGACGCGCTGGCTCTCAGCCTGACGGCTGGCAACAGGGGAGCGCAGATCTTGTCCACCGATGCCGAACAGGTTGGAGAGTTGCTGCTGTATTTGTCCGCGCAGAGCAAAGCGGGCCTGCCATCGGTGACGTCTCACCCCAACTACATGAACTGGCATTTCAGCGGCGACATCGTCATTGACCGCGGGAAGATGGAATGGGCCATGCAGACACGGCCTGTGGGTCTGTTCCGGGTCAAGGGTTTTGTGATCGACGGGGCGGGAGAAGGCTGGCTGGTCCAGGTTGTCGGGCAGAATATCGGCCTCTCGCGGGCGCAAGTCACGGGGGCGACCCATCTTGTGGGCATTGGCCTCGCAAGCCTTGTTTCGGTAGAGAAGTGTGAGGACTGGTGGGCGGCTGCTTGCGGTATTGAGGTCGATCAAGGAGTCTCCTGATCCCATGGGTTAAGTCTGGTGCGTCCCGTCTGGGATGACGGCCGAAGGGAGGGTGCGAGATGATCTTTCAGGATCGTAGCGAAGCGGGCAAGGCGCTGGCTGCTGCGCTTGCGGCCAAAGAGTACGATTCGCCCGTGATACTGGCTTTGCCGCGTGGTGGTGTCCCTGTCGCGATTGAGGTGTCACGTGCGTTGAAGGCGCCAATGGATCTGATCATGGTCCGCAAGATCGGCGCGCCGGGTCAACCCGAACTGGCGGTGGCTGCCGTCGTCAATGGAGACGATCCGCAGATAGTCGTAAATGAGGCGATCGCCCGTTCCTTCAGGCTGTCGCGGGCGGAAATTGAAGAAATGTCAAAACCTCGGCTGGGGGAAATCTGGCGCCGGAGGGAACTTTATCTCAAGGGACGCAGACGGCTTCTGCTTGAGGGGCGCACGGTGATCGTGATTGACGATGGCATTGCGACCGGTGCGACCGTGCGTGCGTCGCTTAGCGCGGTGCGCGCGCGCGGGCCTGCCAAGCTGGTTCTGGCTGTGCCCATCGCAGCACCGGACGTGGCGCAGGAGCTTGCGGACGAGGTTGACGAGTTTATCTGCCTCCACCGGCCCACACCGTTTGGTGCCATTGGCCGTTTCTACGCCGATTTTCCGCAGACGCCGGATTCAGAGGTCATAGCGGCATTGGATGAGGCGGAGACTGTTGCGGAGGACGCGCTGGACAACGCCCAGATCAACCGACCAAGGACACTCCATGACTGACACGGCCTTGTCACCTGACGCGCTTCGGCGGACCTGTGATCCGGCAGAGCTTGCGTTCAATACCACCGCGGACCTTGATCCGCTTGAGGGCCAATTGGGTCAGGCGCGGGGGATGGAAGCAATCCGGCTTTCTGCCCAGATGAAGCATCGACGGTTCAACCTTTATGTGCAGGGTCCGCGCGGCAGCGGGCGAAAGGCGGCTGTCTTGCGTGTGCTGGAGGAAGAGGCCGCCAGCCGTCCGGTTCCCAAGGACTGGGTCTATGTGCAAAACTTTGATGACGCGGATCAGCCCAACGCAATCTGCCTGCCGCGCGGGCAGGGGCCGCTTTTGCGCAGTGCCATGGCGCGTCTTCTGGAGGAACTGGCCAATCACATTCCTGCGCTGTTGGTGTCTGAAGACTACCAGAACAAGCGAATGGCGCTGGAACAGGAGTTCAACGCCCGCCGGGAAAAGACCTTTGACGCCCTGCGCCAGAAAGCCGAAGCCCAGAATGTCGCGATCCTCAGCACGCCCATGGGGTTTTCGCTGGCAGCCAAGCGGGATGAAGAGATCCTGAAGCCGGAGGCAATCGAAAAACTGCCCGAGGAAGAGCGCGCACAGATCCGCGCGGCAGTCTCTGAGATTCAGGCCGATCTTGAGGACTTTCTGCTTGATCAGCCCGAACATGAGCGTCAGCAGCGCGATGCGCTGACCCACCTCAATGCCGATATGGCGCGGATTGCCGTGGATGCCGCCGTGGATCGGGCTTGTCGTGGGTTCGTAGAAATCGACGAGCTTGCCCCCTATTTCCGGGCGCTGCGCGACGATCTGGTGTCCCATGCGGATCTGTTCCTTTCGCTGGAACTCGGGCGCTCAAAAGATCCGTTTCCGGCCGGTTTGGCCGCGCTGCGCGAGGATCCGCGCTTCCATCGTTACCATGTCAATGTGGTCGTCACCCACGACCCCAAAGGTACCACCGCGCCTGTGGTTGAGGAGAGCTTGCCGACCCTTGCCAACCTCACCGGCCAGATCGACTACATGGCGATGCAGGGCGTGTTGGTTACCGATTTCACTCAGATTAAGCCGGGCGCATTGCATCGGGCCAACGGCGGTTTCCTGGTACTGGATGCGCGACGTGTCCTTGGTGAGCCCCTTGCTTGGGATGCGCTGAAACGCTGCCTTGAGACCGAAGCCGTGCATGTCATCACGCCGGGTGAGCGCTTGGGGCTTATTTCCACCACCACGATGAAGCCCGAGCCGATCCCTCTGGATGTGAGGGTGGTGCTGGTCGGGGATCGCATGCTGCATATGCTGCTGGCAGAGTTTGATCCTGATTTTGAAAAGTTCTTTCGGGTCACGGCGGATTTCGGCCCCGACATGGTGCGCGGCGACGAGAGCGTCACGCTTTTTGCCCAGAGAGTTGCCGCTCTGGTACGTGATGAGGGTTTGCGACAGGTTACGGCAGACGGGGTCGCGGCCCTCGTTGATGCGGCCACCCGGCTGGCTGCGGATCAGGAAAAACTGAGCCTCAGGATCGAAACGCTTTGGGATATCCTGCGCGAGGGCAACCACCGGGCCCGCAAGGAAAAGGCCCCCGCGATCACGGCAGAGCATGTCACCGGCGCGATCAAAGCCGCCGAGGAACGCCGCGGGCTGATCCGCGACCGAGTGCACGAGATGATCCGACGGGGTACCATCATGATCTCGACCCAGGGCAGCGAGGTTGGTCAGATAAATGGGCTGACAGTTTCCGCGCTTGGCGATGAGAGCTTCGGCGCCCCGGTGCGGATCACCGCGCGGGTCCGCGTTGGTGGGGGACGCGTGGTCGACATCGAACGCGAAGCCAAGATGGGCGGCCCGATCCATTCGAAAGCAGTCTTGATCCTCTCTGGCTATCTGGCTGCTCGTTATGTGCCTCAAACGCCCCTGTCGCTTTGGGCGAGCCTTGTCTTCGAACAAAGCTATGGAGGGGTCGAAGGCGACAGCGCCTCGCTGGCGGAGCTTTGCGCTCTGATGTCGGCACTGGCGGAGGTTCCGATTTCCCAGTCCTTTGCGGTGACCGGATCGGTCAACCAGATGGGCGACGTGCGGGCCATCGGCGGCGTCAATGAAAAGATCGAAGGCTTCTTCGAGGTCTGCAAGGCCCAAGGCCTGACGGGGCGCCAGGGTGTGCTAATCCCGCGTGCGAATGTGCCCAACCTGATGCTGACGCCCGAAGTCGTTGACGCCGTGCGCGCAGGCCAATTCCAGATCCACGCAGTGTCCCATGTGGACCAGGCCATCGAGCAACTTACGGGCTTACCTGCAGGGGTGCGTGACCTTCATGGTGAATTCGAGGACGGCTCTATCAACGGTAATATCGAGGTCAAGCTGCTGGAGTTTGCCCATACCCGTGCGACGATGGGCCATTCCAAGGATTCCTCGGGGACGGGAGAGGAGGTTTAGGAACAGCAAGGGGTGCTCAATTCGCCCTTTGTTGTTCAAGCTTTTGTTAGGGCTTCTCCGCCCCTGCCAGATCCCAGAACAGGCCCGCCATCAGCCTTAATGCATCGCGGCACAGGGGCTTCAGGACGTGTTCGTTGGGCGCGTGCTGAGAGCAGCCGCGATAGGAATGCGGGACCCAAACCGTGGGCAGGCCCAGGATATCGGCAAAACAGTCGTTTGGCAGCGATCCTGCAAGGTTGGGCAGGATATGCGGGGTTTTGCCTGCAGTGCGGGTCAGCGACTGGGACACAAGCGCCACCCAGGGGTGGTCCGGGTCCAGACGGGTGGCCTTGAAGGGACCACCTTTGTCCGGCACGATTTCGATGCTTTCAAAGCCATGCCGATCCAGGTGCCTGCGAAGTGCCGGGAGGATATCGTCGGGATCCGTGCCCACCACGTAACGCAGCTGGCAGGTGGCTTTGGCCCGCCCCGAGATTGCATTGACGGGGGCCTCGGGCACACCACTCGACATTGCCAGAACCGCAAAGGAGTTCCAGCCGAATGCACGCTCGGCCGGTGTCAGGCTTTCCTCGCCCCAGTCAGGGTCCACTTTGGGTCCGCTTTCTCCTTCGATCGGCAATCCCTTAAGCGCTGCGCGAACTTTGTCTGTCAGGCTGTCGGGGCGCCATTCGGGGATCTGGATCTGGCCGCGCCGATCGCAGATGCTGGCGAGGGCATGGGAAAGGATCATTGCAGGGTCTGCCAGCAAGCCGCCCCAGTTGCCTGAGTGATGCGCCCCTTCGCGCAGATCGAGGACCAGGTCGAAATTCACGCCACCGCGCGAGCCCATGAACATCGTTGGCGTTTCCGGTTGCAGACGCGGCCCGTCTGATGCGATCAGAACGTCCGCCTGCAGGAGGTCCCTGTGGCTGCGAAAGAACTCAGCGAGGCCGGCGGAGCCTGTTTCTTCGGACATTTCGATCACGATGCGAACGTTGAAGCCAAGATGCCCGCGTTCGAAAAGAACCACCTCAAGCGCAGCGATATTGATCAGGTGCTGGCCCTTATTGTCGGCTGTGCCGCGGCCATAAAGGCGGTCGCCGTCCTCGGTCAATGTAAAGGGGGCCAGACCCTCGCGCCATTGCTCGGCCTGTCCACGCACCACATCGCCGTGACCGTACGTGAGAATGGTGGTCAAGGCGGGATCCTCAATCCGCTCTCCGACCAGAATTGGACCACCACCCGATACCGGATTTTCAAAAATCTCGCAGGTGAAGCCAGCAGCCTCCAGCCGAGGACGGGTTGCGCATTCGAGATAACGTGTCAGCTCGGAGCCATTGTCCGGTTTCTGGCTCTCGGTCGGGTATGTGATCCAGTCGGCCAGCTCACTTTGAAAGGTTCCACCGTCAAAATAGGCTTCTGCGCGGGCAATGGCGCCAGTTCGGCTGGGGCGGGATGTATCGCTCATTTGATCAGAAGGCCTTTGCATATGTCTTGTTGAAAGTCGTGGCGGGCAAGCGCTGGGGAATACATGCGACAAGCAGTGACAGGATTTTTTACTTCCAGTCCAGTTCCGCCCCGGTGAGGGCCACCAGCAGGGTGTCTTCAGGCATCTGGCCCAAACCCTCGAACATCTTGATATAATTCAGGTTGGAGTGAACTTCCGTGATCTTTCCGTCTGTGATGCGAAAGACCATCTGCCCGTCAAAGTCAAACGGAGGGCGGTGTGGATGATCCTTCACGGCCACGGTGAAACAGGTAATCACCCAATCACCCAACTCTTCGAGCACGGTAAAGGTCAGTTCTGGCGGGCATTGAAACAGGGCCTTCAGGGCTGAGACGATATCTGTCGATCTGAAATCCTTGCCCGCAACATCCGATACGGGACCGGTTGCGGTCGTATCCGGTGAGAACATGTCGTCCAGGATTTTGTCGTTGTCTTTACTCCATACTTCTTCCACCCAAAAGCGCACGAGTTCCGTTTTTCTGGTCACTGCATTCCACCCGTTTAAAAAGTCTTGCTGACTGTAAGTCGGGCCGGCTGCGCCCGTCGAGAGGGTAGTTCCGGTTCGTTCAATCTGTGCCTGAAATGTCGAAAAAACACTCTGGGCTGACCTTTGGTCCTTCTGGGCAGCTTGGTGCGTGGATGGTAGGTTTCAGTCGCGGCGGCGGGCGGGCTGTCCACGCCGATGAGGAGGAGGACCCCGTTTGCCGCGCCGCCAAAGGGGCTGCGCGTGATGGGCTGTGGAGGACAACCATGCAAGACGCTGATATTATCATCGTGGGAGGCGGTCTGGCCGGACTTGTAGCGGCGGCCGAACTTGGCGATCGCGGCAAAAGCGTCATTATCGTCGATCAGGAGCCGGAATGTTTTTTGGGTGGTCAAGCTTTCTGGTCGCTGGGTGGGCTTTTGATGATTGACAGTCCCGAGCAGCGCCGCATGGGCATCCGGGACAGCCGAGAGCTTGCTTACTCTGACTGGATGGGCAGCGCTGGTTTTGACCGGCCCGAGGATCACTGGCCGCGCAAATGGGCCGAGAGCTATATTGACTTTGCCGCCGGAGAGATGCGCCCTTGGCTTCACGACATGGGTATGCGTTGGTTTCCCATCGTGGGTTGGGCAGAGCGTGGGGGATCCTTCGCTTCTGGCCATGGCAACTCGGTGCCGCGGTTCCATTTGACCTGGGGCGTGGGACCAGGGACGCAGGAACCTTTTGAACAGCGCGTGCGAGAACATGAAAAATCGGGGCGGATCAAATTGAAGTTCCGTCATCGCTGCTCGCATCTGTTGATGGAAAACGGAGCCTGCAAGGGGATAAGCGGAGAAATCCTTGCTGAGGATCACAGTGCCCGTGGTCACAAGACCAACCGGGATATCGTGGGGGATTTCGAGTTGCGGGCGCACAGCGTTGTCGTCGCTTCTGGCGGGATTGGCGGTAACCTTGATCTGGTTCGCAAAGCCTGGCCCGCTGGCCGACTTGGCCCTGCACCGAAGGAAATGATCTCGGGGGTGCCTGCCCATGTGGATGGTCGCATGGTGGCCATTACGCAAGATGCTGGGGGGCATGTAATCAATGCCGACCGCATGTGGCACTACACCGAAGGTGTGAAGAACTGGGACCCGATCTGGCCAAACCACGGTATCCGTATCCTGCCGGGGCCATCTTCGATGTGGTTCGATGCGACCGGCAACCGTTTTGCCCCACCTGCCATGCCTGGATTTGACAGTCTTGGCACCCTCAAGGCCATTCTGGCGACGGGCTATGATTACTCTTGGTTCATCACCACCCAGAAGATCATCAAGAAGGAATTCGCCCTTTCCGGCTCCGAGCAAAATCCCGATCTGGCCTCCAAAAGCTGGAAGGAGGTGCTGAAGCAGCGGCTTTTGAACAAGAAGGCGACGCCCAACGTCGAGGCCTTCAAAGAGCATGGAGAGAATTTCGTCGTGGCAGACAGGTTGGAGGATCTGGTGACCAAGATGAATGCATTGGAGGGCAACAGCCTTTTGGACGTGGAGAAGATCCGCGCCGAGATCACGGCACGCGATGTACAGATTGCCAACCCCTTCTCTAAAGATGCGCAGATGATGGCCATCCACGCTGCGCGCAATTATCGCGGAGACAAGTTGATGCGTACGGCCAAACCGCACCGCATTCTGGATCCGGAGAACGGGCCGCTCATCGGGGTGAAGCTCAACATCATCACACGCAAAACGCTTGGCGGATTACAGACCGATTTGAACGGACAACTGATTGATGCCCACGGCAATCGCATTCCAGGTCTGTTCGCAGCAGGTGAGGTCGCCGGTTTTGGTGGTGGCGGCTACCACGGTTACAATGCGCTCGAAGGAACTTTCCTTGGCGGGTGCATCTTCTCCGGGCGCCGGGTGGGGCGGTCGGATATGATTGCTTGATGTTGGCCTGTCATCAGTCGCTCAGGTAGTTGGAAAGGTAGGACGTCAGAACCGTCAGAGTTTCCTTGGCAAAGGTGTCGGCTTGATAGCGGCTGGGTTGGGCCGCGATCAGGTCTTCCATCGTGACAGCAATCTGCAGGACGGTTTGCGCAACAACTCTTGGGTCGCCTCCTTGGAACCCATCCAACCCCTGACGCCAGCGCATCTCCAGAAAGTCCGTGACATACTCACGTTCGTGATCCTCGGCGGCGACCGCTGGCCGCTGCGAGACAAAATGCATGAGCAGCGGTGGATAGTGGGGATTGTTCTGGATGTGGTCCCGTTGCGCCAGGATGATCTGGCGCACCCTGTCTCTCCAGCCGGGCCAAGTATCGCTGTTGTCAGCAATGTCCACAATCTTGTCACGGAGTTGCTGCGCGCTTTGCAGGTAAAGCTCGTAAAGAACATGGCTCACATCGGAGAAATAGCGGTAGATCGAACTGACCGGGATCCCGGCTTCTTTCGCGATCATGGTTGTGGTGATCGCACTGGGCTGGTTTTCGGTCAGAAGCTGTGCGGTGGCGTTCAGGATCAGGTGAATTCGCACTACGGCGCGGGCCTGCTTGGGGGTTTCACGCGTTTTCATAGGGCCAAAATTCAGACTGGGCAGGAGGCTAACGGTCATGTGATCCCCAGCTGGTTGAGAAGGGCATGCGCGGACCAGACCTGCGATGGAGGGCCGACGGCCTCCGCTTGGCGGATCAAGTCGGAAATGGCTGTGTTATAAGGCGCGGCTGTGTCAGAGCGCTCAGCCAGACGCAGGATCTCATTGGTGAGCGTCTCGATCTCTGTTGGGCGCCCTGCCGCGAGATCGGCTGCCATGGACGTCATGGAGTTTATGTCCAGTCTTTGGATCTTGAGCAGTGTGTTGTTGAATAAGGCGTTGGGCAGCAAGAGCAGACGGTGAACAAACCGCGGCGACAACGGGCCGACCTTTTGCCAGTCAATCCGGGCTGCATCGTAGACGCTAAGCGCTTCGCGCAGCACTTCGGCATAGACGCGCCGATAGGCCCTTTGACAGAGCATTGTGTGAAGTGGCAGCCCGCTCAACGCATTGATCGGGTTGATCAGATTGAGCAGCAGCTTGCCGTACTGCAGCGGCTTGAGATCGCCGTGCAACTGGATAGGGACTCCAGTCCCAGCAACCATGCCTTGCAGTGCCTCGCTGGTCCTGCAGCGCTGCAAGGCCAGCTCACCGGTGCTGGAGCGGTGCAGATGATTGCCAGACTTCCACACCACGTTCAAGGGCACCATGCCGGCAACCACTTCATGGTTCGGCAATGCTTCCCGCAAATGGTCTACCGGAGAGACGCCATTGAGCAATGAGACAATGGTAGCTCCTTCCGAAGCGTTCCCACGGATCTGCTCGATGGATTCCTGCAAGCCCGTTGATTTGTGCGCCAGCAGGATAAGGTCTGCATCTGCAAGGGTTGCTGGGCTGTCTTGTAGGTCCAGCATCGACAGTGGGGTTTCCAGCGTCTGCCCGCCCGTTACCCTGAGTGGCCCAGGTGTCAGTGTCTCCCAGGTCGCCGCGCGCCCGATCAGTGTGAGTTTTATACCAGCCGCATGACAGACAGATGCCCAATGCGTGCCAACAAAGCAGCCAATGGCGCCTGCTCCAAGGATCGCAACTTTACGGGGCAGCGTGCTCAACCGACTGTTCTCCGAAGGGGCCCAACCCGCGCATGGGATGCTCGAATCCCTGGTTGGGAGATGACGACGGCACAGCGTTCTCGGCCATCCCGCAACGGAAGGTCTACACAGGAACCGTGAAATCAGAAAGACATTTCCAAGATTGGTTCACGATAGATTTGCGATCTGTGGTCGCAATGTGACGTCACCGGAGCGAGGCAATATTTTCCATCAGAATGTCGCAGGCATCCAAAATATGCCGCCGGGTCAGCTCCGCGGCCTGCGCAGCATTGCCGTCGTTACATGCATTCCAGATCGCCATATGCTCTTCATGAGCGCGTTTCATGCCGTTTGAAAGAACCAACTGGGTCCGCAGATAGCGGTCGACCCTGTCCATGGCATTGTCGATTATGTCGAGATGATATTGCAGACCGCTGGCTTGATAGAGCTCTGAGTGGAAATCCCGGTTCAACCGCCCCCAAGTCATCGGATCGTCCGACGCGGAGAAAGCCTCAAGGCACTCTTTGGCCCGCTGCAAGGTTTCTTGCGACATCTGGGGAACGGCCCGGCGGATGACTTCTGGCTCGATCAGCGCGCGGAAGTCAAAGATTTCATGAGCTTCATCCGCGGATAGTCCGGCGACGACGGCCCCTTTGTAGCGTTGTGTTTTGACCAGGCCCTGTTCTTCGAGGCGTGAAATGGCCTCTCGGACGGGAATCCGGCTGGTGTTGAACATCCCGGCGATTTCATCCTGACGAAGGGGTTCACCTTCCTTCAGGTCCCCTTCGATAATCGCCTTGCGCAGCGCTTCAAAAACGATTGAAGAGGCTGAGGCGGTTTTGGATATGTCTACGGGATTGAGCTTCATTCGGCTTGGGTCCTCCATACAGCCTTGATAGGGGCTTTTTCCCAATCTGCAAAGCTTTGGTGGGCTGGATGTGCCACCGGATCGACCCAACCGCGTAGTTGGTCGCTTGGCGGTTGAACCGTTTCCATGCGGATCGAAACGAAAACCGGTCTGATCGGAGCAACCTGATTTCGGCCAGATCACTGGCTGGAGGCTGCAAAGCTGCCAGATAGAGCGCTGAGTGACATGGGCTGAGTTGCAGAAGTGCGGGTTGCCATACGTTCAAGATTGACGATGGTCGATAGCATGATCCGGTCATGGCTCCAGTCTGCAGGGCGTTGGAGCAGCAAAGCGGTCGTCATGACGGAGGCAACCAGCAGACTGGATACAATAGCCCACCCGAGGGTGTTGTCTGAGTTTGGCTGCGCGGCGGTCACGGCATGCAGCCTGCGAACGAGGGCGGACGAGCCGCGTCTGGTCTCCCGGCGATCCGCCAGCGCAACGGTCGGGCTTCGGCGGGCAAACAGAACCGGATCTCTGGAAGCGTTGGCGCAAGCCCGGATCAGGCATTCGCAATAGCCGCGCAGATCAAAGCTCGGACGGCTCATAAGGGCCTGATCGCAGGCGAATTCGCGGAGCTGCCGGACTTCGCGGCGCCATAGAAAGAAGGCCGGGTTCCAGAACAGAAGTGGGCGCAGCGCGCTCAGCAGGAATTCGCACTCGATATCGCGCTGCCGGAAATGCTGCAATTCATGGGCGACCGACAGGCGCAGATCCTTTGGGTGTTCCAGAAGGGATGTGGGCAGGACGACATAGCGTGCCCAAATGCCGCGCGTGGAATAGGCTACGCGCGGCTCATCCGACAAAAGCAGTTGCGTGCGGCCGATCCGCTTCCAGAGGAAGGCCTGTGTCAGGCTTTTCCGAAGTCTTAGGACAGACAGCCCCAGCTGCAAGGAACAGATTAGACCGCCTGCGGCAAAGCCGACCACCAGCAGCCGCGCCCAGGGGGCTTGGCCGTTCAGAATGGTGCGCACAACGTCTTCGCGCAGACCCAGAAGGTCTTCGAACCGAACCGCGCTCATACCAACGTTGCCTTGCAGGTATTGCGCCACCAAGAGGTCGGAGAGATTGGGGGAAGGGTGGATCAAAACAGTTGTCAGGGCCAGAACCAGAAGCGGTGACAGGGCCAGCAAAACCGTTACTGCATTCAGCAATCGAAGTTGTGGCCGGTAGGCTTTGCCAAGGCGCGTGCGCGCGAGCCCGCTGCGCAAGGCAAGCCATAGCATGGCTCCCGCAAGCAGCAGGATGTTCAGATCAATATAGGCATTCAGCAGAGCATCAGTTTGCATTGTCCCCCAGCCTTTCCTCCAGAAGCGCCCGCATTTCCTCGAGCATTTCGTCGGTCACGTCCTCATCATCGACGAGCCGGGCGACAAGTGCTGCCGGCGCTCCGTTGAAGAGTTTGCTCGAAAGGTTTTTCAGCGAGGTTTTCTGATACTCTGCCTTGGGAACGGCGGGGCGATAGACCAAGGAACGGTCGGCCCGCTCGCTGGTCAGAAAACCCTTTTGCTCCATTATCTTTAGGACCGTTGCAACCGAGGTATAAGCGCGCTCCTGAACCTTGTTCAGCTCTGCAAGAATATCCCGCACGGTGCCGCCCCCGGTTTCCCAGATCACGGTCATGAACTCGAGTTCGACCTCGGTCAGAAGCGATTTGTCCTGTTTCTTTCGCATGAGCGCTGATGCCTGGTCCTTTTGGGTCATCGTCTCATGCTAGGCAAAGCGAGGCGGGTTGAAAACTACTTTTTTAGAAGTTGCGCTGGGGTCGCGTGGCTGTTGTCAAATTGTGCGCTTTCGCGCGCTTTCATTCTGCAACGGGGAGGTGACGTGATTTCCCTTTGTTGTGTGCGGTGCTGGCGGTTTGTTTTTTGGCTGAGAGGGCCTTGAGGGGCAGGTGTGCCCTCAAGGCCGGTTTCA
Organism: Phycobacter azelaicus; assembly: GCF_014884385.1. Classification (NCBI taxonomy): domain Bacteria; kingdom Pseudomonadati; phylum Pseudomonadota; class Alphaproteobacteria; order Rhodobacterales; family Roseobacteraceae; genus Phycobacter; species Phycobacter azelaicus. Next base: position 542,758 of record NZ_WKFH01000003.1, on the reverse strand, counting down.
ATTTTGGTTGGTATTGCGCGTCATGGACAAGCCGCCTTTGGCGGGGCCTGCGGCCCCCTTGACCCGCTAGCTAGGGTTAGACCTTCCAGAAGCAGAATACGCCCCAGGCAATGGCAAGGCCTAGCGGGGTCCAGAGCGGCATGCCGACAAGGCCCAGCCAGGCGAGGAAGATGTAGGCCGTGCCCAACAGGCTGATGAACAGCCGGTCCCCGCGTGTGGTGGTGAGACCCAGCACACCTTTGCGCATGTCGCCGCCGGGGTTGCGGATTTCCAGCACGATTAGCACCGCGATGGCAGAGAAGATACCGATGAATACCAAGGCCGTTGGCCAGGTCCAGGCCATCCATGACAGCATGTCAAACCCTCCCCATCGCAAAGCCTTTTGCGATGTAGTTGCGGACGAACCAGATCACGATGGCGCCCGGAATGATTGTAAGTGTGCCCGCAGCCGCCAGAAGGCCCAGTTCGTACCCTGCACTGGAGGCGGTCTTGGTCATGGTTGCGGCGATGGGTTTGGCCGCCACGGCTGTGAGTGTCTTGGCCAGCAGCAGTTCCACCCAGGAAAACATGAAGCAGAAGAAGGCTGCAACGCCGACCCCGGCTTTGATCGAGGGGATGAAGATCACCGCAAAGAAGCGCGGGAAGGAGTAGCCATCCACATAGGCGGTTTCATCCAGTTCTTTAGGGACGCCCCCCATGAAGCCTTCGAGGATCCAGACCGCCAGCGGGATATTGAACAGACAGTGGGCCAGGGCCACGGCCAGATGGGTGTCAAACAGCCCGACAGCGGAATAGAGCTGGAAGAAGGGCAGGGCAAAAACGGCGGCAGGCGCCATCCGGTTGGTCAGGAGCCAGAAGAACAGCTGCTTGTCGCCCAGAAACCTGTAGCGGCTGAAAGCGTATGCTGCAGGCAGCGCCACCGCGACCGAGATCACGGTGTTGATCGACACATAAAGGATCGAGTTGATGTAGCCCCAGTACCAAGTCGGATCGGTAAAGATCGTCTGGTAGTTCTCCAGCGTGAAGGTCTGGGGAAAGAGAGAGAACCCTGCAAGGATCTCATTGGTTGTCTTGAAGCTCATCGCCACCAGCCAGTAGATCGGCAGCATGAGAAACAGGATATAGACGATGGGAACGATAGATCTTTTCTGCACGTTTCCCTCCCTTAGTTCAGATCATCCTTGGTCATCAGCGTGTAGAACAACCAGCTGACGAGCAGGGTGATGGCAAAATAGATGAGCGACATGGCGGCGGCGGGACCAAGGTCAAACTGACCGAGCGCGATTTTCACCAGATCAATGGACAGAAGCGTGGTGGAGTTGCCGGGGCCGCCCCCGGTCAGGACGAAAGGCTCGGTGTAGATGTTGAAACTGTCCATGAACCGCAGAAGGATGGCGATGGTCAGGACGGTTTTCATCTTTGGCAACTGGATAAAGCGGAACACAGCCCAGTTTGAGGCGCCGTCGATCTTGGCCGCCTGGTAATAGGCGTCGGGGATCGACACGAGGCCCGCGTAGCTCAGCAGCACCACAAGCGAGGTCCAGTGCCAGACATCCATGGTGACGATGGTGACCCAGGCCGCAACAGGATCCTGTGTCATGTCATAGTTGATGCCAAGGACATGGTTCAGAAAATACCCCAAAAGGCCGATATCGGGCAGGGTAAAGATGTTCCACATGGCCCCCACGACGTTCCAGGGGATCAGCATCGGCAGGGCCATCAGCACGAGGCAGACCGGCACCCAGAACCCCTTGCGTGGCATTGACAGGGCAATTGCGATGCCCAGCGGCACTTCAATGATGAGGATCAGGAAGGTGAACAGGAACTGGCGGCCAAGGGCATCGTGGAACCGTTCTGAACGCAGGATCTGCTGGAACCAGTCGAGCCCTTGCCAGAAGAAGACGTTGTCGCCAAAGGTTTCCTGCACCGAATAGTTGACCACTGTCATCATCGGTATCAGCGCGTTGAAGGCGACAAGTGCCAGAACGGGCAGGACGAACAGCCAGGCTTTCTGGTTTTCGGTCTTCATGCCATGGCCTCCTTTGGCGTGGTGGCGAGCCAGCCATCGACATAAAGCCGTGTCTGATCGCGTCGGAACTCAAGGTGAACGGTTGCGCCTTTTTCCGGTGCATCGCCTTCGATGATGGCGTTGATGCGCTCTCCGCCTGCGGTGCATTCTACAACCGTGTGGCGGCCAACGTCCGAAACCTTGGTGACGGTTGCGGGCAGACCGTTGGTGCCGAGAGAAACGAATTCGGGGCGGATGCCGATTTCGGTCTTGCCCTGCGGTGTGCCTTTTATCGGGCCTTCCAGGGCAATCGCCTGATCGGCAAATTGTGCTTGGCCGTCCACCAGGGCGCAGGGCAGGATGTTCATCCCCGGCGAGCCGATGAAGTGGCCGACAAAGGTATGCGCGGGGCGTTCGAACAGCTCGACCGGCGTGCCGACCTGCACCACCTCGCCCAACTCCATCACCACCACCTGATCGGCAAAGGTCAGTGCCTCGGTCTGGTCGTGGGTGACGTAGATCATGGTCGCCTTGACCCGCTGGTGCAGCTCTTTCAGCTTGGAACGTAGCTTCCATTTCAGATGCGGGTCGATCACCGTCAGCGGCTCGTCGAACATCACCACATTGACGTCCTCGCGCACGAGGCCGCGTCCCATCGAGATCTTTTGCTTGGTGTCGGGGCTGAGGCCCGCGGCGCGGGTATTCAGCATCTCGGTCAGCTCCAGCATCTCGGCAATGGCCGTGACACGGGTTTTGACCGTGGCCTCATCCCGGCCGCGATTGCGCAGGGGGAAGGCCAGGTTGTCGTAGACCGTCATGGTGTCGTAGATCACCGGAAACTGGAACACCTGCGCGATGTTGCGCTGATCGGGGGGCAGGGTTGTGACGTCCCGATCATCGAACAGGATCTTGCCTTCGGATGGCACCAGGAGGCCCGAAATGATGTTGAGCAGAGTGGACTTGCCGCAGCCCGAGGGGCCAAGCAGCGCATAGGCGCCGCCATCGGACCAATCGAGATCGATTTCCTTAAGCGCGTAGTCGGAGTTTGAGGACGGGTTCGGAAGATAGCTGTGACGCAGCTTAGAGAGAGTAATCTTGGCCATGTTTTGCCTCACGCCACGCGGGAGCCATCGGGGGCAAAGACATAGGCCGCCGAAGGATCCATATAGAAATCATGCATTTCACCGACCTCGTAAGGATGAACACCCGCCGAAAGGCTGACCCAGCTGTCGTTTGATCCGGTCAGGCCGAGGTCAAAATGCGCGCTGCTCTCTGATCCTGAAAGTTCGGTCACCTGAACGCGGCCCGCGATGCGCACCGAAGTGCCTGCGCCCGCAGAGGGCAGCACGTGATGGGGGCGAATGGCGATGGTGTAGGTGCCATCGCGCAGATCCGCCGCCGCGCCATCGAGTGCCCAGGAGACATCCCGCGTCAGGTGGGCCATGTTGCCTTCTTTCTGTATTTCGGCGGTATTGATGGGCGGGTCCGAGAATACCCGTGCGGCCTCCACATTGGCCGGATCACGGTAGATATCTGCCGTTGCACCGAACTGGGTCACGCGTCCATCGCGCATCAGGGCGGTCTTGCCGCCCAGCAACAGCGCCTCTTCCGGTTCGGAAGTTGCATAGACCACTACCGCGCCGCGCCCTGCAAAGAGATCAGGAAGCTGGTCGCGCAACTCTTCGCGCAGTTTGTAATCGAGGTTCGCAAGCGGCTCATCCAGGAAAACCGCGCGGCTTTCCTTTGCGATGGCGCGGGCGAGGGCGGTGCGCTGCTGCTGACCACCCGACAGTTCGTGCGGACGCCTGTGCAGCATCGGGCGCAGCTGCAAGATATCGGCGGCTTCTTCTACGCGGCCTTCGATTTCCGACTTGGCCATGCCTGCGACCTTCAGGGGGGAGGCGATGTTGTCGAAGACCGTCATGTGCGGGTAGTTGATGAAAAACTGATGCACCAGGCTGATGTTGCGTTTCTGGGTGCTGAGGCGGGTGACGTCCTGCCCATCCATCCAGACGGTGCCGTCGGCGATCGGATCAAGGCCTGCCATCAGCTTGATAAGCGAGGTCTTACCTGATCCAGTAGCGCCCAGAAGGACGTTGAAGTGACCGCTGTCCAGCACCAGGGATGTGTCCTTGATGTGCTCGATCGCGCCGACGCGCTTGGTCACGTTTCTAAGTTCAAGTGCCATCTTGATTTGACTTTCCGGCATTGTGAGCCGCGAGGCGCCCGGCAAGGCGGTGTCGGCTGCATCCCTGCTGAGGGGCAGGGCAGAGGTGTCGTGTGTGGTGGTAAAGGCCCCGGAGCATCGCGGGGGAGGCTCCGGGGCTTCTCGCCGGGTCAGGTGCAGGGTGTCGCGCCCAAACCCGGCAGGAGGAAAGCCTTACTGCTTGGCCCAGCGGGCAACCAGTTCGTCATAGTTGACGGTCTGGCCTTGCGGCTTTTCGTTCTCCAGCTTCGGCTTGGCGCCGCCATTGGCGAACCACCACTCGGCGTCCTTTTCCTCGTTCAGACGCGGGCCGCAGCCACCGTAGACATTCGCCTGCTCGTCTGCGCGCTGCATCCGGGCCATGGTGATGTCCATTTCCTCGGCGAGGCGATCCATGGCTTCCTGCGGGGTGAAGGCGCCGGAGTTCACGTCGCCGATCTGCTGCCACCAGATTTGCGCCAGCTTCGGATAATCCGGCACGTTCACGCCGGTGGGCGACCATGCCACGCGGTCGGGCGAGCGGTAGAATTCCACCAGGCCACCCAGCTTCGGCGCACGCTCGGTAAAGCTCTCGTGGTTGACCGAGCTGTCGCGGATGAAGGTGAGACCCACATGGGATTTCTTCACGTCCACGGTCTTGGAGACCACGAACTGCGCATAGAGCCATGCAGCCTGTGCGCGGTCCAGCGGCGTGGACTTGAGGAAGGTCCAGGAGCCAACGTCCTGATAGCCCACCTTCTGGCCTTCTTCCCAGTAAGGACCATGCGGCGAAGGCGCCATGCGCCACAGCGGGGTGCCGCTTTCATCGACGGTGTTGTTGCCTTCGGATTTCGGCTTTACCATGTCGGCGGTAAAGGCGGTGTACCAGAAGATCTGCTGGGCGACGTTGCCTTGCGCCAGGGCGGGCAGGGACTGGTAGAAGTCATAAGACGCCGCACCGGGAGGCGCATATTTGCGCAGCCATTCGTCCCACTTGCGGATCGCATAGACCGCCGCCGGGCCGTTTGCTGCACCACCACGGGTGACGCTTGCGCCAGCCGGGTTACAGCTGCCCGCTTCCATGCGGATGCCCCATTCGTCGATCGGGACACCGTTCGGCTCACCCTTGGAGCCGGCACCCGCCATCGACAGCCAGGCATCGGTCATGCGCCAGCCAAGGTCGGGTGCGCGCTTGCCGTAGTCCATGTGGCCATAGATATCGACGCCATCGATGTTTTTCACGTCTTCCGAGAAGAACTCGGCGATGTCCTCATAGGCGGACCAGTTGACCGGCACACCCAGATCATAGCCGTACTTCGCCTTGAAGGCCGCTTGCAGGTCTTCGCGGTCGAACCAGTCCTTGCGGAACCAGTAGAGGTTCGCGAACTGCTGGTCAGGCAGCTGATAGAGGTCTCCATCGGGACCCGTGGTGAACTGGGTGCCCATGAAGTCAGCCAGATCCAGGCCCGGGTTTGTCACGCTGGCAAAATCGCCCGCCATCATGTCGGTCAAGTTGTAGGCCAGCTGTAGGCGCGAGTGGGTGCCGATCAGGTCGGAATCGTTGACATAGGCGTCATAGAGGTTCCGCTTGGTCTGCATCTGGGTCTGAACCGCCTGCACAACCTCACCTTCGCCGAGGATCTGGTGATTCACCTTGATCCCGGTGATCTCCTCAAAGGCCTTGGTCAGCACTTCGGATTCATAGCTGTGCGTGGGGATGCCCTCGGACAGCACGTTGATCTCCATACCCTTGTAGGGCTCGGCTGCCTGAATGAACCACTGCATTTCCGACAGCTGTTCGTCTTTGGTCAAAGCCGAGGGCTGGAATTCCTCATTGATCCATTTCTTGGCAGCGGCCTCATCGGCATAGGCTGCCTGTCCCGCAACCACGGCGCAAACCGCTGCTGCGGACAAAAGATACCTGCGCATCTTTCTCCTCCCTAAAGTCATTATTGTCAGTTGTGCGTTCAATGCACCTGACTGCATCAGACGTTTCACAGGGCGCGGCATCTTGTCAAACTAAAAAATTAGTAATGATTTAAGTACCTGATAATAAGTCAAAATAATAATGTCGCTTTGATGGATTGGGATGCTGCTGATGCAGAATTTATCGCGCTGCGTTGCGGCGTAAAGGTGGTGTGCCAGGCGAGCCGTGGAGAACTGTACCCGTGGCTGGGCAGCATTGCTTGGCTTTGCCGCGAAAGGCAGAGCGGGTCACAGATCTGCTCATACCCCGGGCCACAGTACCCGCCACAAACCCGGTTCTGCCGGCAAGACCTGCCTTTACTGGCTCTGCAATCAGGTTTGGGATCTTGGCGTTCGAAACAAGTGCAATAGGCACGATTTGGGCAGCTCGTCACGCGCCACGGGCCGGGGCCATGCGCAGGCAGGTTTAATTATTTCCTTTGAAACTGAGAGATTCTGGGGCGTAATTGGAGCAATACGACTACGACTGCGACGTTGGTCACGTCAGGTCCCGCGTGTGCCAGCCTCGTTTGATTGAACGGATTTGTTTATGCCGAGGCGATTTACAACAAGAACGGCAAAGCACCTGTTGGTCTCAGCGCTGCGGGTTTTGGGTTCTGTGTTGTTGGTATCGTTGCCGGTCTCTGGCCCTGCCCTGTCGCAGAATGACCCGCTGGATGTGCCACTCGTGCCGGTCGAATTCCGGCCCGGTGATACCATTCGTACCGTGGTCGACATGCATCTCAACGATCCGAATCTTTGGCCGACCGTACTGGCGTTGAACAACATCGCTTCGCCCGTGGATCTGCGGCCCGGGATGCGCTTGCTGCTGCCCGTAGGGCAGGTGCGTGCGGCGGACGCAGCGCTTCGGACGTCCTTGACGGCAATTCAATCGGCCAATGCCGAGGGTGCAGGCATCTTTGCGCCGGTCGAGATCGGACAGGCCATTGAAAACCGTGATCTAGCGGTCGGTCAGCGCAGTGCCGGAGCCTGGCGCCAGGTTGTAAGCCTTGCCGATCTGGCCACCGAATTTGCCGGGGCCGCGCTTGAACTCTCCATCGCCCAGCGAGACCGGGCCGCTGAGGCTATCGTGTCTGATGTGCAGGGCAAGGTAGAAGGTCGGGCGCCCACGGAGCCGGCCTGGTCAGGGCGGCAGTTGGACGACATCCTCGTCGAGTTCGAGCGCGTGCGCACGCTTTCAGCCAGTACCACGCAGATCACCTTTCGTGACCTCAGTCGCCTGCGTCTCAATCCCAATTCCAACGCAACGATACAGCGCATGCGCTCGGATCCTTTGACGGGCGGCGAAGTGACCAAGGTGACCCTTGCAAACGGGGATTTCTACGCCCTTCTCAACCAACTCACCGAGAAGACCACATTCGAAATCGATGTTCCCGGGCTGCGGACCCGGACCAATTCGGCCGATTTCTGGATCAAGAACGACGACAGCGGCGCACGCTTCGTGAATTACGACAGCACCGATCTTGAGATCGCTCAAGGCACGGACCGCATCGTGGTTGGAAAGAACGAGGGTGTGGTCATCGCGGACGGAAAGGCAGCGCGTGCACCTGTTCTGAGCGGACCTGTTTTACGCGCGCCTTTGCAGGGAGAAACCCTCTACACCGAGGCTGTCTCGCTCCGGTGGGAGCCTTTCCCCGATGCCAAGGCCTATTGGCTTGAGGTGGCCAGCGATCCGGCCTTCAACGTCATGAAGCTGTCGCAATGGGGCGTGAGCGAGCCTGGCTATGCCGCCGAGTTGCCTCCTGACCGGTACTTCTGGCGCGTGGCCGCGTTGGATCAACTCGGCTTGCCCGGCGCTTGGAGCACGCCACGGGGGTTTTCAATTCGTGAGGACAATGTGCCGCCCTATCTGGCCCTGCTCGCGCCGTCACAGCAGGCTGTCCTGTCAAAGCCCGATGTGCTGGTGCTGGGCGCAACAGAGGCCAATACGCGCCTTCTTCTGAACGGTGAGCCGCTCGAAGCGTCCAGCGACGGCACGTTCGAAAAACGGTTATCATTGGAGCCGGGAAAGGCGGTTCTTTCCGTCACAGCCGTTGATCCTGCAGGAAACCGCACCACGCGGGAGGTCACTGTCTTCTACAGACCGACTGTGGCTGTCACCATCGCTTTGGATGCCGATTTGCCGCGTATTGGCGGTGCGCTCGCCACCCGTGCGAAAGACGTGTCGGTCAGTGCGACAACGAATGCATCGCCAGGGGCGGAGGTGCTTATTCTGGGCGGGCAGGACCAGGAGGTCTTGCGGACAAGGGTTCTTGAGGGTGGCGCCCTGTCGTTCTCGGTTCCGGCATCTGACCCTGCGCTGGACTATAGGGTCGAAGTGCTTTCGCCTGACGGAGCCGCGGAAGGACAGCTGACTTTTGCGGCGCTCCGGGATCGGACCCCGCCGGAGATTATCTTGGATGCACCGGTCCCGCTCGCGGTCGGCGAAGACATCTTGCGGCTCGAGGGTCATGTCGGTGATGCGGTGTCTCTGTTGGTCAACGGTGATGAGATACCACTGAACGCAGAGCGCTTTGCCTATGATGTTCAGCTTGTGGCCGGACGCAACAAGATCGAGCTGCTGGCCGTGGACGCGGTTGGCAACGTGGCCGTCAAACAGCTCAACACAGTTTTTGACACAGACCCACCTGAAGTCCTTGGTGTGGAGGTGACACGCCCTGACGGCGCCAGCGGGGCAATCGCAATCGAGGTACAGGCGCGGGACGAATCCGGGCTGAGGCAGGCTGCCCCTTTTGTGATCGAAGTCGGTGGTCGTGAAGTCTCGGGGTATTTGCGATGTGAAACCTTGGCTGAAATGTGCCGGGGGATTTTGCCTCCTGAGCCGGGTGATCTGCTTTTGGTGGAAGTCATGATTGAGGACTACGTGGGAAATGCGGCTTTCCGCTGATGGGGACTGAAAGACAAAGGACCGTGATATGACTGTGAAGAGTCGCAGAACGTTTTGGTCTGCTTTGGTGGGGCTTGGCCTTTGGGGCTTGGCTTGCGCTGGTGCGGTTGAGGCGCAGGGGGGCAGCGCGCAACAGGCATTGATCGTGGTCTACGGGAAGGCGGCCCCAAGCCGCGAGGGCGATGTCGACAACAGGGAGCGGATCTTCTTTAGCGTTCCCAGCGACCAGGCGGATCGGCTCTTTTTGCGCCTTCTCGATCCCGAAACTTTCGGGGAAGGTGATTTTTCCTACGGTGGTACAGCCGACAGCGTGACCGCTTTTCGCCTGTTTGGTGGAGCAGGTAGCTATTCGGAGGTGGACCTGCCTGCTTTGGTTGAAGATGGAGCGCGGGTCACGCGGGGACTGGTCAAAGAGACCCCGGTCCCGCCGGGGCGGTTGCTGCGCGAAAGAGAATTTGGAAATGATCGATCCACAGATGGCCGCTGGGTGACGCTGACGGCCGTGCAGGCCCGTCAGGGCGAAATCATTGACGGGCGGGCCTACTTTCGCCTCGACGTGATCGGTTCCGGGGGGAATGACGGCAATGGGTTCTCACTGGCCTTGAGCCTTGCGCGTGATCGCAACATCGCACCTGAGGGGCTAGAGATGTTTTCCTACCGGCCAACCGTGCGCTGGCCCGGAAACAGCCCCCCAACCGAGTTGTGGTTCGCGGCTGCGCCCGATGCTGGCCCGCTGACGGTACAGAGCTTTGATGGGGCCAATGGGGATCTGAAGCTGGTCACGCAGTATGAAGACCAGAGCGTCCGGATCTCGGGACAGGACGTCTGGGTATCTGACAGGATCAAGCCGCGCTATGCGGGCGATGGCGAACAGATGGCGCTGGCTCTCTCGGGGGGATTTGAGCTGCCAAATGACGTCACACTGGCTGTCTTCGACGATAGCGGCGCACCGCTGCGACTTGGCATGCCGCCGCGGATTTCGCTTGTTCCTCGCAGACCTGTTGCGGTGGCAAGCGCGAGCCCGCTTGCGGATTGTCGCGCAGTCGGATTTGACGCCAGTCTGTCGGAGGGGCGCGTGCCGCTTTCATTTATGTGGGATTTTGGCGATGGTGCCATGGCATACAATGCTGCTGCCGTCCATCGCTACAAGGAACCGGGGCGCTACACTGCACGCCTGAGGGTGTTGGAGCCTGGAGCGCGTCCAGGCCGCGGTACAAGCCTTGATTTGCCCGTACACGTGCGCAATGCGCCTGTCGCGGTTCCGGGGGACGACATTCTTGTTGCTCCCGGCGAGACCGTGAGCTTTGACGGTAGCGCTTCGCAACCCTCGGACAGTCCGATTGTTCGACACCGCTGGAGCCTTGGTGACGGAACATCAGCCGAGGGCGCCAAGGTGTCTCATGTCTACGACCGACCGGGCACCTACCGAGCGGTCTTGCGGGTGGCAGATGACATGGAGCATCCCTGCAACTTCGGTGTCGCAACACGGCTGGTGTTCGTCAATGCCGGCCCTGTCGCCGAGGCAGGCGGTGATCAGATCAGCACAATTGGGCAGGCTTTACGGTTCTCTGCGGCGGCCAGCTATGACGTCGACGGTGACATCACTCGGTATTCCTGGGATATGGGCGACGGTACGGTTCTGGAAGGAGCCGAAGTTAGCCATGTCTATGACCGTTCGGGTTCCTTTCGTGTCTCGCTGCGCGTGACGGATGACAGTGGCGCTTCAAATCAAATCGCGACAGACGCACTGCGTGTCGATGTGAACATGCCGCCGGAGCCCCGTTTCACGATACCTGATCGGCCGATATCGGTTTCCGAAGTTGCCCGGTTTGACGCAGTTCAAAGTACAGATGAGGATGGGCAGATCCTGTCCTTCATCTGGGATTTCGGTGATGGGACGATGGGCGAAGGTGTGACTGCCAGCTATGCTTGGTCTGAGCCCGGAACCTATGAGGTCACGCTGCTGGTCGAGGATGACAGTGGGACGGCCTCTGCCTTGCAATCGCTGACCCGTGTGGTGCGGGTGGATGCGGCACCGGTGGCAAATGCCGGGCCGGACCAGTTTGTGACGGCTAGCGAGGTTGCCTTTGATGGCACGGCGTCGGTGGATTCCGATGGTGAGGTGATCGAATGGCTGTGGGATTTTGGCGACGGTAGCACGGGGCAGGGGCCAATGCCCCGCCACGCTTATAAACGGGCCGGTGTTTATGACGTTGCGCTGAAGGTGCGCGATGACAGCACGGCCCCGCGCAACACCGACCGGGACACCATGCGGGTCATCATAAATGCTGCGCCGATCGCCGACGCGGGTCCGCCGCAAACCGTGGCTCCCGGAGATGAGGTCGTCCTGTCGGGCCGTGCCTCGGTCGATCCGGACGGACAGGTAGCCCGCTATCGTTGGCAGTTCCCGGATGGCAGCGTGAAGGACGGGGAGCGCGTGGCGCATGTTTTCGATGAACCGGGCCTTTATGCGGTGCGCCTCAGCATCGAAGACGATTTTGCCGCGCAGCCCGCACGCGATGATAGCGAGGTTCTGATTACGGTAAATGCGCCACCCGTGGCCATTGCCGGGCCAGACAGGCTGGTGGCGCCGGGGGCAACCGTTGCGTTCGATGCCCGGCAAAGCTTTGACAGGGATGGTGGACTGGCATCCTACCGCTGGGAGTTCGACGATCTGGGAAGCCCACTTGACGCCGCCCAAGTGGAGCGCGCCTATGTCGCGCCGGGCGTTTGGTCGGTTCAACTGGTGGTCACGGATGAAGCCGGTGTGGCCAACAGCACTGCGGTCGACGGCCTGACTGTTCGGGTCAATCATCCCCCTATCGCTGATGCAGGCCCAGAAATCGAGACCGAGCAGACATATGTCACCTTTGATGGCGGCGCCTCAAGCGACGGGGATGGCGACGCCTTGATGTATGAATGGGATTTTGGTGACGATACCCCCCGTCGAAAGGGCGAGCAAGTCACCCATGTCTTTCCCGGACCGGGCGTCTATCCGGTTACGCTATGGGTGGACGATGGAACAGGGCTTAACAATGCGCGCTCTGTTTCTGCAACGCGCGTTACCATCCGCGCAAGACCGCTTGCAAATGCGGGCGGCAACCGTGAGGTCTGCTCGGGAGAACCGATCCTGTTTGACGCCTCAGGCAGCCGCGACCCGGATGGCGGGCTGTTGCTTTATGCCTGGGATTTTGGGGACGGGGATACTTCGGATTTGATAAATCCAAGCAAAACCTATGAAAACCCGGGCGTCTATCCTGTTACTCTGACCGTGCGCAATGAAACTGGGAGCACATACGGCAGCGCGGTGGACCGGATCGCAGCTGTGGTGCGGGAGGGGCCTATTGCCGCAGCCGGGCCAGACAGAACCGTTTGCACCAACCAGCCGGTGCGTTTTGACGGCACGCAGTCGACCGATGCGGACGGGGCCGTGAATGCCTTTGCCTGGACCTTCGGCGACGGCGGAAGCGGCAGCGGCGCTACGCCCGAATACCGATTCACAAGTCCTGGGACTTACACGGTGACCCTCACGATCTCTGGTGATGCCAGAAACAGCTGCAGCCCGCTTGATACCGATACGGCCGAGGTAATTGTCGTCGCCGCGCCCGAGCCGGTGATCTTGGCGCCAGATCGTGGGGGGGTGAACGAACAGCTGAGCTTTGCTGCTGAGATCCGCAACCTCGCAGAGGAAAGCGTTACAGCGCTGACCTGGGATTTTGGAGATGGCACCACCGCAACGGGCGCCGAGGTCTCGCACCGTTTTGCCAAAGCGGGGCGCTATCCGGTGGTGCTGACCCTCGCATTGGAGGGAGGCACAAAAGGTTGTGATGTCCTGATGACAACGCGCGAGATCACCATCAATGCGCCGCCCATGGCTGTTTTTGAGGCGCCGTTGCAGGTCTCTGTAGGTGAAGACTTTCGCCTGGATGCAGGGGGCAGTGCGGACTCTGATGGAGCTATCACAGGCTTTGAATGGGATTTCGGCGATGGGCGCAGTAACGATGGCGTACTTGCCTCTCATCGTTATGAAGAGGCAGGTACCTACAAGGTGCGCCTGAAGGTGACGGATGACGCGGGAGTTTCCAATAGCACTTCGGTCGCAGTGCAGCAGATCACGGCGAACCCGCGCCCCTTTGCAGGGCTTGCTCTGGAGAGAGCGGTTTGCCCCGGTGAGCCGATAACCTGGCAAATCCCGCTGGCTAGCTCTGAAACGGCCAGCTGGCTTTTTGATCGGACCACGGTGGCCAATGGCGCCAAGGTCAGCCACGCGTTCGACACACCCGGCAGTTTTCCGGTGTCGCTGACGCTGACGGATGGCTCGGATCTGATCGGCGCAACGCGGCGCGAAGAGGTCCATGTGCGCGTCAATGATGCCCCCACTGCCATGGCTGGACCGGACCGTCTTGCCTGCCCTGGAGACATGCTGCGTTTTGATGCTGGGGCCTCAGCCGATCTGGATGGGAACCTTATTGAATGGATCTGGACGTTCAGCGATGGGACGGTGCTTGAAGGAGCACAGGTGGAGCGTGCCTTTGACAGTCCCGGCGCAGGAACCGTAACCCTTTCGGTGCGCGATGATAGCGGCGCTTCCGAGTGTGATACGGGGATGGACACGGCCCAGATCCTGATCAATGCACCACCGCTGGTGGAGGCGGGACCGGATCGAGAGGTTCTGGTGGGGGCTGCCCATGATGTCGTATCGTTTGATGCCTCCGATGTGCAGGATCCGGAAGGGCAGGGTGTGCGGCTGACCTGGGCTTTTGGCGACGGCGCGCGCGCAAGCGGTGCTGTGACGCGTCATCGGTACGCAAGCCCCGGAGACTATACCGTGACACTCGAGGGGCGTGATGCCACCGGCCTTGCTTGTGGCGTTGCGCGCGATACAGCGCAGATCACCGCGGTGGCGCGGCCATGACGCGCCTTCGCTTTCCCCTGCGCGCCAAGTTCTTTCTCTTTGCGGTTCTGCTGGCAGTGGGACCGCTCATCCTCGTGGCCCAGAACATCAGTCGCCTCACAAGGGATGAGCTCAAGAGTGCCGCAAACGAAGATCTGACCTCGGTGGCCGCCGAACTGCGCACGAGCTTTGATAATACGTTTCAGGGGCGCTGGCTGACCCCTTTGATGGTAATACGCAACGGCGTGGATAGTCCCGATCTGGATATTGCGCAGAAGGTATCCTTGTTAACGCTCGGCTTGCAGGAGCTGCCACAAGTGGCGGCGCTTCAGCTCTCTGTTGCCGGGTCTGACCTGCCAATCCTTGTCACAAATTCCAAGTACAGCGGCAGGGTGATCGCTGCTGGCCTCGACCCTGTTGAGGTGCTTTCGACACCCGCGGATCTGATCACCTCTATTTCTGGAACAGGTCAGTTCGGCAGGCCGGTGATCAGCTATATGCCTGAAATCGACACCTGGATGGCTACGCTTGTATTGCCGCTCAACACCTATATCGCGGGGCGGGAGGTGACCATGGCCGCCAAGATCGATCTCGACCTTCTGGCACAGATGGTGGCCTCACATCCCTTTGCGCAGCGCGGTGTGATTGCCATTGTTGATCACGCCGGACGGTTGGTGCTAACCGATCAGCCCCGGGTCATTGCGGACCGACAGATCGTCGCCAGCGCCATGCCGTTGATCGTGGCGGGAGCGCGGGCCGATGCCCTGCAACCCTATGTGCGCCCGGATGGCGAGGCAGTTCTTGGCGCCTATGCCTTTCCCTCGCACTTTCCCTGGGCGGTGATCACCGAACTCAGCGAAGACAATGCCTACGCAGTGGTGAATGCACTGACATGGCAGATCGCCAAAGTGGGGCTGGTCGGGCTAGTGCTGGCCGCCATGGGAGCGTTCTTCATGTCGCAAGGCCTGACCGGACCCATTCTGAAAATCGGCGCCGTCGCGCAAAAGGTGGGGCAGGGGGATTTTGCCGTTCGGGTCAGAGGTGTGAGGAGCCGTGATGAGATCGGGCAGCTGGCGCGGGAGGTGGACCAGATGATCGCCCATCTGGCCGAGCGTCTAGAACTGATGAAGTTTGTCTCTCACAGCACCATGTCCGCCATTCGGAAGGCCGAGGACAGTGGAATGCGGCGCGGCGGTGAGCGGCGGCGTGTTTCGGTCATCTTCACCGACATTCGCGGCTATACCTCCTTTTCCGAAAGCGTGCCGCCGGAAACCGTGGTCGAGGTACTGAACCGCTACTTTGACGTGCAGGCGGGGCTGGTCAACAAATACGGGGGCGATGTGGACAAATTTATTGGGGATGCGCTGGTTGCCGTCTTCGAAGGGGAGCGGATGGAGGAACGCGCCGTTGCCGCCTCTGTCGAGATCATCGCAGACCTTCAAAAACTGCTCAGTGTCTATCCCGAATACAACCTGCATGTTGGCATTGGCGTGGCCTCGGGCGAGGTCGTCATGGGCGCAACCGGCGCGCGGGACCGAATGGATTTCACGGTTCTCGGCTCCACCGTCAACCTGTCGGCCCGTCTTTGCTCAAAAGCGGCCTCGGATCAGGTGCTGGTAGATGAGGCGTCGCAGAACGCGGCTTCCATTTCCGGTCGTTTCCGGTTCGAACCGCTGCCGGCGGTTTCGCTGAAAGGATATGCAGAGCCGGTGCCGGTCTTTGCGGCAAATTTGCGCGTGCCCGTTCGGGCCTGACCTCCGGCTGAACTCAAGTTGGTCTAGCTCAGTTTTTTCGTCGCGGCGCTGCGTCTTTGCCGCTATGGACGGTGCCATGACACATGCTGCTACATTCGAAATCTTCCTCACCGTCGCGCCAGGTCTCGAACAAGCGCTGCTTGCCGAGGTGCGCGAGCAGGGTTTCATGGAACCAAAAGCCGTTCCGGGAGGTGTTGTCGTGCAAGGAGGATGGAGCGACGTCTGGCGCGCCAATCTGTCTCTGCGCGGCGCGGCGCGGGTGTTGGCCCGGATCGGGGAATTTCGCGCTTTTCACTTGGCGCAGCTTGATAAACGCGCCCGAAAGTTCCCTTGGGCAGATGTGCTGCGGGCCGATATCCCCGTACGCGTCGAAGTGGCGACCAACAAGAGGTCAAAGATCTACCATGCAGGGGCTGCGGCCCAGCGGATTGAACGGGCACTGTCCGAGGAACTGGGGGTCGAAATCGTGCCACCCAATGCCCCAGAGGCGCAAAGCAGGGGGAGCGTCACGCTGAAATGCCGGATCGACGACAATCTATGCGTTTTCAGCGTGGATACTTCCGGTGAGGGGCTTCACAAGCGCGGTCATAAAGCCGCGGTGGGAAAGGCTCCGATGCGAGAAACGCTGGCGGCTCTTTTCTTGCGGGAGTGTGGATTTGAGGGATCCGAGGCCGTGGTGGACCCGATGTGCGGCTCTGGCACCTTCGTAATCGAGGCGGCTGAGATCGCGCGTGGGCTGGCGCCGGGGCGCAGCCGCGCCTTTGCATTCGAGCGGCTGGCGAGCTTCGATGCCGCGGCCTGGGAGCAAATACGAAGCACCTGCGAAGAGAAGGAGACGTCACTGACCTTCTTCGGTTCGGACCGCAACGCTGGCGCGGTCGAGATGGCGGCGGCCAATGCCGCGCGCGCTGGTGTTGATGGCTGTACATCGTTCGCGCAGGCGGCCGTCAGCGATCTGCAGCCGCCCGAGGGTGCGCCGGGTCTCGTCATAGTGAACCCACCCTATGGCGCCCGGATCGGCAACAAGAAGCTGCTCTTTGCCCTTTACGGTGCCTTGGGGCAGACTCTGAAGGAACGGTTCTCCGGCTGGCGCGTGGGGGTTGTGACCAGCGACACCGCCCTGGCCAAGGCAACTCAGCTGCCGTTCCTGCCCGTGGGAGCACCTGTGGCGCATGGCGGGCTGAAAATCAGGCTATTCCGCACAGATCCACTCCCCTGACTGGGTGCGATGGCCTCTTGCGACGCGATCTCAGATCGGGTGGTATCAGGCTGTTGGCAACCTGTCGGAGAAAGCCCCCATGCCGCGGCGACTGCTTCTTGTTGTGTCCATGCTCTTGTGGGGAGAAATGGCTGCGGCCCAGGATCGCGCGGTGATCGAGCGGCAGTTCCAAAGCTGGTTGCAGACTGAGATCTGGCCCAAGGCGCGCAAGTTTGGCGTCTCTCAAAAGACTTTCCGTGCGGCCTTTGATGGGGTGCGCCTGAACTGGAAACTTCCAGACCTGGTCCCTCCAGGCAGCACACCACAAGTGCCACGCAAGCAGCGGCAGGCTGAATTTGGCGCGCCCGGTCGTTATTTCAGTCGAGGCGCTGTCGACGGGGCAACATCTGTCGGTCGGCAATTGGCCAAGCGCTACAGCGGCCTGCTTGCGGAAATTGAGCGGCAAACCGGCGTGCCAGGGCACATTGTCCTCGCAATCTGGGGGCGCGAAAGCGCATATGGCCGGGCCGCTATCCCACACGATGCCTTTGAAGTGCTTGGCACCAAGGCATTCATGAGCACCCGGACCGACTATTTCACGCAGGAATTGATCGCGGCTCTAAGGGTGGCAGAGACGGGTGATGTTCCAGCGCGGGCGATGAAAAGCAGCTGGGCCGGAGCGCTGGGCCAGCCCCAGTTCATGCCGTCAAACGTGCTCAAACACGCTGCCGACGGCGACGGTGACGGGCGCGCTGATATCTGGAACTCTGAGGCGGACACCATTGCCTCCATCGGGGCCTATCTTCAGCATCATGGCTGGCAGACAGGGCGTGATTGGGGGTTCGAAGTTTCAGTGCCGCCGTCAGTGTCCTGTGCGCTGGAGGGACCGGATCAGGGGCACAGCATTGCAGACTGGGTTGAGATGGGCGTTACCAGGGTCTCAGGCCGTCCGTTCCCGGATCACGAGCTGTCCGGCCAGGGATTTCTCATGCTGCCTGCGGGACGCCATGGCCCCGCGTTCCTAGTGACCCCTAACTTCTATGTCTTGAAAGACTACAACATGAGTGACCTTTACGCCCTGTTTGTCGGCCATGTGGGCGACCGTATCGCCTTTGGAGTGGGCGATTTCCAGACGCAGTGGTCACCGGTCGATACGATGTTGCGATCCGACGTGGCAACCATGCAACGGGCGCTTGAAAAGCAGGGTTATGATGTCGGTGGTGCGGACGGTTTGGCGGGGTTCAGGACCAGGCGCTCCATCGGTCGCTGGCAAGAATCTTTGGGCTTTGCCGTCACATGTTTTCCCGACGCAGCGGTCCTGTCCGCTCTGGCCGACTGATTCCTTCACTCAAGGGGCTACCGTCGAAGAAAGCCGCCTTCATACAAGCATATGAAAACGCAGTTCTATTTCTGCTTCGACTGATTTTTTTCAAAGAAATGCATGTCACGCCCAGATTCTAGCTTGACCCTTACGGCCCCATTCCGTAAACGGCCACCACACAGCGAGTGGCGGAGTAGCTCAGCTGGTTAGAGCAGCGGAATCATAATCCGCGTGTCGGGGGTTCAAGTCCCTCCTCCGCTACCACATTTCCCTTAGAAGAATGACTTGATCCTAGATGGGAAAGCCGCTGGGGAGCGGTGTGCGTCGTTCTGCTTCTTCGATGCCATGAGTTAACGCTGGAGGGTACTCGTTCCAGTGGCGGATGCGCATCGTCAATGCGTTCGGCGAAGTAGGGGGCTCCTTGTCAAAGCCTGGGGTACGACCTGACCAAGATCCGCCATTGATGCAAGAGGGCAGGTCCCAGCCCGAAGCGGACATGACCTGTGCAGCCGCAGCACCGGAGCCACCAGGCAAGGGGCGGCTTCCTGTCATTCGCTGCAGGTGCGAGATGACGAAGTAATTCAATCCTTGTGGCTCTTGGTTGCCTTTAGTTCCACATACAAGGATTTTGGTGTGGGGCGGAAATTGCATTCCGACCGGGCTCATTGCTCAACTCCTCAACTGCAGACAGTTTTCCGTAGAGCCAACTGATCAGCCCCACCTGAGTGGTCCGTTTTGATTGTTAGTGCATGACCGGTCTCGGGTCCATCGGGATGATGGTTTCCGGGGCGGGAGGGCGATAGCCCAAGGCACTATGTGGTCGTTTGGTATTGTAGTGTTTCCTCCATTGTTCGATCAGGATTTCCGCTTCCCGAAGGCTGTAGAAGACTTCTCCGTTGAGCAGTTCATCGCGGAACCTGGCATTGAGGCTTTCGCAGTAGCCGTTCTCCCAAGGTGACCCGGGCGCGATGTAGGCGGTCTTGGCGCCGACGGCCCTGATCCAATCTTGAACGGCCTGAGCCACGAACTCCGGGCCGTTGTCAGACCGGATGTAATCCGGCACACCCCGCATGATGAACAGGTCGCTCAAGGCATCGATCACGTCACCCGAGTTCAGCTCGTTTCTATTCTACATCGATGATCCGGCAATCACGGCTGCACCTCAGATTGAAGACCGCTTACTTTGAGTGTCCGGCGATCCAAGAGTCCGGCCGCGATAAGGCCGTTGAGTTTTTGCGCTGCAAATGACGCATTGAGCCAGCCCGAGGCGTCTTCGACGTTCATCTTGTAACGTTTGTCGCCCTGGCCAGCCCGTTCAATGTGGTCTTCAAACAGGCCGCTCAGTTCTGACAATCTGAACAGCCCACCTGCGTAGGGCGCCGGGAGTGGTTTCAAACGAAGGTTTTGCCTAGTCGTTGAAAGGTGATTGGCGACTTCCTGGAGGCTCACCAGATCCGGATGGGCCTCGTGCAAATAGGACCCTTCCGGTAGAACAGCCAGAACTCGGCGCGCCGCATCCAGCATGACGTCCTCGGCGCAGCTACCGGATAGGTCAAGCATGACACCCACCTGCCCTTTTCGCCCAAGCCCGATGATTGGATCGTCTTCGGGAACGGCATTGCAGATGTCAGTGACAAGGACGTCCTGGCTGAGCTCATCACAACCGGATAGCACGAAAGAAAGCTCGAAACTGAACCGGCGCTCGATCCCGGACTGAGAACTCATAGGAACTTGCATGGATACCCCTCAACGACCAAGGCTGAGCGCCTCCTCGCCTCCCTATTCAAGTGAGATTCCATGAGGTCAGCCGCTGCCAATAGGGCAGCTTCGTAGGCACAGACATATTTATTGTCAATCGACAAGCATATGTCACGGTTTACCGTGGAGCACCACAGCGAAAGCTTAGCCCCAAGGGCGCCGCCGATTTTCCCCAGCTCTTGCGACAACAGCCGTGTCTCAAGTTCGCGTACCAGGAAAACCCAACTGACCTAGGCAGCGAGCAAGTCACCCTGCATCTTGGCGAAGAGTTCAACATCCTCTTCCGGGCTTTCGAAGAGGTGCCCGTAGACATCCATCGTCATGTTGATCGATGAATGACCAAGCAGCGCCTGGATCTTCTTTGGCGGCCAGTTCTGCTCAATGAACAGCGAGGCTGCAGCATGGCGCAAGGCATGGAAGCTGAACTTTGGTCGCCCTTCCTCGTCTACGATCCCATTCTCCACAAGAAGGGGCACCAGAACGCGATTGTGGATGTTGGAGTGGTTCTCGATCTTTCCCTTACCATTCGGGAATACGAGATCGAGATCCCCCTTTGGGCAATCATCACGCCATGCGCCCAGAACATTGAGAACGATCGGGGCCATCGGAATGCTGCGCTTGCTGGTCCGGCTTTTCGGCTTGCCCATATCGTTGAAGCGGTCAGCCCGTTTCTGGACGTGAATAAGCTTGCGATCAAAGTCGACATACTCCCACGTCAGGCCACGCAGTTCACTGATCCGCATGCCGGTAAAGATCGCCGTGACGATCAGGGGCCGGTGACGTTCCGGCACGTTGTCGAGCATGGTCCGGATCTCATCCTTGGTGGGAATGGTGCGCTCCTCTTCGTCTCGCCGGTTTCGCGGCAACTTCACATCCCTTGCCACATTGTGACTGATCCACTCCCGGTCCAGCGCCTCGCTCAGTGCAGAGCGAAGGCTTCCGAGAACCTTCTTGGTCATGGCCCGAGAAAGGCCCTCATCCTGAAGATCGTCCAGAAAGTCCTTCACATCCGCCCGGGTCAGATCTGTGACCAGCAGATCCCCAATCTTCTTGTCGATGTGATGATCGACGTGACCCCGATAGCTCCGGATCGTTGCCCGCTCCAGATTGTTGCGTTCACACTGTTTCAGCCAGGCATCGCAGGCATTGCGGACGGTCTTTGCAGGACGGCTCATATGCACCTCTACGTTTGAAACTCTCATGTGAGCATTATACTCTGCCCGGGAACGTCCGTCGGGCTATTTCCCTGTCCGGGCGCAAGAAATTCAAACGGATGAGGTATTGCGCAATAAGGGATGCCAGTGATATGCAAATATCGCATTTACGTACTGACTACGCAAAAGATAAACCCAACAATGCCCACCTTCTATGCGCTGATTTCACATGGACCAAACCCACGTTACCGGCCCCAAGAGTATCGTCAGACGCTCGCCTCGTATAAGCTCTTCGAGCTCGCTATGGAGCGATCAAGCGTAGACAGCGATTTCAACTTCCTATTCGACTACGCGCGGAAGGTGGACGATCTTTCGTCACTTCCGGTCCTGAAGGAATTGCTCAAGGTCTCAATGACCCAAAATGCAAGGTTTATCACAGATGACTTCCGCCGGATCTTTGCGCGATGTCCCCTTGATAACCGCATAGCTCTCCTCAACGAAATCCGAGAGCACGGGCAGCATTTCAAAGATCTCCGAACTCGCCAATCCATTACCGAGCTCAGTGACAATCTCGTCAGATCAATCGTCCTCCACCAAGGCCCAGTCAGGTTTCAGCTACCGGGAACCAACAAGAAGACAGAACCCACGGCCAAAGGGAGACGTCAGACAGCACTGGCAACAGCAGTATCGAAACACATGCGGGGGCGCATGGCAGACATGAAAGCAGAAGAACTCGCAAAGCTAAGGGAAGAGCTTTCTTCAGCTGATCATACCCCCACGCTGAAACAGATCGCAGATGAAGCAAACGCCCGGGGCATCCAAACCACACGGGGAAAAGACTGGTCTGCCGCTTCAGTGCAGCGACAGTTGAAACGACTGGAGAAGAAGAAGACACCGTGACCCTCAGCCCCCCGTAAACGCAAGCAATACAGGGGAAAGAGCAAAGCAGTAAGATCAACATGCGTCCCAAAGGGGCAACACAGCACAGAGAGGGTTCTATAAGAGTTGGGTTGGAGAGAACTGATGCTCACCTTCTTTCAGCGCCCCAGAAGGTTCATCTCTTACAGAGACGCAGCACTGGCTCAAATTCGTCAAAACGCCGTGCTCGTAATATTTAAAGAATTTAAGAAGTAATAGTTAAGAGAAGAATCTAGTCATTAGGTGGGCAGATCCGCGCTCAGTCGCGAAATCAGCGGAAAATCGACGATTCACTCAACCCTGGTTGCCCCGGACAAAGCTGATGCGATCTGAGCCCTAAAGTGCCCAAAACACTCATTCTGGTGAAGAAAAGTTTCGGGCACGCGGATGATGGGCCGGTATTGTCGTCGGCATTGCATGCCAACTGGCGGCACACAGGACAGCGTGCCTCTCAAATGTCGCCCCTGACGGGCACCACCCTCTCAGCAGCACACTACCCTTCAAAACCCCACACCCTGCGTTCACGCGCAATATTTGAGCCCCTCAGAGCACATCCGGGCGCAAGGGGGTGGATCCTGATGCACGGGTCAGCCTGCCCAGTCTTTTGACAGGCGGTCCAGGGCACGGTTCACCTTCTTGTTCATCTCCTCCCAGGAGACCAACCGGCCCTTACGGCGCAACGTGACGGGCTTATCGGTAAGTTTCCCCTGCTGATGGCGGCAGAGGTTTATATCATGGATGGCCCGGTGCAGCCGATCTAGCCCGTAGACGCCGCTGCGCTTGAAGACCTCGATCTCGCTGGCCTTCACCGGAAAGCCGAGCGAGACGGTCTCGCAGGGGGCGCCAAAGGTTGGCAGGAAGAACTCGAACACCAGCTTGCGGAGTTCTTTCTGGAAGTCGAACCCGTATAGGTCCGCAACCCGCTCCAGACCAAGGGCTCCATGGCCACCAACGTCTCCCGGCTCCCCTTTCAGGGTTACTTCAAGGCGGGCGCGGCAGTCTGTTGATTGTCACTGAGAACTGACCCGGTATTTTCACCGAGATTTGACCCACCCTCAGTTATGCGTCGTGGTTTATGACGCGGTCAATGTTTTGGCCTCCTTTCGTGTTTTTTTTGCAGCCTCAGCGCTGGCCTTGAAGCGGTAGCTGTCGTTTCCGGTTTCGAGGATGTGGCAGCGGTGAGTCAGCCTATCGAGGAGCGCGGTTGTCATCTTTGCATCCCCGAAGACCTGCGCCCATTCTGAGAAGCTGAGGTTTGTGGTGATGATGACGCTGGTGCGCTCGTAGAGCTTGCTGAGCAGATGGAAGAGCAGCGCCCCGCCAGATGAACTGAACGGCAGGTAGCCGAGTTCGTCCAAGATGACCAAGTCGACCTTCGTCAGCATCTCAGCCAGTTTCCCTGCCTTACCAAGCGCCTTCTCCTGCTCCAGCGCGTTGACCAATTCCACGGTCGAGAAGAAGCGCACCTTACGCCGGTGATGTTCGATGGCTTGGACGCCGATTGCTGTGGCTGTGTGGCTCTTGCCCGTTCCGGGACCGCCGATCAAAACGACATTCTCGGCCGCTTCGATAAACTCGCATCGGTGTAGCTGCCGCACTGTCGCTTCGTTGATCTCACTCGATGCAAAGTCGAAGCCCGTCAGATCCTTGTATGCGGGGAAGCGGGCGACCTTCGTGTGGTAGGCGATGGACCGTACCTCGCGTTCGGCGATCTCGGCCTTGAGCAGCTGTGACAGCATTGGTGTGGCAGCTTCGAACGCTGGCGCGCCCTGGGCGACCAAGTCTTCAATCGCATTTGCCATGCCATAGAGCTTAAGACTGCGCAGCATGATGACGATAGAGGCTCCTGCTGGGTCATGACGCATGGCGCTTCTCCTCAGTCTGTCGCAACCCGTCATAGCGACCGACGTTGGCCACTGGCGTTGTCTGCAATGCCAGTGCGTCCGGCGGATCGACCTCGGGGTGATCTGTCGGTCTGCGGTCGATCAATCGATGCAACAGGTTCAGGATGTGCGTCTTGGTGGGGACGCCTGCTTCAAGTGCCAGCTCCACTGCACACAAAACGTCCTCTTCGTTGTGCTGAAGGACCAAAGACAGAATGTCGACCATCTCTCGGTCACCGCCTTCTTTACGCAGCATGTGATCCTGCAATTGACGGAAGGCATCCGGCATCTCCGTGAACGGCGCACCATTCCGAAGTGCGCCCGGTTTGCGTTGGATAACAGCGAGATAGTGGCGCCAGTCATAGATGACCTTGCCGGGCTTGCGATGAGACCGCTCGATGATCCGCGCATGCTTGCAAACCGTTTGCCCTTCAGCGACCACGATCAGCCGTTCGGGATAGACATGCAAACTGACACGGCGGTTCGCAAAGCTGGCGGGAACGCTGTAGCGATTGCGTTCGAAAGTGATCAGGCATGTGGGTGACACACGCTTACTGTGTTCGATAAAGCCATCGAATGCCGGCGGCAGTGCCATCAGCGTAGGCTTCTCGGCCTCCCACACGTCAGCGATGGACCCCGGCAAAGCCTTGTGCGGCGTCTCTGTCCAAAGGGCGATACAGCGATCTTCAAGCCATTGGTTCAGCTCTGCCAGATCGGCGCAGACCGGCATGACCTGCCACATGCGGTTGCGCGCATCCTGCACGTTCTTCTCAACCTGGCCTTTCTCCCAATCGGCCGCCGGATTGCAGAACTCGGGCTCAAACACGTAGTGGCTGGCCATAGCCTTGAAGCGTGCATTGACGTCCCGCTGCTTGCCTTTGCCCACACGATCAACGGCGGTCTTCATATTGTCATAGATCCCGCGACCAGGCACACCGCCGAACACGCGGAATGCATGCCAGTGGGCGTCAAACAGCATCTCGTGCGTTTGCAGCGGGTAGGCCCGCACCAAGAAAGCGCGGCTGTGCGATAGCTTGATATGAGCGACCTGAAGTTTGACGCGCTCACCGCCGATGTTGGCCCAGTCCTCGCTCCAATCGAATTGGAAGGCTTCGCCGGGCGCGAACACCAAAGGCACGTAGGTGCCGCGCCCCGTCGTCTGTTCCGCTCGATGCCGATCTTCACGCCATGCCCGGGCGAAAGCTGCCACGCGTTCATAGGAACCATTATATCCCAGCTTCACAAGATCAGCATGCATTTGCTTCACTGTCCGCCGCTCTTTGCGTGACTTCCGCGTCTGGATTAAAAGCCAGGCTGACAGCCGATCCGCGTAGGGGTCCAGCTTGCTTGGACGCTTGGGCGTCTTGAACTGCGGTTCCACCGCACCTTCACGCAGATACTTCTTGATCGTGTTCCGAGACAAACCCGTCCGCCGGGCAATCTCCCTGATTGGCATTTTGTCACGCAATGCCCAGCGTCGAATGACACTCAAAAATCCCATGTCGATCACTCCTAATCCCCCCAACCAAAACCGTCGGGGAAGTGTGTTCACATGGGTCAATTCTCAGTGACAATTTATAGGGCTACCGGGTCAGTTCTCAGTGACAATCAACACTGTTCTAACGTGGGCAGATTTCGCCTCACGCTGATGGGAGGGGCGGCCTTGCTGGTCGCCCTCATCCTGCTGTCCGTGCTTTATGGCACGACCGCCATTCCTCTGGCGGAGGTTTTTGCCGCAATACCCTCTGGACTTGGCTGGACAGAATCGGAGCCGACCCCGATGGGGCGCATCATCTTTGATCTGCGGCTGCCGCGTGCTCTGTTCTCTGCGATCATTGGGGCTGGCCTCGGAATCGTTGGTGTGGTTCTACAGACCACGACTCGCAATGATCTTGCAGATCCTTTCCTGTTTGGCCTGTCCTCTGGCGCTGCCGCCGGCGCGGTTCTTGTTATCACCGTGACCGGTGATGTGCTGGGCATCTGGACCCTGCCTCTCGCGGCCTTCTGCGGCGGCATCGTGGCCTCCGCAATCGTGCTGATGCTGGTACGGCGCCTTCGCACCAGTGCCCCCGAAAAGCTGATTTTGGCGGGGCTGGCCGTCTCTTTCCTGTTCGCGGCCATAACCAATTACCTGATCTTCGCCGGAGACAGCCGCGCGGCCCATTCTGTAATCTTCTGGATGCTTGGCGGGCTGGGCCTGTCACGCTGGCAAACCTTTCCGCTGGTCCTCGCCGGCCTCAGCATGATCTTTGCTTATGCGCTCTACCGTCGTCGCTGGCTGGACGCGTTGCTTGCCGGAGATGTAACAGCCATCAGTCTCGGCGTGCCTGCCCACCGGTTGCGCATGATGATGTTTTTCGTGTCGGCTCTTGCGACCGCAACATTCGTCTCCGTGGCGGGGGTGATCGGGTTCGTCGGGCTGATGGTGCCCCATTTGGCGCGCGGATTGGTAGGCCCGCTGCACACGCACCTCTTGCCAACTGCGGCCCTGATCGGGGCCATACTTCTGACGGCTTCTGACATCCTGTCCCGTCTGCTCCTTGCGCCGCAGGAGCTTCCTGTCGGTGTGGTCACGACATCTCTGGGCGCATTTTTTGTTTTTGCTCTGCTCCTTGGCAAACATGCGCGACACTGACAGAGAAAACACGCCGCTTTCCAGTTTCGCGGCCGGTTCATATTAGGCCAATGCCTGTCGTTGCTGAGCCCTGCTGAAAGCCTCACCGCGTAGCACGAAGCCTCGCGGCGAAGTCATCGAGGGCGCTGAAGTCCTGCGCATGCAGGCGACTTGTTTGCTTTTGCCAACTGTCTGGGACTACCCTCGGTCCACCGATCGTACAGCGCTCGGTCCTGCACATGAAGCGAGTTTGTGTGGCTCATCCGTGTTGGAAAGCACATCGCTGCCCACGCTCTCTAAGGAGGGAATATGTTTAAACGAATAATGGCGCCGGTCGATCTGGCTCATGTCGAGCGGCTCGCTGCCGCGCTCGACTGCGCGGCGGATCTGGCAAAACACTATGGCGTACCGATTGTATATGTGGGGGTCACCTCGCCGGCTCCCGGCAAATTGGCCCATAACCCGCAAGAGTTTGCCCAAAAGCTTGATGCTTTTGCCACGTCAGAGGCTGCCAGGCACAACATCGAAGCACTGTCGCATACCGCGATCGCACACGACCCCACGACCGAGATCGACGATGCGCTGATGCGAGCCATCGGTGAAACCGGCGCTGACCTCGTCGTCATGGCGAGCCACGTACCCAATGTTATCGACTACATCTGGCCGTCAAACGGCGGAAAACTTGCTGAGCGTGCAAAATGCTCAGTCATGGTCGTGCGGGCGTGACGCGCCGCACCGAACTTCAAAAATGACAGGGGGAGTCTAATGATGTCCGATAACACCGACATAGACGAAACCACAGGGATACCGGCGCCCGAGGGCGCTTCGGAACTTATCGACACCGATTACGAAATCGGTCAGGACAATATCGAAACGCAGATCGGGCCGGTCGGCCTCGACATTCACAATCCGGTTTTTCTGATTTCGGGTCTGAGTGTAGTGGTTTTCGTGATCTATGCGCTGCTTGCCCCGCAGCAAGCGGCCGATTTCTTTGGTTGGTTGCGCCCGACACTGACATCAACATTTGACGGGTTCTTCCTGTCG
Organism: Phycobacter azelaicus; assembly: GCF_014884385.1. Lineage (NCBI taxonomy): Bacteria > Pseudomonadati > Pseudomonadota > Alphaproteobacteria > Rhodobacterales > Roseobacteraceae > Phycobacter > Phycobacter azelaicus. The sequence continues at coordinate 515,154 of NZ_WKFH01000003.1, read as the reverse complement.
GCCGCGAATATCTTTGTTCTATTCTGCCTTGTTCTTGTCGTTTCGCCCTACGGTTCGGTCCGTTTGGGCGGCGCTGAGGCGACACCGGATTACGGTTATGCGGGCTGGTTCGCGATGCTCTTTGCTGCCGGTATGGGTATCGGGCTTATGTTCTTTGGCGTCCTGGAACCGGCCTATTACTTTGGCACCCCTTGGGGGGATGAACCATTGGGGGCTGTGCGCCCGTTCACCGAAGATGGTGCCCTGATACCGGAGAATGTGGATGCCGCCCGGCGAATGGCGCTTGCGGCGACCTCCTATCACTGGGCGCTGCATCCTTGGGCGATCTACGCGATCGTCGCACTTGCCCTTGCACTTTTCAGCTACAACAAGGGGCTGCCGCTTTCGATCCGTTCGGCCTTTTACCCGATCCTCGGGGAACGTGTCTGGGGTTGGTGGGGTCACACGATCGATATCGTTGCGGTCTTTGCGACACTCTTCGGACTTGCGACCTCGCTGGGTCTGGGGGCACAACAGGCGAATGCAGGTCTGGAGTATGTCTACGGCATCCCGAGCAACGTAACCGTTCAGGTCATCCTTATCATTGGCATCACGGCTGTTGCGCTGGTATCTGTGCTGCGGGGTCTTGATGGCGGGGTGAAGGTCCTGTCCGAGATCAATATGATCGTGGCCATCGCGCTGCTGCTCTTTGTGCTATTCACAGCCGGCGCAGTTGGGATCTTTGTCGATTTCGGCAAGACGCTTGCGGCCTATGCGCAGGAGTTGATCCCGCTCTCCAACCCCTTTGGCCGCGAGGATGATGGCTATCGCGAAGGCTGGACTGCGTTCTACTGGGCGTGGTGGATTTCCTGGTCGCCTTTCGTCGGCATGTTCATCGCTCGTGTGTCGCGTGGCCGCACTGTCCGCGAGTTCATCACCTGCGTGCTAATCATACCATCTGTGGTCTGCATCTTCTGGATGGCCGTTTTTGGTGGCACCGCAATCAACGACATGATCGCAAATGTCGATGCCAGCGCGGTGAAGGCCAATGTGATCGACGCCTACAAACCGGAATTGTCCTTGTTTGCAATGCTGGATGGGCTTCCTCTGGCCGCGATTACGTCAACCGTCGGTATCGTGCTGGTGATTGTTTTCTTCGTCACATCCTCGGACTCCGGCAGCCTTGTGATCGACACGATCACCGCCGGTGGCAAAATCGATGCGCCGGTGCCACAGCGCGTATTCTGGTGCACCTTTGAGGGCCTGGTGGCCATCGTACTGCTGATCGGCGGCGGGCTCGGCTCGTTGCAGGCGATGGTCATATCAACCGGCTTGCCTTTCACCGTTGTACTGCTGGTGATGTGTTGGTGCATCTTCAAAGGTCTGATGCAAGAGCATAAGCATATCTGAAATTCTAGCCAGGAACGGGCGCGGTGTCGGGCCCGTTCCATACATTCTAAACCCACTCCTTATTTAAGCCAGATGAGGTGCGGTGTTGCGTGTCGATCAGCGCTGGCTGTTGGCGCAGCCCATTTGGTATCCCAAGTTGCAATGCGCTTTCAGTTGCTCCGTGTCTTGCGGTGACCATCCTTCAGGGGCGGTCACCTCAACCCAGGGCGCGATATAGTCCTGTGCATGATAGGCATGTCCGTGGCCGGGCGGCGCACCGAAGGACAATGCAAGATCGAGCGCCAGTTGAAATTGTGTCACAATCGGGATGAAAACGAGGTCGTCTGACACGTCCGCGGCCGGCGGATCGTTCATCCAGGGTGGTGCGCGCCACAGCGAATAAGGATCGTAAAAGACGACCGGATCGCTGGAGTACTGCAAGAACATGATCCGCATGGCACCCCAGTCTGACGCAGCCTTGGAACCATTAGCCGTGTGTGACGCGTAGCGGATCAAGGACCCGTCTCCGATGGTCGGCTGAACCCAGGGTGAGCCGGGAGTGCGGCGTTTTTGAACGTAGTTCCAGAAGTCGGACGAGAAGGGCGGTCCGGCCCAAAACGCTCCGTCGATGGGATCGTCGAGCAATCGGAACATATTCGTCGCGTGCATCGAGGACCAGGCTCCGAGGCTGAGTCCGTTGACGTAAAAGCGGGGTCGGTCATCACTGGGCAGTGTCTTCCAGTAGCCATGAACAACGTCCTGCAATGCGGTTGCCTGCTCCAGTCCGGTGTTTGTCTCAAGGATCAGGGCGAGGGGGGACTGAAGATAGGAATACTGCGCGACGACTGTCGCGATGTCCCCGCCGTGCATGTATTCGACAGGGTCCTGCAGACCAGGATCAATCCAGCCTGTGCCTGTAGGGCTTGCGACAATGAGAACCTCGCGTTCGAAGGCCCCTTGCCGGATCAGCTCTGCCAGTGCGAGTTCCGCCCGTTCGCGCGGAGTATCGCCATTGGCACGCCCGACATAGACGCGGATCGGGTCCAATGCGGGCTTTCCGGTGAAGGCCGTGATGTCTTGCGCGTCGGGGCCCGAGGTCACGAATTCACGGCCGTATTTGCCCATCGCTGTCCAGTCGATCAGCGAGGTCGCGCTCCCTGTCATACGGGCGGTGGTCGGTCGCGCGGGGGCGTCCTGAAACAACTCCTGCGCAGCTTCATAGCTTTCGTCGAGGCCGGTCACTACGCGGTCAAAGATCCCGTCGCGGGAGACGATAAACAGTATCAATATCACCGCAACAACGCCAAGAACATTTGCGCGCCGTGGGGGCATGATGCGATAGAACCGCGCTCTGATCAGGCGGAACAGCGAAGCGACAAGTCGGCCCATAGCGAAGGCCACTGCGAAGGTCGCAATGGCAAGCGGCAGGAGTGTCGCGAGATGGAGCGCATCCGCGGGCTCCATGCCCATCTTTTGCCGTATGTCATTCTGCCAGCTGAGACTGGAGCCAAAGACCCAGAAATAGAATGCAAAGAGCGGGATCGAGATCAGCGCAACCAGCACCTTTGCAGGGCGTCCCGACAGGCGCGGCAGATCGGCCGCCTGCCAGCCTAGCGCGATAATCTGCCCGATCAGGTATCCGATCGCGGTGACCAACCCTCCGAGTATGCCTTGCAGGTCCGGGCCACGGGGGAGCAGTGACGGGGTCAGAGAGGCCGCAAAGAACAACAGACCAAGCAGAAGGCAGGGGACGGAGACTGGGCCGATTGTTTTTGCCAAGTACCGATTGATCATTCTATCCTCAAATTTCCTGAACTAGCTGTGTGAAACGTGGTCTTGGATCCGGCTGCGCGACACCGCCAAGGGTGTGCATGCCTCGCTTTGCTCTTTGCTCCGGACCGGTGTGAGCCGCATTTTTTTGCAGTCTTCGCAATGTTGTACTGCGGTGCAACCCATTTCATTGCCTGACGGAAAGATGCATAGTCCATTCATGCAACCCGCAGCGCGTGCATTTGTGCAGCGTCGACCGTTCACGGATTGAAACACCAGGTATGAAAATCACACTATTCGCTCTTGTCCGCTCTGTTGGCATGTTCCTCGTTCTATTCGCTTCGATATGCGCACTCCCCATGCCTTCCGCGGCGCAAACGGAGGCTCGGGCCATGGAGTTTCCCTATGTCACCTTGCGAAACAGAACAGGCTCGGCTGAGTCGGGTGAAACCTATGGTGATGAAAGGAGCGACCTCAAGGCAGGGCATTGCGAGGTTGGCAAAGTTGACCTCGGCGTTCTGTCCCCTCTTGCTGAGGTAACACCGGCATTCATGCGCGAAGAATTGCTACGCGTAAAGAATGTCCGGGAAATGGAGCCCGCCGCCGTTCTTGACGGGCTTGAGGCGAGTGCGGGAGCGCGTGGCCCAGCGATCTACGTTCACGGCTATTATATCAGCTTTGAGAAAGGCTGCCGACGCGCGGCGCTTTTACAGCAGAACGCAGAGCTGGAGGGGCGGTTCCTTTGGTTCAGTTGGCCCTCGGATGGATCTGCTGCCTTCTATACCCATGACGAGGCAGACCTTTACTGGAGCGTACCCGATCTGGCTGACACGATCATCAAGCTGGAACAGCGTTTTGGAACAATGAATGTTGATGTGGTCGGGCACAGTCTTGGTGCGCGTGGCGTGGTGCTGGCGCTCTACGAGGTTGCCAGCAGGCAGCCCGATATCCGGCTGGGGCATGTCGTGCTCCTGGCCCCGGATATGGATTTCGACATTTTCGCCCGAATGCTGCCCCGCATCGAACCCATCGTGGACAGCCTTACCGTCTATGTCGCGTCCGGTGACAAACCGCTTGCCCTTTCCAGGCAGGTTCATGGGTATCCTAGGCTTGGCGAAGCGGGAAATGATGTTTCCAGGATCAAGGGCGTAGAGGTGATCGATCTCAGTGATCTGCCGGGCAATAGCCCGACCGGGCACCTTTATCACATCTACAGTCCTGATGTTGGCGCAGATCTGCAGCAGCTCCTGAACGAAGGAAAGCTGGCGGGCGAGCGTAGTGGCCTGGTGGCGCAGAGCGACAACCTGTGGACGTTCAGCCTGGTCGCGCAGGATTAAATCCTGCCTCGGAGGGGCCAGCACCTATTTCTTGGCCCATCAAGGCAACCTGATCCCGGCAGCCCAGCAACACCCGAGGGTCGCGTCAATGATACGTAACACTCGTATCCCGCTGAGCTGCAAGCCAGCTGACCAGGGAACAGGATTCACGGCCCTTGGTTAGGCGTTTGGCTAGTCGCTCGGGAGATGTCGCGTCGATGAAGCCGTTTGTCCCAATGTGATCGTCCATCCCCAAATCCGAAATCGCAGGACAAGGATCAGTTGCCGAGGACCCTGTTGCGGTTGGTGATGTGCTTGATTTGGAAAAACGGCTAGGTGCCTGGCCGCTGTGCAGAGTAAATTCCCGGGCGGTTGTGACCGCTGCCCGGCTCATATTTCACAAAGATGCTGACGACCGGGGATCATATCCGCCCCTATTTTTTCGCCCTCTGCAGCCAACCCCGTCACCATCGTGTGGTGTGCGTTGTCACTTCTGGAGTATTGTTTCAGCATGCGCCATCGGGAATCCGCAAGGAAGGATAGATCAGGCAGGTTCATTCGCCGATTGTTGAGGCCTCATATTTGCGGACGCCCCAAGTCAATACGGTCGCCCCTTGGCTGTCACATAGAACTTAATGATCCGAGGCGCGTACCAGTTGTGCCTTTGGCATCATCATGTGCACGCCTTTCTCACGATTGACCGTCTGGGTAATACGAAGATCGCCAGCTAGGCTGCACAGCATATAGGCTTCTTCCCTGCTGATGCCGAGACGGGCGCATGCTACTGTGATCATTTGACGAAGGGCCATTTCAGCGCAGACATCCAAGGAGGGATGCATCCCCATGGTGATATAGTGCGTAGGTGTTTCGGCCTGGGGGTAGTCCAAAGCGATATCCCGGCGCAGGGTCAGCCGAAAACGGCCCTGCAAGGCGGTCTCGATAGCCGTGATGCAGACCTCGCCATCGCCCTGTGCCGCATGGCCGTCGCCACACGAAAACAGCGCGCCCTCAGTGTAGACCGGCAGATAAAGGGTGCTGCCCGCCGTGAGTTCCTTGTTGTCGATGTTGCCGCCGTGGCTGCGGGGCTCGATTGTCGAGATACGCCCCCACTCCGGCGGCGGTGCAACCCCCATCACGCCAAAGAAAGGGTTGAGCGGCAACGCCTTGCCCCAGGGCAATTGCGCCACCTGACGTGTCGCGTCGAGCGGCAGAATGGTCTTTACCCGGTTTGGAAACTCCAGCGGCAGGGTTCCCGCTAGGGGGCGGACCATGTTGTAGCCCCAATCCTGTCGCAGCTGAATGTCAAGAACATCGACCTGAAGCACATCGCCGGGCATCGCCCCTTCTACGGCCACAGGTCCGGTCAGAATGTGCCCCGGCATCCCCGGCAGCCCGGCGGCGTGGATGTCGAGCAGCTCGCTCGGCACGTGGAAACTGCCACCCGGTAGCATGTCCGGCCCGCCAGAGACCGTATTGATCACCACCTCCTCGCCACTGTTTATAGTCATGGCGGGTGGGTGTTGCGCGTCGAAAAAACCCCAGTGGCAGGTCTCCGGGGAGGCGTTGAGTTCATGGAGCATACTCGGGTTGTCCTTATTGCATCTGTTCAAGGCGCCAGCTATTTGCCGTTGTCCAGATCGATCAGCTCTGTTTCCCAGCTGCTGTCGGATGGGCCCATTTCATCTCTTAGCGCATCAAACCGCGTTGTCAGGTGGTCCCGCATGGCCGTGCGTGCGAGGTCAGGGTCACCTGCCGCAATCGCTTCGATAATGGTGATGTGCTCGCAGTTGGACACTTCCAGCGATGGTTCGCTTCGGGCCCTGGCCCGGATCCGGATCCAGTCGGGGTTTTCACGTATCTTGTCCAGCAGGGCAAAGGCCGTCAGCAAGGGGCGGTTGCGGGCGCATTGCGCGATCAGGCGGTGAAACGCGCCATCCCAAAGTTCGATCGCTTCGGGGCCGCTCGATTCAAACTGGCGCTGCGCAAGCCTGCGCAGTCGGGCAAGCTCATCCGGGCCCATGCGGCGGGCGCAGAGGGCGGCGAGCTCCGGCTCGATGCACAGACGCGCCTCCATCACTTGAAGCGCATTGGTTTCTCCGGCGATCTTGGCCGCCAGGTCTGCCGTTGGGTCTGCAGGCTGTCCGGCGAAGGTGCCTTTGCCCTGTTTGCGCCAGACAAGTCCCTGCTGTTCAAGGCTGTCGAGGGCCAGACGAACAGACCTGCGACTGACATCGAAATTCTCGGAAAGAACCCGCTCGGTCGGCAATTTTCCGTCAGCGGGAAGGCTGCCTGATTTAATCAGCTCAAGAACCTTCTGTTTGATGGGTTCTATGGGTGCGGAACGAAGTGAAGACGACATGTTTGGGATATTACTCGTGTGGATCTTGTGATCACGCGCAAAAATGCCATGAGGTGGATGCAGCGCGCCATGAGGGATACGCGCTGCGGGCATCACTTGTCCACCGCTTTAGATCGGCTGGCTCGCCCTTCCGCGATGCGTTTTGCCTCCGCATCTGCGATGTCAGCATCTATTCCTTCGCGTGTGGGAAATCCCGAGAAATTGGTGCGTCCGGGCATGCCTCTGGCAAAATGCACGTAGCGTTCCTGCGCGACATCCCAAAGACGGGCCAATTCCTCCAGTGGGTCGCTGTGGTCGTCAGCACGAATGTCCAGCCAGGCGTGATCTTCGCCCCGGTGAATGATCAGGCCCGCTGCCTGGCGGCCGCGTTTGTCGCCCCCCGCGGCCTCGCCAGCTCGCATGGCGGTGATGAGCCGCTCGGCAAAGGGCAGGTTGGCGTGCTTTTGATAGGCCTCAGAGGTGGCTTCGATTACCTGCGGCCCAGTCAGCATGTTTCCCGCAACTGAGTGATCATCTGCAATCAGATGCCCGGCCCAGTTCACGCAGTCGCAGCCTGTGTGCGCAGCAAAACGACCTTGCGCATCCATCATATGAGCCTGACGTATGGCTTGCCCCTGATCGCGGGCGACGAAATCGGCCAGCACATCTTGGGCGGATTCACCGGCTGCCAGACGTGCGCGCCCCTCGGTGCCCCATACCGGATTGCAGAACGCCTGCGAGGCGACGGCCACGGTCGGCCCTACGAATGGGACCGCCGCGCCGCAGGCAAAGAAACGGGAGGCCACAATCAAACCGATTGCTCCATCCGCAGGATCGCGGGCTATCACGGACCAGGTCATCGGCCCACCGCGTAGGCTTGCATCAGACGGGGGGTTGCTGCGGCGCGCAGCATCCCGTCCGGCTCGCGCAGGGCTGCGGTCAGACGCCCCACGGTCCAGGGATCGGCCACCACGACATTGTGCCCGCGGTCACGCAGCTCGCCTATCACTGCTTCGCCAAAGGCTGGTTCGACCATCATTTCGGCGGGGCGCACTTCACGCGGGAAGAAGGAACCCTGGAAATGCATCGAATGGAACAGGGGAGCATCCATACATTGCTGAAGTTCCATGCCCCAATGAACAAAGCGCAGGAACCAGATCAACTGCCACTGATCCTGCTGATCGCCGCCCGGTGTGCCAAACACCAGCTGGGTGCCGTCTTTTTCGGCCAGGCTGGGAGTCAGCGTAGTGCGGGGTCTGCGTCCCGGCGCCAGCGAAGTTGGCAGGCCCTCTTCAAGCCAGAACATCTGCGCCCTCGAATTCAGGGGAAAGCCAAGACCGGGGATCACCGGAGAGCTTTGCAGCCAGCCCCCGGACGGTGTTGCGGCCACCATGTTACCCCAGCGGTCGATCACATCAAGATGCACGGTGTCGCCCCGCTTTTCGGTCAGGTGCGACATGGTCGGCTCTTGCGCTGCAACCGGCCCAACGTTGAAGTCGCGCGCAGAACGTTCAATGTAAGCGTCGGCCAGATGCTCGAACCCCGGCACCCGCCCCGGGCGTTGCTCGGTCGAGGCCTGGTCCGTGATCAGCTTGCGGCGCTCGCTGTTGTATTCCTCGCTCAACAGATAATCCATCGGGATCTCGCTTTGAGCGGGATCGCCGTAATAGGCTTCGCGGTCGGCGTAGGCCAGCTTCATCGCTTCGGTCACGGTGTGCACGAACTCCACGCCAAAGGGGTCCATCGCACCCAGATCAAACCCTTTGAGGATCGCAAGACCCTGTAGCATGACGGGCCCTTGGCTCCAGGCATGGGTCTTATGAACGGTCCAGCCTTCGTATTCGTAGCTCAGAGGAGCTTCATAGGTGGCGCGCCATGACTTCAGATCCTCGGGTGCAAGCACGGCGCTGTGTTTCTTGTCCGACACATCCATGACATATGCGTCCTGCAGGTAGTCGAAGATGGCGTCGGCGACGAACCCCTCGCGCCATTCATGACGTGCGGCGTCGATCTGCTGTTCACGGTTATCGCCTGCGGTCTCTGCAAGCTCGACAAGGCGTTGATAGGTATCGGCCAGATCCGGGTTCTTGAACAGTGCATTGGGTTCGGGCGCCTGGCCGCCCGGTGTCCAGACGGCGGCAGAGCTGGGCCATTCATCGGCAAAGTAGTCGGCGAGTCCCGCGATGGTGTTTGCCACACGGGGCAAGACGGGGTGTCCGTCACGCGCATAGGAAATCGTAGGGGCCATCACCTCGCGCAGGCTGAGCGATCCGTGATCACGCAGCATCAGCATCCAACCGTCAAAAGCACCCGGCACCACTGTGGCCAGCAGGCCTGAACCGGGTATCAGGGTCAGGCCCTGCGCTTTATAGTACTCAATTGTGGCCGCTGCAGGGGCAGGGCCTTGCGCGCACAGCACTTCCGTCTTGCCGGTCTTGGCTGAGTGGAAGATGGCCGGCATATCGCCGCCGGGACCATTCAGATGCGGCTCGACCACCTGCAGTGTCAGCCCCGTTGCCACTGCTGCATCAAAGGCATTCCCTCCCTTTTCCAGAATGCTCATGCCTACGGTCGAGGCAATCCAGTGGGTCGAGGTCACGGCCCCGAAGGTGCCACGGATCTCGGGCCGTGTAGTGAAGTCGGACATAAAAGTCTCCGTGTTGAGTTAATGTTCGCGGGGGTCCAGCGCATCGCGCAGACCGTCGCCGAGAAGGTTGAAACCGAGGACGACCAGGAAGATGGAGATACCTGGCCAGAGCGCCATCCAGGGCGCCTGGTTGAGAAAGTTCTTGGCCGTATTCAGCATGGATCCCCAGCTTGGTGCCGGTGCCTGCTGGCCTAGTCCGAGGAAGGAAAGAGAGGCCTCTGCGATGATCGCGGTGGCAATCGTCAGCGTTGCCTGAACCAGGATCGGCGGCAGAACATTGGGCAGGATATAGCGCCGCAGGATCTTGGGTGTGGGCAATCCGATCGCAAGGGCGCTGTCGACGTAATCCTCGGACCGCACGTTCAGAACTTGCCCACGTGTCAGGCGGATGAAGATCGGCGTTGCCGAGATGCCGATGGCGATCATGGCATTGGTCAGGGACGGGCCGAGAAAGGCCGCCAGTGCGATGGCGAGGATCAAGAAGGGTGCGGCCAACAGCGCCTCGGTGCAGCGCGAGATAACGGCATCGATCCAGCCGCCGAAATACCCAGCAAGAATGCCCAGTGGCACGCCGAGCGCCAGTGCGATGCCGACCGAGACCACGCCCGCCAGCAATGAGGCCTGCGCCCCCCAGACAAGGCGGGACAGGACGTCGCGACCAATCTCATCCGTCCCCATCCAATGGGCCGCGGAGGGCGCTTTGCGCACTGCGCCCCAATCTGTTGCTGCCGGATCCGGGATCGGCAAGATCGGCGCCAGGATCGCGATCAGGATAAAGAAGACGACGAGGATGCCACCAAGAAGGGCACTGCGATGCGCGCGGAACTTTTTCCAGACGCGGTTTTCAGAAGCGCCGCCCAGTGTGGCATCGGCAGAGACAGGGGCTGAGGCATCGTTCATGTCATTGCCCTCTCAGACGCGGGTTGAGGATGAAGTAAAGGACGTCGGCCAGGAGGTTCATCAGGATGAAGCCGACCGCTGTCACGAGAACAATGCCCTGCACCACGGCGTAGTCGCGGTTGAACACGGCATCGACGACCATTTTGCCAAAGCCCGGGATGGTAAAGATCTGTTCAGTCAGAACCGCTCCGGCCACCAATTCTCCGAACAATAGGGCGGTTAGGGTCACGATCGGGGTCAGTGCATTGCGAAAGGCATGTTTCAGGACCACGCGGCGCTCGCTCAGGCCCTTGGCGCGGGCGGTGCGCACATAGTCAGCGCTCAGCACGCCCAGCATGGCCGAGCGCGTGTGACGCATCATCGTTGCGGCAAGCGCCGTTCCCAAAACGAAAGAGGGCATGAGCATGGTTCGTATGGACTGCCCGAAGTCTTCGGAGAGGGGCACGTATCCGGAAGCAGGCAGAAGCTGCCATTTAACGGAGACCAGCAGGATTAGCATGATCCCGAGCCAGAAATTCGGGATCGACAAGCCCGAGAGGGCGACCACGTTCGCCACGTAGTCGGTCAGCGTGCCCTTGCGATAGGCCGACAAAATGCCGGCAGGCACCCCGATCACAAGAGCGAAGATCATGGACATCGCCGCAAGTTGCAGAGTAACGGGCAGTTTTTGCAGCATCAGTTCGGTCACCGGCTGATTGGTGCGAAGGGAAATACCCAAGTCGCCCTGCAAGGCGTTGGTGATCCAGGTGAAATACTGCACATGGATAGGATCGTTCAGTCGGTACTTCTCTCGCAGAAGTTCCAGTACTGCCGGGTCACGCTCTTCCCCTGCGAGTACCAGCAGAGGGTCCCCGGGCAAGAGTTTTTGCAGCGCGAAGACAAAGATTGAGATCAGAATGATCGTCGGCACCGCAATCAAAATGCGGCGCATAAGGAACAAGAGCATTGGCGAAAACCTGGTTTCTTGGGGAACCTCGTCCGAGCCGGGACTGAGACGGAGGGCACGCCGCCCCGGTGTTGGCCAGGGCGGCGAAGAGGCGCTATTACTCGGTCCAGGTGACGCCTTCGAGGCGGATCATCCCGTCCGGATAAGGTGTGAAACCGTCAAGTTGACTGCTATGCGCCCAGATCCAGGTTTGGTGATAGAGGTAAACGATCGGCGATTCCTCGACCAGGATGTCGCGCGCGGTATCATACGCGGCCTTGCGGTCCTCGGTGCTGGCGGCAACGCGCGCAGCATTCAGTGCCTCGTCCACGGCAGGGTTCGAGAAATGACTGTCGTTGATGCCGCCATCAGTGGTCATGAACTGGTGGATATTGCCATCGGGATCGACGCGACCCGACCAGCCGATCTGGCTGGCTGTGTAGTCTCCGGCGGACTGATCTGCCAGCAGCGTTGCGAACTCCTTTGAAGTGATTTTCACGTTGATACCGGCCTCGGCCGCCATGGCCTGCACCACTTGCATCAATTGCAGCGGAACGGTCGTGTTGGGCACCTGCACTTCCAGATCAAGCCCGTCGGGATAGCCTGCCTCAGCGAGCAGAGCTTTGGCCTTGGCCACGTCGCGGGCCGGCACCGGATGGTCGGTGTCATACCAGGGGGAGGTCGGCGGGTAAGGCTGGTTGCCTGCGGCAAAGGCGCCTTCGAACACCACTTGGTTTATGGCTTCGCGGTCAATGGCATAGCTGAAGGCCTGGCGCAGACGTTGGTCGTTGCCCCAGGGGTTGTCACCCTTTGGCCCGTTGTTCACGTTGAAAGTAATGCCCTGATATCCAAGCGAGACTGCGCTGGCGACTTCGATGTCGTTGTTGGCATTCGCTTGCGCCAGATCGGTGGCTGCCAGACGCTCCAGCATGTCGATGTCGCCCGACTGTAGGTTGGCAAGACGGACGGTGGTATCCGGGATCGGCAGGAATGTGACGCTGTCGAATGCAATGGCGTCCGCATTCCAGTAGTCCGGGAACTGCTTCAGTACAATTTTGTCCTGAGCAACGCGCTCTTCAAAACTGAACGGGCCCGAACAAACGGGATTGAGTCCGAAATCCGCGCCAGCGGCTGCGGCAGCGGTGGGCGAGATCATCATGCCGGCGCGGTCAGCCAGTTGCGCCATGAGCGTGGCGTCGGGCCCCTTGAGGTTCAGCTTGATTTCATATTCGCCGGTCACCTCGGTTGACGTGATCGAGGACAGCTCCGACTTGCGGCGTGACTCGTCCATGGTCTTGGACCGCTCGATGTTTGCAGCGACCGCTTCGGCGTTGAATGGGGTACCATCGTGGAAGACGACACCCTCGCGCAATTGCATGGTCACCGTCATGCCATCTTCTGAGACTTGCCAGGCCGTGGCCAGCTGCGGAATGATTTCCAGTTCGGGTGTGATGTCGACCAGCTTGTCGCACATGGAGGCATAGACGATGCGGCCGACAAAGGTGCGGGACTGATCCGGGTCAAGCACATCGGCATCCGATTGCAGGCCGATACGCAGGTCTTTGGCGCTTACGCCAGTGGCGGCCATGCCGATTGCGGTCGCACCCAGCAGGGCGGCCATCAGTGTCGGTTTAAGGTTTTTCATGTCAGTATCCTCTCTGTCGGTTGAGTGTTTTTCTTTGGTTCCAGGTGTTTGTGGTTTTTATGTTCGCGGGGGCTGGGTTGTGCGATGGGTAACGCTGCCGCCCTCGATCGCCTCTCGATAGAGGGCGAAACGCGCTTCGGCGCTCTGGGAGTGCTCAATTTCGGCTGTTGCGTTCGTCATTGGAGCGATCTCTGCCCAGCGGTGACAAGCCACCTGATGATTGTCATCGGCAACAGGATCCAACTGCGGAACAGCCGTCTTGCACCGCGCTTCGGCAAAGGGACACCTGGTATGGAACCGGCATCCGGGCGGGGGCGCGGCGGGGCTGGGCATCTCACCGGTCAGCCGGACCTGCCTCTCCTCCCCTGAGGAACGCGGTCCGGGGATCGAGGCCAACAGCGCCTGTGTGTAAGGATGGCGCGGCTGGGCAAACACGGCCTCTGTCGTGCCCATCTCGACGATCCGGCCAAGGTACATGACCGCGACGCGGTCGCTCATGTGGCGGATCACGCCCAGATCGTGCGCGATGATGACCAGCGTCAGCCCGAGCTCTTCCTTGAGGTCGGCCAGCAGGTTTATCACCTGTGCCTGAACCGACACATCAAGGGCTGAAACCGGTTCGTCGCCGATTACGAGTTTCGGCCCCGAGACCAGCGCCCGGGCGATACCAATCCGTTGACGTTGTCCCCCTGAGAATTCGTGTGGGTACCGATTGGCATGCTCGGCGGGCAATCCGACCTTGCGCATGATTTCAGAGACCCGTGTGCGCCTTTGGCTTGCCTTCAGGTCTGGAGCGTGCACTTCCAGCGGCTCTCCGATCAGCTTGCCGACGGTCATGCGCGGGTTGAGCGATGAGAACGGATCCTGGAAAATGAACTGCATCTCGCGGCGAAGGCGCGTCAATTGGCGGCCACTGGCATCGCTGATGTCCTGCCCGTCAAACATCATCTGTCCAGATGTCGGTGACAGAAGTCGCATCAGCAGCCGCGCAAGAGTGGACTTGCCGCAGCCCGACTCTCCAACGATGGCAAAGGTTTCGCCCTGTTGGATCTGCAGCGAAACATCGTCCACGGCCCGCACCAACGGGGCCTTGTTCAAGAAGCCCTTACCGCCGAAGTGCTTTGTCAGGCCTTGGGCCTCCAGGATCGTGTTCGAAGTCATGCCTGCACCGCCGTGTTCTGCTCCAGTGGTGCGAAATGGCAGGCAACGCTGTGGTCCGTGCCAAATGCCCGCAGCTTTGGGCGCGCACTGCAAGCACTGGCTGAAAAGGCGCACCGGTTGCGAAAACGGCACCCCTTTGGCATGTTGCGGATCGCCGGGACTGAACCGGGAACCGTGCTCAGGCGGGTGCCGGGCTGATCAAAGCGCGGCATCGCGCTCATCAGGCCGATGGTGTAAGGGTGCTGGGGATTGCTGAAAATCTCCTGAGCGCTGCCTTGTTCAACCACTTCACCGCCATACATCACAGCAACACTGTCTGCGATTTCCGCAACCACACCCAGATCATGCGTGATCATGATCGTTCCCATGCCTGTTTCGCGGCGTAGCTCGCAAATCAGGTCTAGAATTTGCGCCTGAATGGTCACATCGAGGGCTGTGGTCGGCTCATCCGCGATCAACAGCTTGGGATCATTGGCCAGGGCCATGGCAATCATAACCCGCTGGCGCATACCACCAGACAATTGGTGCGGATACTCTTTCAGGCGCTGTTCCGGCGCCGGAATTCCAACTTTTTCCAGCATGAGGCGGGCCTGTTGCTCCGCCGAGCTGCGCGTGCTGCCCTGATGCTGCGTAATGGATTCCACAATTTGATTGCCAACCGTAAAGGATGGGTTGAGCGAGGTCATCGGCTCTTGGAAGATCATCGCGATCTGATTGCCACGCTGGTCTGCGGGCAGGTTATCAACCTTCAGGTCATAGGTTTTACCCATAAATTCCAGTTTTCCCGACAAAACATCGGAAGACCCCTTGGGCAAAAGGCCCATGATCGACATTGCGGTAACGCTTTTTCCGCATCCCGACTCGCCGACAATGCAGAGGATTTCACCGGTCGAGACCTTAAGGCTTAGCCCGTTGACCGTGGCAGCATCGTGTCCACGAAATTGGAGCTTGAAGTCCTCAAGCCGCAAAATGTCTTTTGCGGGATCTTCTTCAAGAACTCTTTCCGACGACATGCTCGGATCCTCTCTTTTCTTCTGGATTCGAACCAATTGAACCAATGTAATATTGGTTTGCTATGTTTAGCCTGTCAACTGTCTGAAGTTTTTTTGATTGCCATCAAGAAGGAAGCGCACACAATCGAGGCACTGCCCGGATGTGCGATGGGACATGTCCTGCCGTCTGCGGTACTTTATTTACGGTAAGCGGAAGAGCGCAGGATGCCGTGTGGTGGGCCAAGGCACGCAAAGGTGATGCCTTCGAGAAAGCTCCTTGAGAGTATTCCGGGTCCCTTGGAAAAACGGAAGCGAGCCGATCAGCCGGACTTGATGAGCCATCTTATGCAGCCAATGCGGCTGACCGATCTTCAGTCTCGGATCTGGTTGTGGGGACCAGCGGTCAAAGTGGCCCGACCGACTTCAGTATCCGTTCAATCCAGAACTCAAGGTATTCGCGGGCGGTATCCTTTCCCCGCCTGTGGCCGACGAAGATGGATCAGGCGACGGCCTGAGCAATTGCGCATTGCTTCCAAAGCACGGTGAGCGCTTCGACCAAGTGGTCGATGTCCGCATCCGAATGCAGCGGACCAGGTGTAAAACGCAGCCGCTCCGTGCCTTTTGCTACGGTGGGATAGTTGATCGGCTGCACGTAGATCCCATAGTCGCGCATCAGAATGTCCGCCAGTTGGCGACACTTTACCGGGTCCTTGATCATGACCGGGATGATATGGCTGTCGTTTGGCAGATGCGGGATGCCGCGGGCGTCCAGCTTGGCCCGCAATTGGGCAACCTGGCGGCGCTGAAACTGGCGTTCATGGTCGGAGTGTTTGAGATGGGCAATGGCCGCCTGCGCTCCGGCGGCGACGGACGGGGGAATGGCGGTGGTAAAGATGAAGCCTGATGCAAAGCTGCGCACGAAGTCGCACAGAGCATGAGAGCCCGCGATATAGCCACCCATACACCCGTAGGCCTTGCCCAGGGTTCCTTCGATCAGATCTATGCGATGGGCAAGACCGCGCTCCTCGGAAATGCCGCCGCCGCGCGGACCATAAAGGCCGACCGCGTGCACTTCGTCGAGGTAGGTCATGGCGCCATGCGCCTCGGCGACTTCGATGATCTCTTCCATAGGGCAGATATCGCCGTCCATCGAATAAACAGACTCGAAGGCTACGATCTTGGGGGCATTGGCTGGCAGGGCGGCAAGGTGCCGGTTCAAATCTTCGGGGTCGTTGTGTTTCCAGATGCGTTTTTCTGCCCGCGAATGGCGGATGCCTTCGATCATCGAGGCATGGTTCAAGGCATCTGAAAGGATGACTGCGCCGGGCAGCCGCGACCCCAGCGTTCCCAGTGCGGCCCAGTTCGACACATAGCCCGAAGTAAATAGTAGGGCGTTGTCCTTGCCATGAAGGTCCGCCAGTTCTGCCTCAAGCGCCACATGGTGACAGTTGGTACCTGAAATGTTGCGCGTGCCGCCCGCGCCTGCGCCACATTGGTCGATGACCTCTTTCATGCGTGCGGTCACCGTCTCGCTTTGCCCCATGCCGAGATAGTCATTGGAACACCAGACCGTCACATGGTCAGGGGTTTCGGCATCATGGGATGTGGCACGGGGAAAGGCTCCGCAGTGACGCTCAAGTTCGGCGAAGACACGGTAGTTTCCCTCCTCGCGCAAGGCGTCGAGTTGCTCGGTGAACAAGGCGTCGAATGTCATGATGTTCCCTCCGGTGTCTTTCGTGCTTGTGTGGTCGGCGCGGGCATCATCCAGCGCCAGAGTTTTGCGTCCGGCAGTGGCAGGACCATTAGCCAGTGTTCCAGCAGGGCCAGCGCAGTGATGGCTGCCAGCAGGGCAAATCCCGCCGCCGCGCCTGCGGTCTCGGCCGCCCAGAGCCGCTCCAGCCAGCAGGCGGTCGCAAAGGCCAGCGCGCTGACAGAGACCGGAAACAGCCAGTTGAGCGCCCGCGTTCGGAAATGGCTTGGCAGATGCGCCAGGGCCTGCGGGATGAATTCGGTGCTAAAGCGCGGCACTCCGAGATAAAGGTTCAACTTGGCCGAGATCCGCGCGAAATAGAGAACAATGAAGGTCCACAGACCCACAGGATTTTCCGCGCCCCAGCCGGTGATTGCCATCGTGAGCAGGACTGTTAGCAAGGCCATCTCATGATAGGCCACGGTGCCCCAGGCGCGGATGAACCGCTCCCATTCCGGTAGGTTGGGTGGGCAGGGGCGCTGCACCGGGCCGGTGACGATGCCGGTCAGAAAGGCCAGTTCGATCCACCCCCAGAGCGCAAGCGCGGCCAGAAACCCGAGGTATGCGCCAGACACGTCGCTGCTGGTCAATGTGGCCCAGTACGTCCAGCCGCCCCAGACAGCCAAGGGCAGTGCTGCAAATGTCATCACAGCGGGCAAGCGGCCACCGCGGCGGTCCGCAATGCGCACCGCAAGCAGGATCGCCCCGGTGGAAAACCACCACAGGAACAGGGCGCTGAGCGCTGCGATCCAGGGCTGGGCGAACATCACGGCGCCGTGGCCCTGCGCCCCGCCGGGTGGCGGGGCAGGGGATGTAACCGGACAGGGTGCGGGCGTCGCATGGCCTCAATACGCCGGCTGAAGGCGCGTGTGCTCGGGCACGCGATGGCGTTTTGCCGGGATGGTATAGAGTGAAACAAATGCCAATGCCGCCTTGGCGGATCCTGTCATGCGTCCCATGAACCCGCCGATACCTCCGGCTTCCTTGGCGCGGGCGATCTGCTTGTTGGCGGTATATAGCCGTTCCAGCCCCCGCTGCCAGCGCGGGTTTTCGATGTCCAGCGTGATCGGGAAGATCTGCTCCGACAGTTTAGAGGTCTTGGTAAAGACCTCATGGGCGTACCAGTCAGGATCGACGCCAAGCGCCGCATGAAAGGCTGGGCGCTGGTGATCGCGCACATACATGGTCGCATAGACCGCCGTGAGGAAGAACTTGATCCACAGCACATTGTGCCCCGATGTCAGCTTTGGATCGGTCTTCATCAGTAGGGCAAAGGCCTCACCGTGGCTGAACTCATCGTTGCACCATTCTTCAAACCATTTGAAGATCGGATGGAACCGGTGTTCGGGGTGCGCCTGAAGGTGGCGGAAGATGGTGATGTAGCGCGCATAACCGATCTTTTCCGACAGGTAGGTGGCGTAGTAGATGAACTTGGGCCGGAAGTAGGTGTACTTTTTCTTCTGCGTCAGAAAGCCAAGGTTCACCGCCACGCCCGCTTCGCGCAGGGCATCGTTGATAAAGCCGGCATGGCGCGCCTCGTCCCGGGCCATGAGTTGAAACAGCTGTGTGATATCGGCGTTGGAGCCGCGCCGCTTCATCTCCTTGTATAGAACGCAGCCCGAAAACTCAGCCGTGCAGGAGGAGATCAGGAAGTCGATGAACTCCTTGCGCAGCTGCGGCTCCATCCCGTCCCAGTCCACGTGATACCAGGCGTCGGTCTTGCGAAAGTGGCCCTTGTTCGGATCAGAGACCATCTGCGCGATCAACTCGTCCCATTCGCCGCGCACAGAGCTGACATCCAGAGCGTCCAGCTCGTCGAAATCCGTGGTGTAAAAGCGCGGCGTCAAGAGCGTGTTCTGCATCGCAACTTCGGTGGCGGCGGTGCTGTCGAACTTGGCTTGCTCTTCCTGGATGGCAAGGCCTTCCTCGACGGTGGTGGCATCGGCGGTGTGGCGCGGCGCCGTGGTTTTCGAGGTTTGAATATTCATAGCGTGGCCTCCTCGGAGAAGGAAAACTCGCAGAGCTCCATCACCTCAAGATCCCCGGTCAGCCGGGTCCAGAAACGCTCCAGACGGCTCGCGCGCAGGATCACCGCCACACGGTCCTCGCGGACGATCTGGCCAAAGGGGGCCATGATCTCAGGGCCTTTGACCTGAACCTCGTCGCCGGGGTAGATCACGGCTCCGTTGTTGAACCGCACATGCGCGTGCAGGCTTTCGAATTTATGGCTGATCTCGACGGTGCAGGGTGCCCGTTCGATGTCTCGTGTCAGTAGTCCCATGGCAAAGCCCTCCCAAGGCTTATGGTTTTGCGTCCCCGTCACGGCGCTGGGCCGGGACCGGAACACTTTGCGCAAGCAGCCTGGCGAAGGCCGCTGCGTTGTCGGCGCCAAACCCCATAAGGTCAGCGCGCCACCCCGTTGCGGGGTCGATGATGGCCATGCGGCCATTTTCAAAAGCCTGAAGCGTGACAGCTCCTGTGGCTGGCAGTCCCGCCTTGCGGCGTTCAAACAGCACCACGCGATGCACGCCGGAGATAAACCCGCCGTCTTCGGGCGACAGATCGGCAATAAGTGAGCCGTGCGCATCCAGAACCGTCACGGCGCCAGAGATGTCCGAGGTCAGATGCAGATGCACCTCGCGGATCAAAGCAGATGTCGGCGGCGTGCTTTGCAATGGGCGCCCCATCAGGACGGATAGGGTCGTCAGCACAAGGATCACCATCACCAGAGCGAACATGGCACGCACCATGACCCGCGGCACCATGGTGTCCGTATCGTGATGGATCCGAGGCCTGTCGGGGTGATGCGTATCGCTCATGGCAATCTACTCCGCTGCAACGGGCACGGGCCCGGTCTGATTGTCCTCATGCTTGGACTGGATTGCGGATCGCGCGTTCACACTCAGAAGGTCCGCCACCTCTTGCGCTGCCGGAATGCAGCGCAGGGCAGGCTGGGCCGGAAAGCGCCAGGGGCGCACATGCGGCCAGAGCACCACATAGGCCAGCCGCGTCTCGCCCAGTGTGTCAAAGGCAATGGTGCCGGTGCCGTCACGGCGCAGGTCGATGTCCGCCCGTGCGATCTGGGTGTAGGGCAGGTTCAGCGTTACCGTCAGCGCCGCGCCGACGCGCAGCACCACGCGTTTGTTGGTGACAGTATAGACTGCCGCGCGCGCCTGAACCCAAGCCGTGATCGTCAGCAGCGCGCCGACAATGGCGGCCAGGATCAGGAATGGCACCGATAGTGCAACCGCCTGTCTCAGCGGCACAAGATCCACCACTGACACAAACCGCCACAGGGCCAGCACCACGAAGTAGCCCATGATCCACCAAAACCCGGTGGCGCGTTTGGTCAGCGCCCACCAGTTCGGGCGGCCCTGCCACAGGATGTGCTCGCCCGCGGGTGGGTGCTCTGGCAGGCCGGGAACAGGCTCGGTCTTGAAATCGTCATGGCTCATGGCTGGTCTCCCGCGAAAATGGGTCTAAAGCTGCGGCTCTAGCCGGTCCTTGGAGGCATAAAGCGTCCCGCCGCCGTAGTAGGCAGAGACCTTGTCCTCTTCGAGTTTGGTGATCTGGGTCTCCGAGACGATCATCGGTACATCGGCAAAGTTTTCGGCATAAAGCGATTTGACGATGACTTTGGGGCCGAAAATCCGCGCCAGCGTCATCGGCACAAGACGTTTTGTGCCGTCGCTTTCGAGCTTGTATTCCAGGTAGCGCACCATCTGTTCGGGCACGTCGACCCACATTTCGGTGACCATGCCCATGACCTTGCCGTCGCCAGAGATGACAGGCAGGCCGCGTGGATCACGGCCCGCGACATGAAAATAGCCTTCGACCTGCGCCATTGGGCGGATCTTTGGGTGGCCATGTGCGTCGAGTTCAGCCTCGTTGCGCCGTGGCGCCCAGGCAGCAGGGCCAACACCATCCACCAGCGGGTTGCCGGTCGGCTCGTAAGGAAAGCCATCGGCGTCATTGGTGCGCGCCAGGGCCAGGCTGTCATTGGGGCGGTCCTCGGGCTGGCCTGAGGGGACGGTCAGCTCTCCGCGATCATGGGGCAGTTTGAAGGTCTTGTCCGCAGGTAGGGACCAAAACGAAATGGCGTGATGATCCTCGCCATCCTCATCCTTGAGGGGGAAGCCTTCGCGCATGTTTTCGCGCTGGATGTAGTAGATCAGCCCGGCGAAAAAGATCCAGAACAGCCAGATTGAAAGGCTGGCGAGGTCGAATTCGGCAAAGAAGGGATCGGTCATGGTGTCCTCCGAGGGTCAGGTCGGGAAATCGGCAAGGCCGATCCGACTGGGCGTGGATGCCGCCGGTCCCCAGGACTGTGTCCTGCGGCGAACAAGTGGGCCGAGCGCGATAAGTGTGGCGAAGATCAGCGCGATCTCGGTGTGATAGACGAATGAATAGCCGGTGGCCGGTGTGGCAACGGCTGTGCCCCATTGGCCCGTTGCGGCAAGGGCGTTGACGCTGTCACGCAAACCGCCGCCAAGGGCGATGGCAAGGCCCGAAGCGGTGGCCTGCGCCGCCCCCCAGGCCCCTAGCGCCAGGCCGCGCCCTGCCAGATCGCCCGTGGCCATGGTCATGGCGGCGCTCAGCGTGGCAACAGCAAACAGGCCGCCGCCAAAGCCGATCAGCGTAGAGCCGACAAAGAACAGGCTGCCCGATGCCATGGGGGCGGCAAAGATGACCGCGGAGAATGCGACAAGGCCAGCGATCAACCCCGTTGCGGCAAGGCGGTATGGATTGGCGCGGCGGCTCATCCGGCGGGCGGCCAGGGCAAACCCCGCCAAGGCGCCACAGGCCCAGAGCGCGGTCAGCAGCGTGGTGGAAGAGACGGAAAGGCCAAGGATCTCTCCACCGTAGGGCTCCAGCAGCACGTCCTGCATGGTAAAGGCCATGGTGCCAAGGAAGACCGTCACCAAGAGCCGCCCCGCTTCACCACCACGGGCCAGATCCTGCCAGGCTGCGGCAAAGCGTGGCCGCGGACTTGCGCGTTCACAGGCGGTCATGGGGCGCAGTCGCTCCTGTCGCCATAGGGCCACCAGATTGAGCAGCAAGGTCGCCACGGCCGCGCCCTGGACCACCCGGATCAGCCGCAGCGGCGAATAGTCTGTCAACAGCCACCCTACCAACAGAGCCGAAAGCCCCATACCGACTAGAAACATGACATAAAGCAGCGCCACGACGCGGGGGCGTGTCTCATCACTGGCGCGATCTGCGGCCAGCGCCAGCCCAGCGGTCTGGGTCATATGCATGCCGAGGCCGGTCATCAGAAAGGCCAGCGCGGCCAGAACCTCTCCGGCAAAGGGCACATGGTGGACGGTATTGCCCTCCAGCACCAAAAGGGCAAAGGGCATCACCGCAAGCCCGCCCATCTGCCACAAAGAGCCGAACCAGAGGTAGGGGATCCGCTTCCACCCGATGGCGGAGCGGTAGGTGTCAGAGCGAAAGCCCAGCAGCGCCCGGAAGGGGGCAATCAGCACCGGCAGGGCGATCATCACCGCAACCAGCGTGGCCGCAAGGCTCATCTCCACGATCATCACCCGGTTCAGCGTGCCCAGCAGCATGACCCCGGCCATGCCCACCGACACCTGAAACAGCGACAGGCGCAGTAGCGCGGCAAGCGGCAGCGTCTCTGAGGCCGCATCCGAAAACGGCAACAGACGCACCGAGAGTTTGCGAAGCTGAGCGGGCGAAACGATCACGGGCGCACCTCCAGCGCATGAGAGATGTAAAAGCCGACCGAGACGCGACCGATATCCTCGACCCTGCCGGTCTGGCGCAGACGACGGGACAGACGCTGTGTGCCGTGCGGGACCATCACGGGCGAGCGGTCGCTGCGCGGAAAGAGCTTGCCGCTATGCCACATGGCCATCAACAGCGGCGTGCGCGGCGGCACGGTAAAGACGATGCTGCCACGGGTCCGCTTTGCCAGCCCATCAAGGGCGGCGTGGATATCGTCTTCGCGGTAGTAGATCAGGCTGTCCATGGCCATCACATGGTCGAACTGGCCAAGGTCCTTGGAGAGCATGTCACCCACCTGAAACTGCACCCGCGCTTTCAGCGTATCGGGCAGGCGGCGCTGGGCGATATCGATCAGAGAGGGAGAGATATCCACGGCGGTAACCCGCGCGCCGCGCGCCGCCAGTTCGGTGGCCATCAGCCCGGTGCCGCAGCCCGCGTCCAGCACCCGCGCGCCAGTCAGATCCGCAGGCAGTCGCTCCAGCATACGGGCGCGCATGGCATCCCGGCCGCGCCGCACGCTCTGACGAATGCGCGAGACCGGCGCGTCCGAGGTCAGCTGGTCCCAAACCTTGGTCGCGGTGCGGTCGAAATAGTGTTCGACGCGGGAACGGGTGGCTTCATACTCCATCAGTCGAACCCCAAAAGCTCAAAGATATCTCGGTCTTCCATCGGCGCCGGAGCCAGCGGGTCGGTGCCGCGCCACAGGGTTTCGGCCAGGCGGATGTATTCAGCGCGCGCGGCGATGATGTCGTCCTCATCGGGCATCTCGAACAGCGTTTTCTTTTTCAGCCGCGAGCGCCGGATTGCGTCTACGTCGGGCATATGGGCGATGCGTTTGAAGCCGACCGTGTCGCAGTAGCGATCCACCTCGTCGGTGTCCTTTGACCGGTTCGCCACACAGCCGGCCAGCCGCACCTTGTAGTTCTGTGATTTCGCTTGAACGGCGGCGATGATACGGTTCATCGCGTAGATGCTGTCAAAATCGTTGGCGGTCACGATCACCGCACGGTCCGCATGCTGCAAGGGGGCTGCAAAACCACCGCAGACGACATCTCCGAGCACGTCGAAGATCACCACGTCCGTATCCTCAAGCAGGTGGTGCTGCTTGAGCAGCTTGACTGTCTGTCCCACCACATAGCCACCGCAACCGGTCCCCGCGGGTGGGCCGCCCGCCTCGACGCATTTCACGCCGCCCCAGCCTTCGGTGACAAAATCCTCAGCTCGCAGCTCCTCGGGGTGGAAATCCACCTCTTTCAGGATGTCGATCACGGTGGGCTGCAGGCGTCCGGTCAGGGTAAATGTGCTGTCGTGTTTTGGATCGCAGCCGATCTGCAGCACCCGCTTGCCCAGTTTGGCAAAGGAGGCCGAGAGGTTCGATGAGGTTGTAGATTTGCCGATGCCGCCCTTGCCATAGACGGAAAAGACCTTTGCCCCCTCGATACGGGCAGAGGCATCCTGATGCACCTGAACAGAGCCTTCACCGTCCTGTCCGCGCGACAAGACCGGGGCGGGGATATTGTCTCTGGGACTCATGGTGTTCTCCGTTTGGGTGCTTCAAGGGCGGGGGGTATGTAGCGTCTTTGGGTCATTCTGCGGCCAGGCCTTCCATCCGGTCTTCCAGCGCGTCGGCTGCGTCTTGAAGTTGGGCCAATGTCTCGGCATCCGGGCGCCAGTATTGACGATCAGAGGCCTCCAGCAGTCGCCCGGCCATGCGGCTAGAAGCGGTTGGGTTGAGGTCGGCCAGGCGATTGCGCATTTCCTCGTCCAGCACGAAGGTCTCGCTCAGCCGCTGATAGACCCAAGGCTCTACCGTGCCGGTGGTTGCGGACCAGCCGAGGGTATTGGTGACCTGTGCCTCGATCTGGCGCACACCTTCGGCGCCGTGATCGAGAAGCGCCTCATAGAACTTGGGGTTGAGGCTACGGGCGCGGGTTTCCAGTGCCACCTGGTCAGAGAGCGTGCGAATGCGGCCCGCGCCGCGCGTCTGGTCCGAGATATAGACAGCGGCATCCGTGCCGCGCGCCCGCTTGACCGCCCGGCTGATGCCGCCCAGCGTGTCAAAGTAATGGTCCACCGTGGTAACGCCAAGCTCGACGCTTTCGAGGTTCTGATAGGCCACCTCGACCCGTTTCAGCGTGGCCTGCAGGAGTTTTGGGTTGGCGCAGGCCTTGCCATCCACGCCATAGGCGAAACTCTTGCGGCTTTCAAAAGCGTCGGCCAATTCGTCCTCGTCGCCAAAGGCCGAGGCATCCACCAGTTGGTTGACGTTGGAGCCATAGGCGCCTTCGGCGTTTGAGAATACCCGCAAGGCGGCTTCTTCGATGGAGCAGCCTGTGGCCTCCATATGTGCCAAGGCATGGGCGCGCAGGTGGTTCATCTCCAGCGGCTCCTCTGCCTGTGCGGCCAAAAGCGTCGCCTCGGCCAAAAGACGGGTCTGCAGAGGCAGCAGGTCGCGGAAAATGCCGGAGAGGGTCATCATCACGTCAATGCGAGGGCGTCCCAAGTCCGAAAGCGGGACCAGCGACGCGCCGCTCAGACGCCCGAAGCTGTCAAACCGGGGCTTTGCGCCGATCAGTGCCAGCGCCTGCCCGATCGGCCCACCATCGGATTTGATATTGTCCGACCCCCAGAGCACCAGCGCCACTGACCGTGGCAGGCTGTCGTGGGTGTCCAGCAAGAGCTGCGCCTGACGGGCACCTTCTCGGCAGGCAAACTCCGTTGGCATGCGAAAGGGATCAAACGCATGGATATTGCGCCCGGTGGGCAGGATATCGGGGTTGCGGATCAGATCGCCGCCGGGCACCGGGGGCGTAAAGCCCCCGGCAAGGGCATGCAGCAGCGCGGGCATTTCGCTGTTGCGCCCTAGTGCTTTGGCCATATCTGCGCGGCGCTCGCCCTCGGCCTTGGCGGCGTCCAGATAGGCGGTTTGGGTGGCTTCGGGCAGCGCGGCTCCAAGCTCGTGCAGACCTTCCGGGATAAGGGCCTCTTCGGTTTCCAGCAGCCGCAGCCAAAGCTTGTCTGGCGGCCCCTCCAGATCGACCGAGGCGGCCTGTTCAGCAATGAGCGTTTCGAGATCCGCGCGCTCTTCTGCGCCCTTGGGGAGGGAGCGCCAGCGCGTCAGACTGTCTTTCAGCTCTGCCAGCCCTTTGTAGAGACCCGCCTGCGCCAGGGGCGGCGTCAGGTGGCTGACAGTCACCGCATTGCTGCGCCGCTTGGCCAGGGTCGCCTCGGAAGGGTTGTTGGCCGCATAAAGGTAGACGTTCGGCAGATCTCCGATCAGCCGGTCGGGCCAGTCGCCGGGGCCGGATCCGGCCTGTTTGCCGGGCATGAATTCCAGTGCGCCATGCATTCCGAAATGCAGCACCACATCGGCCCCGAAGTCTTCCCGCAGCCAAAGGTAAAACTGTGCAAAGGCGTGAGACGGCGCAAAGCCGCGCTCAAACAAAAGCCGCATGGGATCGCCTTCGTAGCCAAAGCCGGGCTGGACACCGACAAAGACATTGCCGAACCGCTGCCCCAGGATGAAGGTGCCGCGCCCGTCGGATTGAACCTTGCCCGGAGCCGGTCCCCACGCCGCTTCGATTTCGGACGGATGCGGTGTGCGCCGCACCATGGTGTCCGCGTCCACATGGGCGGCGACGTTCGCCTCTTGCCCATAGGTGCTGGCGTTGCCGCCGAGAATGGCGCTGCGCAGGGCCTCGACGCTGTCCGGTGGCGTCAGATCGTAGCCGTCGCGGTGCAAGGCGTGCAGCGTGTTGTAAAGCGAGCGGAACACGCTCAGATGTGCGGCGGTGCCGGTGGCGCCTGCATTTGGAGGAAACCCGAATAGGACGATGGCGACGCGGCGCTCGGCGGTGCGGCGCTGGTGGTTGGTCACCTGACGGTTCACCTTGTCGGCCAGCCGGTCGATCCGCTCGGGGCAGGGGGCCATGGATTTGTCCCCCGCGCCCTTGCAGCGGTATGCACAACCGGTGCAGCCCTGCACGCCATGCCGCCCAGCAAAGACGGTGGGGCAGGTGGCTCCATCCAGTTCTGGCAAGGCGATCAGCATTGTGGTCTCGATGGGGCCGAGCCCTTGGGCAGAGGCGGCCCATTGGTCAAGGGTCTGGAATTCCAGCGGATGTGCGGCGATATAGGGAATGTCGAGAGCTTTCAGCACGTCAATCGCAGCGGCGTTGTCGTTGTAGGCTGGACCGCCCACCAGGCTAAAGCCGGTGAGAGACAGCAAGACGTCGATTTTGGGGGAAGCTTCGGATTCGGCACCCACAAAGAAGGCCTCAATCGCTGGCCTCGCATCCAAGCCTCCGGCAAAGGCGGGGAGAACCGCCAGACCCCGCGCCTCTAGAGCGCGGATCACGGCATCATAATGCGCGCAATCTCCGGCCAGAACATAGGAGCGCATCATCAGCAGCCCTACTGTTCCCACGATTTTGTCGGGCCGGGGCAGGCATTCTGGGTCGGTCGTGATCCGTTCGGGCAGATCCGGATGGTATAGTCCGGTTTCGGGGTAGTCGATGGGCGCTGCCGCCTTGGCGCCGAGCCACTCGGGGCGGGATGTTGCGTATTGCCCCAAAAGGTGGCGCACAAGCGAGGCCATGTTGTCATCCGAGCCACCCAGCCAGTACTGCATGACCAGGAACCAGCTGCGCAGATCCTGTGCTTTTCCCGGGATCAGACGCAGGATACGGGGCAGGCGGCGGAGCATGCGCATCTTGCGGGCCCCGTCTTCAGAATTGGGCTTGGAGGACCCGCGCAGCCGCTTCATCAGCTTGCCCATCCCCGAAGGCGGGCTGGCCATGTCCAGTTTGCCAAGGCGGGTCAGTCGAACGATCTGCGGGTCGGCAATGACGCCGACCATGGCATCTACCTGTTCGCGGGCCTGTCTTAGATCCTCAAGGATCGGAGCGATATGCTCTTCCAGAAACAGCAGATTGGCAAGGATCATATCCGCCCCGGCAATGGCTTCGCGGGCCTCGCTCAGCGCCAAGGGTGTCTCTCCCCATTCGGCGGCGGCGTGTACCGAAACCTCAAGGCCCGGGAACTGCTCGGTCAGGCCCGGAGCGACCCGCGCCATCGGCCCCGCGGCATGGCTGTCCAGCGTCAGAATGACGACGCGATAGGGGCGTGGGCCTCTGATATGGATATCATCGCGCATAATGGGCCTTGGCCTCGTAGAGGGTTTCCACGCCGATCTCCGCAACCCCTTGTGCGGCAGCAAAGGCTTCGGTGTTGCGGCGGGCCTTGCCGCGGACAAAGAACGGCACCTTGCGCAGCTCTTGTTCGGCAGCGGGGTGCCAGATGATGTTGGCGCTGTTGCTGGTGGCCGGAGCGGGAGCATCAGCAGGCCTGCGCGAATGCAGGCCCGCGTGGTGGCTTGGCCCGGCATTGTCGTTGAATTCGAAATCCTCGCGGAACATGGTCAAGAGATGCTCTTCAAGCCCCATGACAAGCGGATGGACCCAGGTGTCAAAGATGACATTCGCGCCTTCGATCCCCATCTGCGGGGAATAGCGCGCCGGAAAGTCCTGCACGTGCACCGGCGCCGAGATCACCGCGCAGGGGATGCCAAGCCGTTTGCCGATATGGCGTTCCATCTGGGTGCCTAGGATCAGCTCGGGGGCGAGGTCGGCAATCTGCGCCTCCACATCAAGATAGTCATCGGTGATCAGGGCTTCGATGCCAAAATCACGGGCAAGGTTTCGGATCAGGCGGGCTTGCTCGCGGTTGTAACAGCCCATGCCCACGACCTCGAACCCCATCTCGTCGCGGGCAATGCGCGCGGCAGTTGCCACATGGGTGCCATCGCCAAAGACAAACACCCGTTTGCCGGTCAGGTAGGTGCTGTCGACACTGGCTGAATACCAGGGCAGGCGCAGGCGCGCCTCATCAAGGCGCGGCGATACCCCAAGGGTATTGGCCACTTCCGTGACAAAATCGCGTGTTGCGCCGACGCCGATCGGCACGGTGCGGGTGTAGGGAATATCCAGCTCCCGCTCCATCCAGCGACAGGCGCTTTCGCCGGTTTCAGGATACA
Source organism: Phycobacter azelaicus (assembly GCF_014884385.1). Taxonomy (NCBI): domain Bacteria; kingdom Pseudomonadati; phylum Pseudomonadota; class Alphaproteobacteria; order Rhodobacterales; family Roseobacteraceae; genus Phycobacter; species Phycobacter azelaicus. The sequence goes on along the minus strand of NZ_WKFH01000003.1, from coordinate 486,560 downwards.
TCAAGACGTTGATATGCGCCGCACCAAGGCGCGCGATGTCACTGGGTGTTGCGTCATAAGGCGCGCAGACATTGACCGAAATGCCCATGTCAGACAGTAAGGCGGTGACCTCGGTGATGTCGTCGCGATGCCGAAAGCCGAGCGCCGTCGCTCCGATCAGGTTGGCCGTGGGTAGGGCGCTGCGCGGGCCTCGTTTGGCAAGAGCACGCACGATCTGAAAGAAGGTCTCGTCGGCGCCGAAGTTTTCCTTGCGCTGATAAGAGGGAAGGTCGAGCGGGATGACCGGAACCGGCAGACCAAGCGCATCGGATATGCCGCCGGGGTCGTCCTGTATCAGTTCCGCCGTGCAGGACGCGCCGACGATCATCGCCTCGGGCTGGAAGCGCTCGTAGGTCGTCTCGCAGGTGGTGCGGAACAGCTGTGCGGTGTCAGAGCCAAGATCGCGCGCCTGAAAGGTGGTGTAGGTGACGGGCGGGCGTTGGTTGCGTCGCTCGATCATGGTGAACAAAAGGTCCGCGTAGGTGTCGCCCTGCGGGGCATGCAAAACAAAATGCAGCCGTTTCATTCCGGTGGCGACGCGCATGGCACCGACATGGGGCGGCCCTTCGTATGTCCAGACCGAGAGTTTCATTCGGCTGCCTCCAGCATGAGGGTAGCGCGGCGGCGCAAGGGGCGTGCAAAGAGTTCGGCCAGATCACCGGCCTGTTCGTAGAAATGCACGGGCGTAAAAACCAGTTCGATCGCCCACTTCGTTGTCAGCCCTTCTGCTTCAAGCGGGTTGGCGAGGCCCAAGCCGCAGACGGTTAGGTCAGGCTGCGCGGCATGCAAGCGGTCCAGCTGCAGATCCACATCCTGCCCCTCGGACAGGACGGGCCCAGGCTCGATCAGTGCAAGCTCCGGTCCCATCAAGGCGGAATGCAGGAAGGGCGTGCCGATTTCCAAGGCCTTCATTGCGCATTCACGGGTCAGGAAACGGGCAAGCGGGACCTCAAGCTGGCTGTCCGGGAAAAAGAAAACCGATTTGCCGCGCAGAACCTCGGCGCTGCGGGCAATGGCGTGGCGGGCGCGGGCGCGCGGAGCTTCGGTGACCCGGTCCACCACCTGTTGATCTATCCCGAAGCTGCGCGCGATGGCGGAAAGCCAAGCGGTGGTGCCCTCGTCGCCAAACGGAAAGGGCGCCGGTATATGCTTTGCCCCGCGCCGGATCAGTGCAGCGTGGGTATCTCCAAGGAAGGGTTGCACAAGGGCAAACTGTGTGCCCGGCCCAACAGATAGCGAATCCTCGGTGCGCTGCGCAGGAAGCACGCCAACGCGATCAATGCCGATCGCATCTAGCAGCCCAAGCATCTGATCCTGCACCACGTCAGGAAGGGCACCTGCAATCAAGAGTTGCGTTTGATCATTTTCCGTAAGGGTTGGGACGATCGCGGACAGGCAGGCATCCTCACCCTGTGTGAACGTCGTCTCGATGCCGCTGCCGGAGAAATTGATGACCCGCACGCGTGGAGCGTGCCGCGCCGAGAGGCGCTCGGCCGCCTTTGCAAGGTCCAGTTTTATGACCTCTGACGGGCAGGAGCCGACCAGAAAGAGTTGCCGAATGTCAGATCTGCGTGACAGAAGTCTGTCTACTTCGCGATCCAGTTCCTCTTGTGCACAGGCAAGCCCGGCCAGATCGGCTTCCTCGAGAATCGCCGTGCCAAAGCGAGGTTCCGCAAAGATCATCACACCGGCGGCGCTTTGCAACAGGTGCGCACAAGTGCGAGATCCGACCACCAGGAAGAAGGCATCCTGCATCTTTCGGTGCAACCAGATGATGGAGGTCAGGCCACAAAAGACCTCTCTCTGACCTCTTTCCCGAAGAACAGGGGTATCTGTGCAGCCCCGCCCGCTCATGCCGGAATTCCGCTGGGGGCAGAGTCCTCAAGTCGCGCGCGCCGCAGTTTCAGCAGGAATTGCGCTGCGTTGATGACATAGAGCAAATAGGCCGCAAGCGCCGTGGTCATCAGGGCGGCTGGGGTCATCCAGCTCAGCAGAAGGCCGAAAATATACAGTGAATGCAATCCGATGACTAGGAAAGAGACCATATCCTCCCAAAAGAATGCCGGGGCGAGCAGATATTGGCCGAAGACAACTTTTTCCCAGAGCGCGCCTGTGACCATGATCAGGTAAAGAACGGCGGTTTTGATCACGATCGAGAGTGTTGCGGCATGGTACCCCTCGCCGGTGGCTAGATAGCGCACCACAAGCGCGAGTGAGATTAGGAAGATCAAAAACTGCAGTGGTGCCAGAATGCCCTGCACCAAAGTCCAACTTGTGGCATCCCTCCGGGCGCGCTGTTCGGGGGTGTAAAGTCGCCCCGGCTCACGCTGATTTTGGGTTGCAGCACCCATGGTTTCACTCCCTTGAACCTGGTGTCAACGGTAGGTCCGGGAATCGGTATGTGTCAATTTAAATTTACATATCTTAGCTCATGGTTGAGGGGCTTCTTGACGTATTCCGGAAATCGCACTTGTTTTTAGGTTATGATTTTACTATAAAATATTGGAGGTGGCGAAGGTGGGGGGCTTGAGTTGCATTTACTGTCTAACACCTTTGACATTTCGGACGGTCTGATTGACACTGTTGTTGTCGCGATCATTGCAAGGCCCTGTTCAACCTGCGGTGCACCCGGGACACGAACGGGAGCGATTGCCATGTACGAGGACGACCCGAATAGAAGAAGAGCTGCGCTAGTTGGACATGCCAGAGTATCGACCTTTGCGCGGCATGTGCTGGGAAAAATCAGCAAGTTACCCTCACATAGTCGACGTGACAGAGCCAAAGCCTTTGCGCTGTGGCTTGCGGATTTCTGTTGTGGGGATCTGTATTCCAATAATCGTGTCCACGACGAACTTGAGCGCCTTAGGCTGACTGGAGATGATCTTGTTCTGCAGTGCATTCCGACAGCCGCTGCCATACTGGGGGAGCGCTGGTGTGCGGATGACGCAGGGTTTGCCGAAGTTTCGCTTGGCTCCGCACGGCTGTTGATGCTGTGTCGCGCTTATGTCCCGGACTGGACCTGGGTCGCCCGTAAAGGAAATGGCCCCTGTTTTCTCTTATGCACCTTTGACACCGAACAGCATCTTATTGGAAGCGCCGTGTTGGCATATCGTTTGCGTAAGGCGGGGTTCTCCGTCAATTGTCTCGTGCAGGCTGACATGGCTCAAATCGTTGAAAAGTTGCGCAGTGCAGAATTTGATTCACTTCTGATCTCATGCAGTACCACCGCGAGCCTTGAAACTGCGGCGCAAGCCGTTAAACACATTCGGGAAAAGGTAAAAAGACCGCCCTTCATAGGTCTTGGCGGTGCAATGGCGCACTCGGCGAAGGCGCTCGGCAAAAGGATTGAAGTGGACTTGATTACGAACAACCTTGATGCGGTGGTCTCAAAGGTCTCCGCTGGCTGCCTGCGGGATGACTCCGTCGAGGCGGCAGAGTAATGAGCGCCGGCGACAATTCACAAGTGCCAACGGGCTTTTTGCCTGTCATCGATCCTGAAGACCTGCCAGGCATTTTTGCTGCGGCTTCTGACTATGCATTTGTTCTGTCCAGTGCCGGTGTCGTACAGCGTATCGTGTGTCGCAATTCCGAGCAGCTGGCCCATTGGCAAGGTCAACACCTGCGTGATTTCCTGACTGAGGAAAGTCGGCCAAAGCTTGACGATCTTCTTGAGGGGCGCGGCCAACAGAAGGGCCGGGACGGCTGGATCGAACTGAACCACGTGGATGGCGCTCCTTGGCCCTTCCCCGTGCGCTACACTGCTCATCCCATCGGCTCGCATGGTGACATCCTGCTTCTTGGGCGAGATCAGCGGCTTGTGGCGGAAACACAGCAACAGCTGGTCAACGCCCAGATCATTCTGGAGCGCGGCTATGAGGAACGGCGCGAATACGACGCCCGATACAGGATGTTGCTGGCAAATACGACGGATCCTTTCCTGTTTGTTTCTGCCACGGATGGGCGAATCCGGGATCTCAATGCGTCTGCGGCCAGCCTGCTTGGTGCGAGCCGCGATGATTTGACCGGCGCGCTGGTGGCGCAGGAGTTCAAAGACCGACGCCGCGGCGAATTTGTCGATAACCTGCTGAACCTTTCGTTCGCTGAGAATGCCCACGACATCACCGTTCAGACAAAGCGCACACGCCGGGATGTGCGGATCTTCCCGACGGTGTTTCGTGCCGCAGGCGAGCGAATGATCATTTGCCGTCTGGCGTCCGAGACTACAGGGCAGCAAGTTGATGATCTTTTGACCCGTAATCTGAATGCTCTGTTCGAGCAGGGCACTGACGCGGTGGTATTCACCGATGCGAAAGGCGGGATCGAAACTGCGAATGACGCCTTTCTGGACATGATCGACATGGCGCGCCAGTCCGATGTTAAGGGCCTGTCGCTGGGGGATTTCTTTGCCCGGTCACAGATTGATCTGGGTGTGGTGCTGGAAAACGCCTTGCGATCAGGGCACATGCGTATCTACGCGACCAAACTGATCAACGCCTTTGGTGCAGAAACACCGGTGGAGATGTCGGTCACCTATCTTAACAACCGCGAGCACCCGTCGGTTGGTTTTGTGATCCGCGACGCAAGCCGGGTCAATGCGTTCAGGAGTGCACCAAGCAGCCCCGGACTGTCTGCTCCCATGGACAAGGATGTGGCGGAATTGGTCGGCTCCGCCTCTTTAAAAGAAATCCTCGCCGAATCGAACGAGGTCATCGAGCGGATCTGCATAGAAACCGCCGTTGAGCTGACGCGCAACAACCGCGCGGCAGCGGCTGAGATGCTGGGCCTGTCCCGTCAGAGCCTTTATGTAAAGCTGCGCAAATACGGGCTTTTGGAAAAATCAGGCAGCTGAGGCACCGCAGAGACTCTCTTTCGTGACATCCACTCACTTGCGTGACATCCATATGTCAGGCAATGTAGACACATGAGTGTCATTCAAATCATACAGTCACGCCGCTGGCCTGACCCCATGGCCGTTCTTCAGCTAGTGAAGCCCATCACCTGGTTTCCGCCCATGTGGGCCTACCTCTGCGGCGCCGTGTCTGCTGGGGCCGGGGTGAATGGCAAGTGGGGGCTTGTCATCCTCGGGATAGTTCTGGCAGGGCCGGTTGTCTGCGGTATGAGCCAGGCCGCCAATGATTGGTGTGACCGCCATGTCGACGCCATCAACGAACCGGACCGGCCAATCCCGTCTGGGCGTATCCCGGGCCGATGGGGGCTTTGGATCGCTGTCTTCATGTCGGGGCTGTCGCTCCTGATCGGATGGCAGCTTGGCGCATGGGGGTTTGCGGCGACAGTCGTTGGGGTTGTGGCGGCCTGGGCCTATTCCGCCGAGCCGGTCCGTTTGAAGCGATCAGGCGTTTTGGGGCCAGGGCTGGTCGGGTTGAGCTATGAAACCCTGCCTTGGATCACCGGCGCTGCGGTTCTCAGCGCCGGCGCGCCGGAACGGCATCTGATTGCCATTGCGCTGCTCTATGGGCTCGGAGCTCACGGGATCATGACACTCAACGATTTCAAGGCTTTTGAGGGCGATCGTCAAACAGGGGTCAACTCCTTGCCGGTAACTCTGGGGCCAGCCCGCGCCGCTAAGGTGGCGGCTGTGGTTATGGCGGTGCCGCAGCTTGTCGTCATTGCCGCCCTCTTCCTGTGGGACAGGCCCATGCATGGTGTGGGTATCGGTCTCATGCTGATGGGGCAGGTTTGGGCCATGCGTATTTTGCTGGAAGACCCACAGGGCCGTGCGCCATGGTACAATGGAACAGGTGTCGTCATGTACATTTCGGGAATGATGGTCGCGGCCTTTGCGCTGCGCGGATTGAGCGCTCCTTTATGACCCTGTCCTGGCTCAATATCCTCCGCCTTGGCCTTGTGCAGATGGCCCTTGGCATGGTCGTCGTGCTGACCACCGCGACCATGAACCGGGTGATGGTGGTTGAGCTGGCGTTGCCGGCCCTGCTGCCCGGTTTGCTCGTATCCTTCTACTATGCAACGCAGATCCTGCGTCCGCGCTTTGGTCACGGCGCCGATGCACGTGGTGGACGGAGGGGGCCATGGATCGTTGGTGGCGTCGCGTTGCTCGGGCTTGGGGCCATAGGCGCGGCAATATCTGTGGGTGTCATGGCATGGTCCGTGCCCTCTGGAATTGCGCTGGCGGTTCCGTCGTTCATTCTGATTGGGCTCGGGATCGGAGCGGCAGGGACGAACCTTCTGGCGCTGTTGGCTGTCCGCGTTGCGGCAGAGCGGCAGGCCGCAGCCGGAAGCGCGGTCTGGATCATGATGATCTTCGGTCTTGCCGCTACCGGGATTGCCGCCGGGCAGCTTCTTGATCCCTATACGCCCGCCCGCCTAATGGGGGTGACTGTCGGCGTTTCAGTGCTGGCCCTCGTCTTTGCAACCCTCGGCACCTGGGGTCAGGAAAGGTCGCCGATGCCGTCGCTGGTAGAGGTCGACGCACGGCCTGCTGGCAAAGCGGCCTTTCGGGACATCCTGCGCGAACTCTGGAGCTGTTCTCGCGTGCGCCGTTTCACGATCTTCGTCTTTGCTTCGATGCTGGCCTACAATCTGCAGGACCTCATTCTTGAACCCTTTGCCGGGCACGTTTTTGAACTCAGCGTCGGTCAAAGCACGGCCCTTGGCGGGATGCACCATGCGGGTGCGTTGCTTGGGATGATTGCAGTGCTGCTGTCGGGTACAGCCTTGCGCCGTTGGGTTGCTGTTCCGATGCGCCTCTGGGTCATTGGTGGCTGCCTATTGTCGGGTGGCGCGCTGGTGGCTCTGGCCTTTGGGGGGAGCCGCGCGCCGGTCTGGCCGATTGAGGCGAATGTCCTGACGCTGGGTTTTGGCAACGGCGCTTTTGCGGTGGCCGCGATCGGCGCAATGATGAGTCTTGCGCGTGAGGGAGAACAGCGGCGTGAGGGGCTGCGCATGGGCCTGTTCGGGGCCGCGCAGGCGATTGCCTTTGGACTGGGCAGTTTTCTGGGCACCGCAGCAGCCGACGTGATGCGCGCGCTGACCAGTGATGATGCTGTTGCCTATGGAGCCGTTTTCGCCGCAGAGGGGCTGTTGTTCCTGCTTGCAGCGGGGCTTGCCTTGTCGCTTGGGCTCAGCGCCGATCAGGCGGATGAAAGGGAACTCGTACCGGGAGAATAGCCAGATGTTTGACGTGATAGTTGTAGGCGGAGGGCCCGCGGGCGCGACCGCTGCGGAGGACCTCGCCCGTTCCGGGTGTAGCGTCGCCTTTTTGGATCGCGACGGTCGTATCAAACCCTGTGGCGGCGCGATCCCGCCTCGCTTGATCCGTGACTTCGAGGTGCCGGATTCGCAGATCATTGCCCGGATCACCACCGCCCGGATGGTGTCCCCGACTGGTCGAAAGGTCGACATCGGCATAGAAAACGGCTTTGTCGGTATGGTGGATCGCAAGGATTTCGATCCTTTCCTCCGCGACCGCGCTGAGGATGCCGGGGCAGTTCGGCTGACCGGAACCTTTCTGCGTCTGTCGCGCGAAGGCCGACGGTGCTTTGTCATCTATCGAAACCGGGACGATGGCGCTGAGACCCGCGTCGCCTGTCGCATCGTAATCGGCGCCGATGGGGCCCGCTCGCGGGTTGCCGAACAAGAGATCGCTGGCGGAGTGGAGACGCCACTGGTCTTTGCCTATCACGAGATCGTCGCAGCGCCAGAACCGTCAGAACATTACGATCCCGAACGCTGCGATGTCATCTATGACAGCCGGGTCAGCCCTGATTTTTATGGCTGGGTGTTCCCGCATGGGGCCTCTGCTTCGGTTGGTATGGGTACCTATGTGCGCTCGGTGGATTTGAAGGCGGCGACAGCGGGGTTGAGGGCGTCCTCCGGCCTTGCAGAGTGTGAAACCTTTCGCCGGGAAGGCGCACCCATTCCCCTGAAACCTTTGAAACGCTGGGACAACGGACGGGATGTGGTTCTCGCTGGAGATGCTGCCGGCGTTGTCGCTCCCAGTTCCGGTGAAGGCATATACTATGCAATGATCGGCGGTCGGGTTGCAGCCTCTGCCGCTCTGGCAGCTTTGGCCACCGGTGAACCCGCGCAGTTGGCCCTTGCACGCAAACTGTTCATGCGAGAGCACCGGATGGTGTTCCGCGTGTTGGGGCAGATGCAGGGCGCTTACTACAAATCGGACATGCGCCGCGAACGGTTTGTGAGCCTGTGTCATGACGTGGACGTCCAGCGCCTGACGTTCGAGGCCTACATGAACAAGAAGCTGGTGACCGCGCGGCCCCTGGCGCATCTGCGGATCGGCTTGAAAAACCTCGCGCATCTCAGCGGGCTGGTGCGGCCGGAATTCACATGACGATAATGATTCCCGCCTGGGTTGCAGGCAGGCTGACGCCCGTTGAAAAGCTGGAGGCACACCGGCGGGGCCTACGGCACAAGGCCGTTTCCGTTTTCGTGCTGCGCGGCGAACAGATTTTGCTGCAACGGCGAGCTTTGGGTAAGTATCACACGCCCGGTCTTTGGACGAATACCTGTTGTACGCATCCGCACTGGGATGAGACAGGTTTGGATTGCGCCCGGCGGCGCCTTGACGAAGAACTTGGCCTCAGCGGGCTCACCCTGCGGCGTGGTGGACAGGTCGAATATCGTGCAGATGTGGGAAATGGTCTCGTGGAGCATGAAGTGGTTGAGATCTTCACTGCGCAGGCGATTCCGAGAATGACCCTTTCGCCCAACCTCCACGAGGTGATGGACCTGAGATGGGTGACGCGCTTTGAGCTGACGCAAGAGATCGCTGCGACTCCTCGGCGTTTCACCCCGTGGCTTAAGGTCTACCTTGCAAACCACGCCCATATGATCTTTGCCAAAGAGCCCGATGTTGAGCGGCTCTGATCCACTAGATTACAGGATCACGAAGAGCATCAGTAGCACCGGAGCGATGCAGGCAAAGTTGAAGCAGAACAACATCGCGAGCCGCCCGGCTTTTGGAAGCCAGGGGTTTTGCGTGTGAAGATCACCGTAGCCTTCAAAAAGCACGCCAAGGGCCTGAGCCTCACCCGCGCGCTGACCGCGCTGTCGCTCGAACGCACGAATGCCCTCTTCGTAGCGTTGTTTCAGCGTTTCTTCGTCAATCTTCTGGCTCATCGGTTACTCCTCGCACGCGCTAACGGAGGGGATGTAGAACACCCTTTGGGCTTGTCCAGAACAAAGCCTGCAGTCAGATGCCAGTGTTCTTATGGCGATGTCGATTGGGTCCATTGACAGATTATGTTGAAAACTTTGTCCGGATCCTCCTCATGGGCCAGATGACCGAGGCCATCGAGGCAGATCACATCCGTATCTGACATTCGCGCAGCGGCCCGCTCAGCAACGGTGGGAGCTACAGCGCCATCGCCATCGCCAGTGATAAAGTGTACTGGGTTCTCAATCCGGGGCAGGGCAGCAAGTAGCGGCTCCAGATTCCAGTTGGCCATCATCTGCAATGCTCCGGTAACATGGTTCTGATCCCGCAATAGCCGCGCATAGAGCCTGTAGCCGTCTGAAGTGAGATGCGAACCGGTGCCTTCGATCAGGCGTTTGGCGACCTCGGGTGTGGCCATCCTGGCAAACAGGGCGGGCAAGATTGAACTGCCCGCAAGCACCCGGGCCATCAGTGGAAAAAGAAAACCGGCAACGCCATCGAATGGTGCTAGCGCCGGATTGATGCCGATGACCATCGGGCGCTGGTGCCAAAGATTCGGACGGAGGGTCAGCTCCAGCGCCAGTGCAGCCCCTGCAGAGTGGCCGACGATGGCTATTGGAGACCAGCTTTCGGCGATCGCCAGCGCGGCGATGTCTGCGGCCATTGCAGCAAGGCCTGCGCGCATCGCCGGAGACTGGGTGAAGCCGTGCCCGGGCAAGTCGACCATTATGACCCGATGGGTGTGGGCCAACAATGGCGCCAGCCCGCGCCAGCTGTGGGTCGCACCGCCAGCGCCATGCAGAAGCAGGATCTCCGGCCCGTCCCCGAGCGTCTGCACATGCCAGCGATGCGGCGCACATGAGATCTGCCGGGAATGGGCTGCAAACGGCCAATCCGAAGGAGGCGGCCAGCGCATGGCTCACGCCAGACTGTCATGTAAAACCCGGCTTAACCCCTCGGCGGCGGCGTGGGGCAGGGGCGTGTAGTTGGCGCCGAGCAGAGCCGCAAGCACTGCCAGCTGATCACGTGGTCTGCGGCCAACGTCGATAACCGTTCCAGGCAAGCCAAGCCCATAGATCCAACGCGCCATCTGCTGGGCATCCTTTTGGGCTGCCGCCCGGTCGGCAGAACCATCCAGAGCCACATTTGCGCGGCCATCCGTCAACAGAGCCAAAGCCGGACTCAGCCCGTGTCGCTGTGCGACCAATGCTGTTTCTCCCGCGATTTTCAGCGCTGCGGCCAGCGGCGTGCCTCCGCCACCGGGCAGGGCTGCAAGGCGTCGGCGGGTCTGAACAAGAGAGCGGGTTGGTGGCAGCAACAGCTCAGCGGCCTGGCCCCGAAAGGCAATCAGGGCCACATGGTCGCGCGTGGCATAAGACTGCGAAAGCAACAACTCCACCGCGCCCTTTGCCTCTGCGAGCCTCGCAAGGGCGGCGGACCCCGAAGCATCAACCGCAAAGATCAAGAGTCGGTCCGAGCGATCCTCGAACCGCCGGACGTGCAGGTCCGATGGCCAGATTCTCGGGCCGGGCGTCGCCTCTGCACTGCGCCTGATCTTTTGCCAAGGGGCTGCGGCGCGCAGGGTGGCAATAATATCGAGCCTTTCGCGGCCGCTTGGCCGTTTGCGCCGCGCTGGCAGCGGACGTCCGCGACGGTTGCCGGTCTTCCTTTGTCCTGCGCCTGATGCGCAGCGCCTCACAGCACTTGTTCCGCCCGCAAGTCGGCTCAGAAGATCCGTGGGAAGAACAGCACGGACGGCCTCGAGCAAGATACTCTCAGGAAGGCTGTCGCTGACAGTCGCCGGATCGACCGGCCGGGAGGTGTCTGGCGTGTTCGGCGATGGGCTGTCCTTTGCGTCCGGAGGCACCGGTGAGTCGGGCAGGCAGGTTGCGCGGTGCGCCAGGCTCAGCGCTGCGGCTTGGGCAAGATCACCTGGCTGAACGTTGTCCCGCTCTTGCAAGCCGGCAATCGCCTGAGCGCTGCGCAGGGCAAAAAGGGGCGCCCGCAAGCTGTTGACGCCAAACCTGCAGGCCAATGCAGCCAAGGTGGCGGTGTCTTCGGCTGCGTGGCTCGCACGAGCGCCCCGGAAAGGTGATGAAGGTACAGCTGAAAGGTGAGGATTCTGAAGGCGCTCATCCTCGGACAGTGATACATGCAGCGCCACGCGCTCCACCAGTGCAGCGTCGATCCGGTCGTCTGGTTCTTGCCCTTCATCCAGTAGCAGGACCGGGCCCGTCCCCTTGCGGTCAAGCCTTTGGCTCAGAACTGCGACGATTTCTCGGGGCAGGCGCTCTGCCATCGAAATCAGGAGCCAGCCGGGCCTGTCCAGCAGCCCTTCGCGCAGAATTGCGCGCCCCTCAACGAGGGTTTGAGCCAGATCCAGACCGCCGGTCAGCGCTTCCAACCCGATGCCCGCATGGATGCGGACGGTCTGCGCTGGCAGTGTGGCGACCACGGCATCTCGAAGTGGGCCAGCTCTGGCCTGCAAGATCACGCCTTTGAGACCATCGGGATCGCGCGCTGCCATGCGCATGGCCAGATTGGCGCGTTCCACACCTGTCTGGGGCAGGCTGTCATCTGGGCGCGCGGTAGAGGTCATCCCAGGACTTCTTCGGTGCAGCGGGTCACGCGTGTGACTGATCCTGCCTCATCCAGCGGGTCGCGGCGCAGACGATGGGAGAGGGCAATAGGGGCAATGCGGCGCAGGTGGTCGCGCACAACCCTTGGCGCGGCCTCATAGGCGGCGAGCGCGCGTCCGGCCCGGATCAGTGTCAGTTCCCCGCGTAGTCCGTCGGCGCCAAGTGTCATGCAGAGTTCAGCAGCATCGCGCAGTGCTGCCTCGGGCACTTCAATCGTATCCAGGGCGCGACGTGCAGTGAGGATCCGATCGCGTATCCAGGCCTGCTCCGGCTCCCAGGTGGCCAGAAAGGCATCTGGGTTAGTTTCGAAAGCATCACGGCGCCGGATCACTTCGATCCGCTCTTCGATATCGGTCGGAGAGGTGATGTCTACCGACAGGGCGAACCGGTCCAGTAGCTGCGGGCGCAGTTCTCCCTCTTCGGGATTGCCCGAGCCGACGAGAACAAAACGGGCCGGATGCCGGATCGACAGACCGTCGCGCTCAACCAGGTTTTCCCCCGATTGCGCCACATCCAGCAGAAGGTCAACGATGTGGTCCTCCAGGAGGTTCACCTCGTCTATATAGAGGTACCCCCTGTTGGCCTGCGCCAGAAGGCCGGGTTGAAACGTCTTTTCTCCGTGCACCAGGGCGCGCTCTATGTCGAGCGCACCGGTCACGCGGTCTTCTGTCACGCCAAGGGGCAGGTCCACCACTGGGGTTGGGCGGCTTTTGAGTTCGGCCTCGGCAACAGATGTCCAGGCCGGGACAGCCTCGGGTGTTTCAGAATTGATCGGACAACCCCGAACCACCGTGATCGGGGGCAGCAGTGCTGCCAATGCACGCACAGCGGTGGATTTGCCGGTGCCCCGATCGCCAAATACCAGAACGCCAGACAGGCGTGGTTCGACTGCGGTGAGGATCATTGCCGTTTTCATGGCGTCCTGTCCGACGATGGCGGCAAAGGGGAATGCGGTCATGTCTCGGCTCCGGTCATCAGATGGTTGAAGGATTGTTTTGTTGCGGGGCCCGGCCATTGGCCCTCGATGTCGAGGACGCGAAACCGGGCATATAGTTCTTCGCGAAACCAGTTGCCCTCGCGCACGGCGCGGATGGCTTTGGCATGGGGGCCGTCTTTGCGGGCGAACTGAGCCATGCTGGCCGTGTCCGGCCATATCGAGAAAGTTACTTGGTGGAGTAATGGCACCTCGCCGATGCCTATCTTGAACAGGACGTTCGGGTCGCGGCCAATGCCTGCAGAGATATCCGGTACCCGCTGCCAGAAGCGCAGGCTGCGCAGGGGCTTTACGGTAGCACGGGTGAGCGCGGCCAAAGGGCCGCGGGAGTGGTCTTCCTCTGGTCTGAATGGTTCAACGCCGGCCCAAGATCCGCGCGCAGAGGTTGGCATGAGAAAAAACGTCACTTCGGCGCTGGCCCTGAGACTGTATGCGGTGAACGGCTTGGCATGAGCCAGCCTGTGGCGGGCGGCGGACAGAGATGGCCAGGCGCAGAGCACGGCAACCTCGTCGGGAAACAGTCTTGGGGTGAATCCCTCACCGACGCCGGTGCCGCAGAGCTTCCAGAACTCAAGACCAACAACCCTTGGCAGCATCAGCCGTGCCGCGCCCATCATGAGAAAGGCCCAGGTGCGAAGGCGCGGACCGTCAAAACGATAGAGGCTTAGCGTGACGACCTGCATGCGGTCGACTCTCCCTGTGACTGCGTGTCAGTTTAGTGTGACACGTTCGGCGCTGTCGGGAAAGAGATGATTGTCAATTTAAATTGACAGTGCTAGCGTTTCTCTATGATGACACGCGTCGATCCCTCGCTTGCTCCAATGGCCGCCCGCATGGAGGCGCCCCATGCCGTCGTCATCGGCGCGGGTCTTGGCGGTCTTGCTGCGGCTATGCGGCTGGGTGCCAAGGGGTATCGCGTGACGGTCCTCGACCGGCTGGATGTGCCGGGGGGGCGGGGCTCGGCGCTATGGCGACAGGGGCATCGCTTTGATCTTGGCCCGACGATCGTGACGGTGCCGGATGTGTTTCGGGATCTATGGCGCGCCTGCGGCCGGTCGTTTGACGCGGACGTGGATCTGCGGCCTCTTGATCCTTTCTATGAAATCCGCTGGCCCGACGGATCCCGCTTTGAAATGTCAGGGGACGCGGCCCGCGTGCGCAAGCAGATTGCACAGCTGTCGCCTCAGGATGTGGCGGGCTATGATCAGTTTCTGAGCGATGCAGAAGCGCGCCATGCCTTTGGGTTCGAGGATCTGGGGCGCCGCCCGATGCACCGTCTGTGGGATCTGATCAAGGCGCTGCCGCGCTTTGGCCTGTTGCGGGCAGATCGATCCGTCTACACCCATGCCGCCAGGCGGTTTCGCGATCCGCGCCTGCGCATGGCCTTCTCATTTCACCCGCTCTTTATTGGCGGGGATCCGTTCCGGGTGACCTCCATGTACGCACTGGTCAGCCATCTCGAGCAGGCCTTTGGGGTGCACTATGCCATCGGCGGTGTCGCAGCCATTGCAGAGGCCATGGCAAAGGTGATCGCCGCCCAGGGCGGCGTTCTGCGGATGCAGGCGGATGTTGATGAAATCCTCGTCGAGGGTGCTCGCGCCTTTGGCGTGCGTCTTGATGATGGCGTGGTTCTGGAGGCTGACGTGGTGGTGTCCAATGCCGACGCTGGCCACACCTATGGGCGGCTCTTGCGCAAACGGCCTAAGCGGCGTTGGACTGACGCAAAGCTCAGGCGGTCCCGTTGGTCCATGGGGCTGTTTGTTTGGTATTTTGGTACCAAAGGCACGCGGGATCTCTGGCCGGATGTCGGGCACCATACGGTGCTGAACGGGCCGCGCTATCGGGGCCTTGTGGATGATATCTTCATCAAGGGGCGGCTGGCAGAGGACATGAGCCTTTACGTGCACCGACCCTCTGTGACCGATCCGGGCGTTGCTCCCGATGGAGGCGATACCTTTTACGCTCTCTCGCCAGTACCGCATTTGGGCGGAAAGACTCCGGTGGATTGGAGCGAAAAGGCTGAACCCTACCGGCGGCGCGTGCAGGAGGTGCTTGAAACGCAGCTTTTGCCTGGGCTGAGCGGGCGGCTTACGGCCTCAGAGGTGTTCACCCCCGAAACCTTCCGTGACCGCTACCTGTCGCCCTACGGAGCCGGGTTTTCGCTTGAGCCACGTATCCTTCAAAGCGCCTGGTTCCGCCCGCACAACATCAGCGAAGAGGTGGATGGTCTTTACCTTGTGGGTGCGGGGACCCATCCAGGGGCCGGGCTGCCGGGCGTGGTTTCCAGTGCCGAGGTGCTGGACAAGCTGGTGCCAGATGCTGCGCAGGTAGCCGCGGGGAGGCTCTCATGATCAATGCTGTGGATATGGACCATTGCCGCGAGGCGATCCGCCATGGCTCACGCTCCTTCCATACGGCAGGGCGGCTTCTGCCTGCAAAGGTCCGGGATCCTGCCCTTGCACTTTATGCCTTTTGCCGTCTTGCAGACGATGCGGTCGATCTGACCGAGGAAAAGGCAGATGCTGTCCTGCGCCTGCACGATCGCTTGTCGCTTGTCTATGAGGGGCGCCCGCGCAATGCGCCGCAGGACCGTGCCTTTGCGGCGGTGGTCGAGGATTTCCAGATGCCCCGCGCCTTACCCGAGGCCCTGCTAGAGGGGCTGGCCTGGGATGCAGAGGGGCGCTGGTATGAGGATCTAAGCGCGCTTACTGCCTATAGCGCGCGGGTGGCCAGCGCCGTTGGCGCAATGATGTGCGTCCTGATGCGGGTGCGTGACAGGGACGTGCTGGCGCGGGCCTGCGATCTCGGCGTTGCGATGCAACTGACCAATATCGCACGAGACGTGGCCGAGGACGCAGAGGAAGGACGCCTCTATCTTCCTTTGGAATGGCTGCGGGAAGCCCGTATCGATCCGCATGCATTTCTCAATGCTCCGGGAGCTGCTCCGGAACTCATTGGTGTGGTGCGCCGCCTGTTGGATACGGCGGGCTGGCTCTATGCTCGCTCTGAGACGGGAGTTAAGGGCCTGCCCGCCGCCGCCCGGCCCGGCATATTTGCGGCGCGCTATATTTATGCTGGGATCGGCAGGCAGCTGCGGCGCGCAGACTGTGATCCGTTCCGAGGACGAGCGCATACCAGTGGCGGCCAAAAGGTGATGTGGCTGATGCTGTCCGCGATGCGGGCGGCAGGCACGTCCATAATGCCGCGTTCGGCGCTGATCTACGCTCCGCCCCTGCCGGAAACGGCATTCCTCGTTGAGGCTGCGGCAGCGCCGGAGACGGCCTTGCGAGGCTGGTCCGAGACCTTGATCGAAACAATGGCGCACCTGGCAGAGCAGGATCAAAGGCGCAGAGCTCGCTTGATGCCGGAGCGCAGAAGCTCTACCTCTATGATATGACTTACGCACTTTTTGCCATCTTCCTTGGGGCCTGTTTCGCGGCCGGGGCCACCGGAGCGATGTTTCCGCCAGGGGCCTGGTATCGCGCGCTGAACAAGCCAAACTGGACCCCGCCGGACTGGCTTTTCCCGGTGGCCTGGACAACGCTTTACCTGTGTATGGCGGCCGCTGCGGCGCGGGTCGCCGGGGCGGAGGGGAGCGGGCTCGCCATGGCGCTGTGGGCTTTGCAGATTGCGCTGAACACGCTGTGGACGCCCGTTTTCTTTGGTCTGCGTCGGATCAGGGCAGGGATGCTGGTGCTGGTCCTTCTATGGGGTGCTGTTGCGGCTTGCATGGTTGCGCTCTGGCAGGTCGACTGGTTGGCAGGGTTGTTGTTTCTGCCATATCTTGCATGGGTTTCGATCGCCGCAGCGCTGAATGCTGCGGTGTGGCGTTTGAACCCGGATGTCGCCAAAGGTGGCCAGGACGTGGCTACCTGAAGCGGCGTGTGATCCATCGCATCACTCAGAAAAGCGCCAGCGCGAAACGCGCGGCACCCGCATGGCCAGCATGGGTTTGAGCAGCGGGGAGCGAAAGCGCCTGAGATCCAAAGCCTCGTGCACACCTGTCGTCATGTGCCCACCAATCTGCGTTTGGACCGCTGAGCGCGTGTAGAAGGGGGCATCCAACATGGCGAGGCATTGGCGCGGCAGAAACCCTGGATCAGCGCGGGTTTCACGGCGCACCGCCCACAGCGATCGGGGCAGGGGGGTTAGGGGCGGCGCCGTGATGGGGCGAGGCACGCCGCCCGCGTCAAATCGGATCGCCTGAGCTAGGGTGCTGCCATCGCGGCGGATAGCGTCATAGAAACAGGCTGCGCTGCCATCAGGCATCGGAAACCGCCCCCAAGTCCAGAAGGAGAAATCCTTCTCCAGCGCCCGGATGCCGAAGTTGGCGTCGAAATACCCATGCCCCTGCCAGGTGTTGCCGTCTCCCTCCAGATCGACCTGGACACCTGCGGATGGGGCGAAGGGCCGCCAGACGTGGGCACCATCGCGGGTCAGCGGAAGCTCCACTTGGGTTACGGCACTAGGAGTAAGCGTGATTGTACCGCGCAGATACCCAAAGGCGGGCGGGGCGCCGCGCTCATTGACTGAGATGATCAGCCGGTCTCCGGTCCAGGACATGCTGGACGGGCCTATGGTCAGCCTGTTTTCTGTTTGGCGCAAAGCGGAGGACCCCCGGTCGGTCATGGTAAATCGCGCGCGCGGGCCATAGGTGGCCACGTTCATACACACATGGTTGTCAGGGGCGCGGCGCCTGCTCCAGGCATACCAGGGGGAAAACACAGAGCCGATAAAAGCGATGACCGACAGGGCGCGCGTGCCGCAATCTGATAGCGCATCCATGTACCACCAGGCATAGCCGTCGGGAGGCACTTTCAGGTCAAACCGAGGTCCCTCATGATCACGTCGGCCGCGTGCTGTCCTGAGAGCGCAGCCATCGGAACTCCCGCCCCCGGATGGGTGCCTCCGCCCGCCAGGTAAAGCCCCCGCACTGGCGTTGTCGCCCTCGGCCGTTTTAAGGCCGCGGTCAGCCCGTGCGGGCTCTGCCCGTATAGGGATCCTGCGCTGCCTGGAAAAAGTCTCTCGAAATCGCGGGGCGTTGCCTGGCTCATCTCGCGTTGCCTCTCCAGAGGCGGCGCGATTGGTGTCAGCGTCAGGCCAAAACCTGCAAGTGTGCGGCAGATCCGTTTCAGGCATACGGTGGCCTCCTCAAAGGTGTCTTGTGATGCATCACCCGAAAGAGGTGGAGCATTGAGAATGACTTCGAACCGTTCCGGCGTGCCATCTGGTGCGGGTCTTCCGGTGCCCCGGTCCTGAGCGCACAGGTAGATCGAGGGCGTCTGAGGGATCCGTCCAGCAGCGAGGTCGGCAAACTCACTCAGAGGATCCGAAGCGAAGAACACGTTGTGATGAGCCAGTTGGACTCCTTCGGCGCTGGCGGCAAAAGACAGCACAAGCGCAGAGTGACTGCGCGGCAGTTTCAAGGTTTGAGGTGCCACATGTGCGACGTCCGGACCAAGTAGACCCCGCGCAAGAGCGCGGGGATCGCCGTTGAACACCACCGTATTCGCATGAAGGCAGCTCCCATCGGAAAGCGTGACACCGCGCACTTTCTCTGCCGAAGCATCGATACTGGAGACAGCTGTTGCCAGTCGCAGATCACCGCCAAGGCCGATAAAACAGTTGGTCATTGCCTCTGCAAGCCGTGTCATGCCGCCATCAATGCGCCAGACGCCTCGGGCTTCGGCGTCCCAGATCAGAGACAAAAGTGCGGGCGTGGCACCCGGGCTGCCACCGACATAGGTGGCATAGCGTCCAAAGAGTTGCGCGAGTCGTGGATCGGCAAACCGGCGTTTGAGGTGACTGCGCATGGTCGCGTAAGGCAGCAGCAACGGCAGGTTTTTGGGATGTCTCAATGCTGCATGCAAAAGAGCTATTTGTCTCGGATCTCCGGACTTCATCATTGGCCTTTCAAAGGCCTCGAAAAGATCGCTGGCCTCGCGGCAGAAGCGAAGGAAGGCCCTCACCGCCGGTTCAGCGGCAAAGGCGGCCACGGCGTCGGCGCTTTGGTCTGGGTTTGAGAAAAGGTCCAGGCTGCTGCCGTCCGGCCAAAAGTGCCGGGCCAGAACCTTTTGCTCAACCATGGTCACATGTTGGTCCAGACGGGTTCCGCAGGCTTGGAATAAGTCGTCGAACACTGACCTTAGGGTCAGAACGGTGGGACCGGCCTCGACCGGACCGGCGACAGAGGGGACCGTACGAATCTTGCCGCCCGGCGTCTGCGCGCGTTCGATCAGTGTCACGGACATGCCGCCAGCCTGAAGCCGCATGGCTGTCGCCAAGCCGCCCACCCCGGCACCGACCACAAGAGCGGCGAGAGGTTTGGAGCTGTCTGTGGCGGGCTGCTTCGTCATAGAGGAATTCTTGACTCGTTTTGCAAACATGTCCACTTTAATTGACACAGTGATGTCATATTTGAGTGACATTCAGTTTTCCTGGCGGGAGAGGCACTATGGACCTGAAGCTCCGGATCAATGCGGCGGTAACCGCAGCGGTAAGTCACGCGCAAAAAGGAGATGCCGCTGCAACTTGTCCTGCATCCGCCGGTGGCGCCAGTGTTCAGGCTCCGGCCCGGCTGGCGGCGGCGCTAGACTATGCCACAAGTCCGGGAGGAGCGCGCATCAGGCCGACCATATTGGTATCGGTGGCTCTGGCCTGCGGAGACGACCATCCACAGGTCACGAATGCGGCGGCGGCGGCGCTTGAACTGATGCATTGTGCCAGCTTGGTGCATGACGATCTGCCGTGTTTTGACGATGCCGACATGCGGCGTGGAAAGCCTTCGGTGCATCGGGCCTTTGGTGAACCGCTTGCGGTACTGACAGGGGATAGCCTGATCATGCTCGCTTTTGAGACGCTGGCAAAGACCGCTCAGGAGGCACCGGACCGGATGGCGCAGTTGGTGTCGGCTCTGGCCCGCCGCAGCGGTATGCCGGAGGGCATCTGTGCAGGACAGGGCTGGGAAAGTGAGCCGGTCATTGATCTGCATGCCTACCATCGTTCGAAGACGGGTGCGCTGTTCATTGCGGCCACCCAGATGGGCGCCATCAGCGCCGGACAGGAGGCTGAGCCGTGGTTTGAGCTTGGCGACCGCATTGGTCAGGCCTTCCAGGTTGCCGACGATCTGCGAGATGCGCTTTGCAGTGCGGCAGAGCTGGGCAAGCCGGTTGGTCAGGATGATCTGCACGGTCGCCCGAATGCGGTGGCGCGATACGGCATTGAAGGGGCCGCCCAGCGGCTGCGCGATATTCTGGCCGGAGCCATTGCCTCTATTCCGGCCTGCCCGGGTGAGGCGGCGCTGGCCCAGATGGTCAACCATACGGCCAAGCGCATCATGCCCGAAGCCGCCTTGGCGGCCCGCAGCTGATGGCTTTGGCGCTGACGCCTGGGTGGTTCTACCGTCTTGTTGCCCGACCTGGTCTGCAGCGTCTTGCCGCGCGCCTGCCCATAGCACGTCGTTTTGCCCGCCGGGACGGTGCGGGGCTTTTTGATCTCGTTCAAGGGTTCGTGCGGGCTCAGGTCCTTCTGGCGCTGGTGGAGTTGGATCTGCCGAGACGGTTGCTTGCGGGCCCGGAGAGTGTGGAGACGCTTGCGCGTTTCGCCGCGCTTCCCCCGGATCGAATGCAGATACTCTGTCAGGCCGGTGCCGGTATCGGGCTTTTGCGACGCCTCAAAGGCGGGCGGTTTGGGCTGACCCGGCAAGGGGCTGCCTTGACCGGGGTGCCGGGCCTTTCAGAGATGATCCGCCATCACGGTGCCTTTTACCGGGACATGAGCGACCCGGTTGCGCTGCTTCGCGGCGACGTCGAGACCGAACTGGCTGGGGTTTGGCCCTATGTCTTTGGAGGCTCCGCCCCGCCCGAAGTCGCTGCGCGCTATTCCGATCTGATGGCCCAGTCGCAGCGGCTTGTGGCGCAGGATACATTGGCGCAGATCAGCCTCACTGGCGTGTCGCGCCTGCTGGATGTGGGTGGCGGTACTGGTGTGTTCCTTGATGAAGTTCATCGTGTGGCGGATGGAGTCGAGCGGGTGCTCTTTGATCTGCCCGAGGTCGTTGCGGGATGCACTGATGCCTCGATCACGGTCGTTGCCGGTTCCTTTCGAACCGATGCACTTCCGAAAGGGGCCGATGCCATTTCGCTGATCCGGGTGCTCTATGATCATGACGATGAGACCGTGATGCGCGTGCTTTGCAAGGTCTTCGAGGCTTTGCCTTACGGTGGGCGGATCATCATTTCCGAACCGATGTCGGGCGGCACACGGCCCGATCCTCACACCGATGTCTATTTTGCCTTCTATACTTTGGCCATGCGCACCGGGCGCTGCCGGTCAGCACAGGAGCTTGGCCAAATGCTGCGCCAGGCCGGGTTCGGACAGCCGCAAATGCCGCGCTCGCAAAGGCCTTTCGTGACCTCTGTACTGAGTGCGGTCAAGCCAGGCTGACAGCATACGCGCGAAAATGCGTCACTATGAATTGACATTAATAGGTGTCAATGTAAGCTTACACATAACTGGGAGGATGCTCTGACATCGAAAGTCGATTCGAAGCAGAGCGGGGTAAGATGATGCAAACAGATGCAATCTTGTTGAAAGGTCCGGGCGATTTGGCAATCGATTGCCTGACGCTCAGCGAGCCTGGCGCCAGTGATCTGGTGGTTGAGGTGGCGCATTCCGGCATTTCCACCGGGACCGAGAAACTCTTTTACACGGGCAAAATGCCTCCCTTCCCCGGCATGGGATATCCTTTGGTGCCGGGATACGAGGCAAGCGGCATCGTGGTCGAAGCAGGCCGCGATAGCGGGTTTTCCACAGGCGATGCGGTCTTTGTTCCCGGCGCCAACTGTTTTGATGGCGCGCGCGGATTATTTGGCGGTGCAGCGCGGTATCTGGTGACCGATGCGGCGCGAGCAGCGCGGATTGATAGCGGCATGGGAGCAGAGGGTGCTCTTTTGGCTCTGGCTGCGACAGCGCGCCATGCCATGGCAGGGCTGGATCGCGGCCTGCCGGACTTGATCGTCGGTCATGGCGTGCTGGGCCGTTTGCTGGCGCGGCTTGTTTTGGCGGCTGGCGGCCCGCCGCCCACGGTCTGGGAGACCGCTCCTGCGCGTCGCACCGGAGGCGATGGGTATCGGGTGATCGATCCCGAAGAAGATCCGCGCCGCGATTACAGCACGATTTATGACGCTTCCGGCAACGGCAGTTTGCTGGATCTGCTGATCGGACGCATCGCCAAGGGCGGCGAGGTTGTTCTCGCTGGTTTTTACACCGAACCGCTGAGCTTTGCTTTCCCGCCCGCCTTCATGAAAGAGGTGCGCTTGCGCGTGGCGGCGGAATGGCAGCCCAAAGACCTGGAGGCCACGCGTGCCTTGATTGAAGTCGGTGCGCTCTCCCTGTCCGGGCTCATTAGCCACCGGGCCAGTACAGATGACGCGCCGCAGGCCTATCGCACCGCCTTTGAAGATTCGACCTGCCTCAAGATGATCCTTGATTGGGATCCGCGCGCGGCGGGCCATGACGACCGCCCAAAGGAGCATGCCGCATGAAGGACGACGTGACCAAAGCCGACGCCCCAAAGCTAAAGGACGATATACGGTCCTTTGATCAGCGGCTGCGAGAGGAGGCAGATGCCGATCTGGCTGATGTACTGCCCACCGAGACGACCAAAATGACGCAAATCATCGCGATCTACGGGAAGGGCGGCATTGGCAAATCCTTCACCCTCGCCAACCTCAGCCACATGATGGCAGAGCAGGGCAAGAGGGTGTTGCTGATCGGGTGCGATCCAAAATCCGATACGACCTCTCTTCTGTTCGGCGGCAAGGCCTGCCCGACGATTATCGAGACCTCCACCCGCAAGAAACTGGCCGGCGAAGAGGTCGCTATCGGCGATGTCTGCTTCAAGCGCGGCGGTGTATTCGCGATGGAACTCGGTGGTCCCGAGGTAGGTCGCGGTTGCGGTGGGCGCGGTATCATCCATGGCTTCGAACTCTTGGAAAAGCTCGGCTTTCATGACTGGGATTTCGACTATGTTCTGCTGGATTTCCTCGGCGATGTGGTCTGCGGCGGCTTTGGCCTGCCGATCGCGCGGGATATGGCGCAAAAGGTCATCCTTGTCGGCTCCAACGACCTGCAATCGCTTTACGTTGCGAACAACGTGTGCTCCGCGGTCGAATATTTCCGCAAGCTGGGCGGCAATGTGGGCGTGGCGGGGCTTGTAATCAACAAGGATGATGGCAGCGGCGAGGCGCAGGCCTTTGCAGAGGCAGCTGGAATTCCGGTGCTGGCAGCCATCCCGCAGGCTGACGACCTGCGCAAGAAAAGCGCCAACTATCAGATCGTTGGCACCCAGCAAAGCCAATGGGGCGCGCTATTTGCCGAACTTGGGATGAACGCGGCTGTGGCGCCCCCGGTGCGCCCGACGCCACTGGATCAGGACGGGCTGCTGGCCCTGTTTGACGGATCGGAAACCGGCGCGGATGTGGTGCTGGAGCCTGCCAGCGATGCGGACATGCGCGGCAAGGACGCTGAGCCCAAGGCCAGCCTGGAGGTGATCTATGACGACGCCTGACCGCAGCGCAGCCCTGAGGTTCACCACATGAGCGAGCGCATCTACGACAGTTCTGGCGAAGCAGAGGTTATGACCGGAGCCGAAAGGTCTGACCCGGTCGGCACCACTCCTGACGGACCAGACAGCCTTGGCTGCCATTCTGGCGCAGAGATGGAAAAGGCCGCGCGCATGGCCGGCCAGTCAGTGCTGCTGGACCAGTTCGCCAAGGACTATCCGCAAGGCCCCCATGACAAGCCGCAAAGCATGTGCCCGGCCTTTGGCTCCTTGCGGGTCGGCCTGCGCATGCGGCGGGTGGCGACGGTTCTGTCGGGCTCCGCCTGCTGCGTTTACGGGCTGACCTTTGTCAGCCATTTCTACGGAGCGCGCCGGTCGGTGGGCTATGTGCCTTTCGATTCTGAAACACTGGTGACGGGCAAACTGTTCGAGGATATCCGCGAAAGCGTCCATGCCCTGGCGGACCCGGACAAGCTTGATGCGATCGTGTTGACCAACCTATGTGTGCCAACCGCCTCGGGCGTGCCGCTGCGTCTGTTGCCGGATGAAATCGACGGTGTACGCATCGTCGGGATTGATGTGCCTGGCTTCGGTATTCCCACCCATGCCGAGGCCAAGGATGTTCTGGCCGGAGCCATGCTGGATTTTGCGCGCCGCGAGATTGAAGCCGGACCCGTGGCCGCGCCGGAGGGTGGCCGCGACGACAGGCCCACAGTTGCGCTATTGGGCGAGATGTTCCCAGCCGATCCGGTGATGATAGGCGCCATGCTTGCTCCGATGGGGCTTGCGGCGGGGCCGGTGGTTCCCTGCCGGGAGTGGCGTGAGCTATACGCCGCGCTGGACTGCGGCGCGGTGGCGGCAATTCACCCGTTCTACAGCGCCAGCGTCCGTGTATTCGAGGCCGCAGGCCGTCCCGTCGTTGGCTCTGCACCCGTTGGCGTGGAGGGCACGCGTGCCTGGCTTGCTTCCATTGGCGAAGTCTTTGGTGTACCGCAGGCGCAGATTTCTGCCGCGCAGAACGCCTTCCTTCCCGCTATCACCGCAGCTTTGGCCAATGCGCCAGTAAAAGGGCGGATCACGGTGTCAGGTTATGAAGGCTCTGAGCTATTGGTCGCGCGTCTTTTGATCGAAAGCGGAGCTGAGGTACCATACGTGGGCACCGCCTGTGCCCGCTCGCGCTGGTCGGCGGAGGATGCGGCCTGGCTTGAGGCGCAGGGTGCCAAAGTCACCTACCGCGCTTCACTTGAGGATGATCTGGCGGCGATGGAGGCTTTACAGCCGGATCTGGCCATCGGCACGACGCCTGTGGTGCAACAAGCCAAGGCGCTGGGCATTCCCGCGCTCTATTTCACCAACCTGATTTCGGCGCGCCCCCTGATGGGTCCGGCCGGGGCCGGAAGCCTGGCGCAGGTGGTCAATGCGGCCATCGCGGGCAAAGACCGCATGGAAGCCATGCGCGGCTTTTTCGAAGGCGTTGGCGAGGGTGAAGCGGCTGGCGTCTGGGAAGGGGAGCCGAACCGCCGCCCCGACTTCCGCAACCGCTACGCCAAGAAACTGGAGAAACAGGCGCGTGCAGCCAAGGCGGAGCAGATGATATGAGGTGTATTTGCTTGTCCGTCCTGTCGCACAGCGCAGATCACTTTGGCAGCACAAGGCCGGAGGTCTTGCCATGCTGATCCAGGATCATGACCGCGCTGGGGGGTATTGGGGGGCCGTCTACGCCTTTACCGCCGTCAAAGGGCTGCAGGTTGTGATCGATGGCCCCGTCGGCTGTGAAAACCTGCCGGTAACCTCGGTGCTGCATTACACTGATGCCTTGCCCCCGCACGAGCTGCCGATCGTTGTCACGGGGCTTGGCGAGGAAGAGCTGGGCCGCGATGGCACCGAAGGCGCGATGAAGCGAGCCTGGGGCACACTTGATCCGGCCTTGCCCGCCGTGGTCGTGACAGGTTCCATTGCCGAGATGATAGGTGGCGGCGTCACGCCCGAGGGTACCAGCCTGAAACGCTTCCTGCCGCGTACGATCGATGAGGACCAGTGGGAGGCCGCGGACCGCGCCATGACCTGGCTTTTCACCGAGTTCGGTCAGACCAAGGGGCGGATGCCAAAGGAGACCGCCCGTCCCGACAGTGCCCCGCCGCGCGTAAATATCCTGGGGCCGATGTATGGCACCTTTAACATGCCGTCCGACCTTGCGGAAATCCGTCGTCTGGTCGAAGGGATCGGGGCCGAAGTGAACATGATCATGCCGCTGGGCGCCCATCTGGCGGAGATGCGCAATCTGGTGAATGCAGACGTGAACATCTGCATGTACCGCGAATTCGGACGCGGCCTGGCCGAGGTTCTGGGCAAACCCTATCTGCAGGCGCCGTTTGGCGTAGACAGCACAACCAGATTCTTGCGCACATTGGGTGAGCTTCTGGATCTGGATCCAGAGCCTTTCATCGAGCGCGAAAAACACTCGACGCTGAAACCGGTCTGGGATCTTTGGCGCTCTGTCACCCAGGATTTCTATGCCACTGCGAGCTTTGCCATCGTAGCAAATGAAACCTACGCCCGCGGGGTGCGTCATTACCTTGAGGGAGATCTGGGTTTCCCCTGCGCCTTTGCGGTGGCGCGCAAGGCAGGCACCAAAACCAACAACCCCGAGGTGCGCGCCCTCCTGGAAGCTAAGCGCCCGCTGGTGGTCATGGGATCGATCAACGAGAAAATGTACCTTGCGGAGCTGCGCGCGGGGGGCGGTGGGGGGCATGGGCCGCAACCGACCTTTATCCCGGCAAGTTTTCCGGGCGCAGCCATCCGGCGTCATACCGGCACGCCGATGATGGGTTATGCCGGGGCGAGTTACCTCTTGCAGGAGGTCTGCAACGGGCTGTTCGATGCGCTGTTCCACATTCTTCCGCTTGGTTCTGAAATGGACGCGGCAGAGGCCACGCCAACACGGCTGCGTCGGGACATGCCCTGGGACGCCGATGCACAGGCGGCGTTGAACCGCATCGTGGCACGTCACCCGGTTCTGACCCGCATCTCCGCCGCCAAACAGTATCGCGATGCCGCCGAACGGGCTGCGCTGGAGGCCGGTGCGGGGCGGGTTGCCATGGACACGGTAGCCGGACTGTTCCCTGCTGCCAGACCATCCGCAGCAATGGACAACACAACGACCCTGACGGCGGCCCACGCCAGTGCGGGGCATACACATGACAAGGAGGAATGACTTATGGCCGAGATGACCACCAACATTCCAAGGCGGCGGCAGTCGAACCGCCGGGGGGTTGAGTTCTACACCTACTTCACGCTGATCCTGCTGGTGTCGCTGCCCACTGAAACGGTCCGCTACACCGTTGAGATTGCCAGGCGCCGAACACTGAACCTGCGCGGGCCTTTGGCACGGGCCTGGGCCGAGGCGGAACACATCACGCCGATGATCTTCGCAGTCTGAGACTGCAGGTCCGCGCCCAAAGGCCGGATGCAAGCGACATGGCCCTCAAAGGCCATCCGAACTGACTGCCCAGATGGGTGGACAGGCGGGGAGGGTGACTCCCCAACCCGGCCGCAGGGGGTGCGGCGTCAGGCAACGTTCCGGAGGAAAGTACATGTCTGAAAAAGGTGACCTGTCCTTCACAGGTTTGACCGACGAGCAGGCCCAAGAGCTGCATTCCGTCTATATGAGCGGCCTCTGGCTGTTCGCGGCGGTTGCCGTGGTCGCCCACCTGGCGACCTACATCTGGGCCCCGTGGTTCTGAGGAGAGGCGATATGGCAAAGTTCTACAAGATCTGGCTCGTATTCGATCCGCGCCGTGTGTTTGTGGCACAGGGTGTTTTTCTCTTCCTGCTGGCGGTGATGATTCATCTCGTGGTGCTGTCGAACGGTGTGAACTGGTTCGAGAACGCCGCGCAATCACGCGCTATGGCAGCCGAGTAAGCCAAAGGGTCCGCCGTAAAGGCGTGCCCAAACTTCCGCTGCGGGCGGGAGGCATTCTGCCCGCAGCGAACCGACCAGAGCCAATGTCGGACGAGGTTTCGCACGATGTTGAACAACAGAGATGACGGCCCGGCGCAGCTTTGCGAACTGGCCGCCTAACGCGGAGAAAAGAAGATGGCCTTGCTCAGCTTCGAAAAGAAATATCGCGTCCGCGGGGGGACGTTGATCGGCGGCGATCTGTTCGACTTTTGGGTTGGCCCATTCTACGTGGGCTTCTTTGGAGTTACGACCGCCTTTTTTGCCATACTCGGGACGATCCTGATTTTTTGGGGTGCAGCGCAGCAGGGGACGTTTAATCCCTGGTTGATCAATATTCAGCCGCCCGACTTGTCCTATGGGCTCGGTATTGCGCCCCTGAACGAAGGCGGCCTGTGGCAGTTCATTACCATCTGTGCCACCGCAAGCTTCATCAGTTGGGCCCTGCGCGAGGTGGAAATCTGCCGTAAGCTTGGCATGGGTTACCACGTGCCCTTTGCCTTCAGTTTTGCCATCCTTGCCTATGTCACGCTGGTGATTTTTCGCCCGATCCTGATGGGGGCCTGGGGTCATGCCTTTCCATACGGGATCTTCAGCCATCTAGATTGGGTCTCGAACACCGGCTACGCCTATCTGCATTTCCACTACAATCCGGCGCATATGCTGGCGGTGACCCTGTTTTTTACGACGACGCTGGCGCTGTCGCTGCATGGGGCGCTGATCCTGTCGGCGGCCAACCCGGAAAAGGGCGAGATCATGAAAACGCCCGATCACGAAGACACCTTCTTTCGGGATTTCATCGGCTATTCGATCGGAACTCTTGGCATTCACCGCCTTGGTTTCCTCTTGGCGATCAACGCTGTTTTCTTCTCAGCCGTTTGCATCATCATCTCGGGCCCCGTTTGGACCAAGGGCTGGCCGGAGTGGTGGAACTGGTGGTTGGAACTGCCCATCTGGGCCTCGCAAATCGGGATGTAAGCCATGTTTAGTGTCGAATATCAGAACATATTCACCCAGGTACAGGTCCGTGGGCCCGCTGAAATGGGCACCGACGACCTTGGCACGCTGACCGAGGACCGGACGACCTGGGCCGGATTTTCCAAACTGCTTGGTTGGTTTGGAAACGCTCAGCTCGGCCCCGTCAATCTTGGCATGGCCGGTGTGGTCTCGATTGCGTCGGGCATCCTTTGGCTCAACATCATCGGCATCAATATGCTGGCGCAGGTGGGCTGGTCGATACCTGAGTTCATCCGTCAGCTGTTCTGGCTGGCGCTGGAGCCGCCAAGCCCGGAATACGGCCTTTCCATGCCGCCGCTCAACGATGGAGGCTGGTATATCATTGCCAGCTTCCTTCTGCTGTTTTCGGTCATGGCCTGGTGGTATCGCAGCTGGCAACTGGCGGCCGAGCAGAAGATGGGCAAGCATGTCTTCTGGGCCTTTGGGTCCGCCATCTGGCTGTTCCTGGTTCTGGGGCTGTTCCGGCCGATCCTGATGGGCTCTTGGTCCGAGGCGGTGCCTTACGGGATTTTCCCGCATCTGGATTGGACCACGGCCTTTTCGATCCGTTACGGAAACCTCTACTACAACCCTTTCCACTGTCTTTCCATCGTCTTTCTTTATGGCTCTGTCCTGCTGTTTGCCATGCATGGCGCGACGATCCTGGCGGTCACCCGCTATGGGGGTGACCGCGAGCTGGAGCAGATCATCGACCGGGGCACCGCAACCGAGCGCGCCGCTCTTTTCTGGCGCTGGACCATGGGGTTCAATGCCACGATGGAGGGGATCCACCGCTGGGCGTGGTGGTTCGCAGTCCTGACCCCGATCACCGGCGGCATTGGAATACTGCTGACCGGGACAGTGGTCGATAACTGGTTCATCTGGGCACAGGAACACAACTTTGCGCCCCAGTATGACGGCAGCTTTGGCTACGAGGCTTACGGGTCTTACGAAGCCTTCATCGGGAAGGAGTGAGACGATGTTTCCCAAGTGGTTCGACAAGTGGAACAGGGAGAACCCGACCGACATCTATGGTCCGGCGATCTTTGTCGGCAGTATCGTGGGCGCGGTTGTGGTTGCCGCCGCGCTGGTCACGCTCGGACAGCCTGCGCCAACCGACAGCATGCAGACCGGCCCGCGTGGCACCGGCATGCATGTGCCCGAGTTTGTCTCGGATCTGGCAACACCCGATCCGGACATAGAAGATGTCTTCGAAGATCCGCCTTACATCCCCGAAGGCGGAGAAGACCTGGCCAAGGACGTCTACGAAAACGTCCAGGTGCTGGGGGATCTGACCGATGCCAATTTCAACCGACTGATGAATGCCATGACGCAGTGGGTTGCCCCCGAAGAAGGCTGCGCCTACTGTCACGGGGACGGCGATCTGGAAACCTATGGTGAGGACACCCTTTACACCAAGGTTGTCGCGCGCCGGATGATCCAGATGACTCAAGGCATCAATGAAAACTGGGATGGCCATGTCAATGCCAACAAGCAGGTTGGCGTGACCTGCTATACCTGCCATCGCGGCCAGAATGTCCCATCTGACATCTGGTTCCGTATCGCGCCCGTTGAAACGGCGGCAGTTGCGGGGTGGGGGGCAATTCAGAACCGGGCAACGCTGCGCAGCCAGTATACGTCGTTGCCGACGGATGCGCTTGAGGCCTATCTGCTCGACTATGGCCGGATCGGTGTCCATGACCTTGATAGCCGCGTGGCGGCCAACCCTGCCGACCCCGGCGTGGCAACGATCCAGGACACTGAGCGCACCTATGCACTGATGAACTACGTGTCCAATTCCCTCGGGGTAAACTGCACCTTCTGCCACAATACACGCGCCTTCTACGAAGTGGCCGAGGTTACACCGCAATGGTCCACTGAACAGCTGGGGATCGGCATGGTGCAGGATATCAACAACGAATACCTTGTGCCGCTGAAGGATATCTACCCAGCCGAGCGGCTTGGCCCGATCCATGCCGACGCGCCCAAGGCCGCCTGCAAGACCTGCCACAAGGGATACCAGCAGCCGCTTCAGGGCCTGAACGTCATCAAGGACTGGCCGGAACTAGCTGCATCGGGTGCGCCGGTTTATGCAGTGCCGGAAGAGGTCACGGCCAACGAGTGATGCCCATGCAAGATGGGCATCTTTATCGGTGCCCGCCTGCAACGCTTCCGGTTCCCGGTCCCACGGAGCCGGAAAGCGGGGGCCGATTGCCCCCGTGCCTTCCTGTTGGCGACAGGAGCAGGCACCGCGCGTGCAAATGCGTCTGACGCGCGCGCGGTGCTATTCCTAATCGGGGCGGCTCTTGCGATACAGAGGGCTTGCTTCGGATACATCACCGTAATCCTTGGTTGCGGACCCCTCATACGCCGGAGGCTGCCATGACATGTTCTGAAAGCGAGATGCGAGGCGATAAAGCGCCCTGTTCAGGGACTTCAATTCTGGAAAGGATTGCTGGGCCTGCCGACCTCAGAGGCCTTGACGATGCACGCCTTGCCAAAGTGGCCGATGAGTTGCGGGCTGAAGTCATCCTGGCAGTCAGCCAGACTGGCGGGCATTTGGGATCCTCGCTCGGGGTGGTGGAGTTGACCGTCGCCTTGCATGCGGTGTTCAATACGCCGACCGACAAACTGATCTGGGATGTGGGTCATCAATGCTATCCGCACAAAGTGCTGACCGGTCGCCGTGACCGGATCCGAACCCTGCGCCAAAAAGACGGGCTGTCGGGATTCACCAAGCGCGACGAAAGCCAATATGATCCATTCGGGGCTGCGCATTCCTCCACATCAATCTCTGCGGCGCTGGGCTTTGCCACGGCGCGCGACATGGGGCAGGCGACGGGCGACGCCATCGCCGTGATAGGGGATGGGGCGCTGAGCGCCGGCATGGCGTACGAGGCGATGAACAACGCAGGGCAGGCTGGGCGACGGCTATTCGTGATCCTGAACGACAACGAGATGAGCATTGCACCACCCGTTGGGGCAATGTCTGCCTATCTTTCTGAGCTTCGCAAAGGGGCAGAGGGGGCAAGCTTTGCCAAGGACATGGAAGCTTTGATGCCGCCGCCGATGCGTGCGGGGGCGCGGCGTGCGCGTGCGCTGGTGACGGGGCAGGATCAGGCAACTATTTTTG
The DNA here is from genome assembly GCF_014884385.1 of Phycobacter azelaicus. Lineage (NCBI taxonomy): Bacteria > Pseudomonadati > Pseudomonadota > Alphaproteobacteria > Rhodobacterales > Roseobacteraceae > Phycobacter > Phycobacter azelaicus. The sequence goes on along the minus strand of NZ_WKFH01000003.1, from coordinate 455,083 downwards.
AAAAGTTGGGTTTCGACTACCTCGGTCCGGTAGATGGCCACGACATGTCCGCGCTTCTGGCCACGTTGCGGAACGCGCGAACGCGGGCAAGAGGGCCAGTTCTGATCCATGTCTGCACCATCAAGGGCAAGGGCTACGCACCGGCGGAAACCGCGGCTTGCAGATACCACGGCGTGTCGACTTTCGATGTCGCGACCGGCATCGGGGCAGCGAAAGCAGCGTCCACGCCGAGCTATACAAGTGTCTTTGGCCATGCGCTGTGTGATGTGGCGGCTCGCGATCCGGACGTGGTGGCCGTGACGGCGGCGATGCCTTCAGGCACCGGCGTAGATCTGATGGCGGAGCGTTTTCCGAACCGTGTGTTCGACGTGGGCATAGCCGAACAGCACGGTGTGACCTTTGCCGCAGGTATGGCTGCCAGCGGCCTGAAACCGGTTTGCGCAATCTATTCGACCTTCCTGCAGCGCGCCTACGATCAGGTCGTGCATGACGTCGCGCTGCAGGGTTTGCCGGTGCGTTTTGCCATCGACCGGGCAGGGCTGGTCGGCGCGGATGGGGCTACCCATGCCGGGGCCTTTGACATTGGGTATTTGTCGAGCCTACCCGGCATGACGGTGATGGCAGCAGCCGACGAGGCCGAGTTAATTCATATGCTTGAAACCGCGATCGACCATGACGCTGGACCCATTGCCTTTCGCTATCCACGCGGGAGCGGGACTGGCGTTCCCTTGCCGGAACGGGGCAATGTGCTTCGCATTGGCCAAGGCCGAGTGTTGCGCGAAGGCACCGATCTGGCCATCCTGTCCTACGGTAGCCTGCTGGCGGAGGCGCTGATGGCGGCCGAGTTGCTTGATGGCGAAGGCATCAGCGTGACTGTGGCTGACGCTCGGTTTGCCAAGCCGCTCGATATCGGCATGTTGCGACAACTGGCATGTCATCACGCAGGTTTGATGACCCTTGAGGCCGGCGCCGAAGGTGGGTTCGGTTCGCTCGTTCTGCACGCCCTTGCGCGGGAATGTCTGCTCGACGGCGGCCTGAAGGTGCGCACGATGACGCTTCCTGACCGCTACATCCAGCAGGCCAGCCCGCAGCAGATGTACGAGGACGCCGGTCTTACGGTCTCAGACATCGCGGCTACCTTGCGCAAGATGGCTGGCGTCGAAGAGGCCAGGGTTGTCTCCCTGCGCAAGGCGTAAGCGCGCCTTGCCTTGGAAATTGGTGCGCACCTGACACCTTTAGACGCCTGTCACCGATGTACGGGTGTCCCACATGTGCTGCCGTCTGGGGGCTGGCCCGCTGCGCCATGCGAAACGCCGTTGTCATTCGCTAGCGTCAAGTTCTTTGAGAATCTTGAATACACCATAGACATGCGTGGCCTTCCCCGCTTCGTTCACTGCAACATGCCCGGTGCTTTCTATCATTGCCCTGGAGCCGTCTGGCCGGGTGATTTCGTGTACAAAAGAAAAGGGTTCCTTGGACTCGAGGGCTTCTGCTGTCAGCTTTTGAAGCTCGCTCTGAGCTTCTCTTGTCAGCTCCTCCATTCGCATCCTGTCTGTCGGGTTGGGAATTTCATCGTAACCGAGGATTTTGAAAAGTCCTGGACTCCAGTACAGAATGTCGTTTTCAAGATCTTGAGAGTACACACCAACGTCCAAGTCTGCGGTGAGCATGTTGTATTGCTGGAGCAATAGATCTCTTCCGCGCTCCTCAGACACGTTGCGCGTCACTCCAACAAGGTAGACATGTCCGCTGTTTTGGTCCCTAAAGGCTTCACCGAAGATGTGACCGATGAAGACCTTTCCGTCCACCCGTGCAAGCCGAGCGTAAAAATCAAATGGTTCAAGATTCTCTGACGCGGCTTTCAGGTTGACCTCGACGCGCTCACGCTCTCCTTCGTCGACAAATTTCAAACCCTCATTCAAGCTGTCGGGACGGTTGTCATCGGTGTATCCGAGCAAGGCATCATGTTCCGGCGTGGTTTGCAATTCTCCTGTATCCATGTTGATCCGCCACGAGCCCATGCTCGCAAATCCACCGGATTTGTCGCTGATCAACAGATGTCCAAGATCGCTTTCGATGGATTGGATCTGGAGGATCAGACCGATGAGGTTCTCATCGGATGAAAAAACAGGTGCAATACTGAGATAATAGTCTCTGGGGCCGGCCCTGAACCGCTGCCGAAGCGGCAAGCGGGACACCAGCGCCTGGGTGCACAGATCGATGAAGGGAGGGTAACCCGTTGGCACAAAAGCCTGCGACAGATGTCCGTAGCCGATGCCGCGTTCCGTCAGTTGGAACAGAGCAAGCGCCTGATCCGAGGCGTAGCGGATCAACAGCCCCTGATCGACCATGATCATCACCGTTGGCATATTGCCGATCAGCCCAGTCAGCTCAGCGGTGGTGCGTTCCAGCTGACTGGTGTTGACCAGCAACTCCTCGTTTACGGTGATCAGCTCTTCGTTGGTGGATTGCAGCTCCTCATTCGAGGTTTCAAGCTCTTCGTTCGTCGACTGCAGCTCCTCGTTGGAGGATTGCAATTCCTCATTGATCGCTTGCAGTTCCTCGTTTGAGGTTTGCAGCTGTTCAATTGTGACCTGCAGGGCGTCGCGCGTTCGTGAAAGTTCCTCTTCCAGGTATCCGACGTATTCCGTGTCGCCGGTGTCCTTCTTGTGTTCAACTGCGGGCTCTGCCCGCGCTTCAAAGCCGATCAGGATCATGTCCTCGGCAGCCTCTCCGTGCCCGCCCATCGGGTAAGCGGTCAGTTGCACCAGTTCTCCGTCCATATCGGGCAGACGGTGCCAAGGGCCATGGCGCCGCTGGTCATACTTTAGGGAAACCAGCGCCAGGCTTGCCGCATCAGATGCCAGAGGTTTTTTCAGAACCGACAGGTTGCTGAGCCCGAAAGACCGGGACGTCAGGTTGCAGTAAGGCGCAATGTCACCATACACCCTGAGAACAGTGTGCTCCCGGTTCAGGACAATTCCATCGCTGACGACAGACCGGGCCAGCCGGTCGAATTGATCCCACTGATCTACGGACCGTGGCAGATTTGAGAAAGCTTCGCCCGCGGTGGCCGGGGGAAGGCGACCGCCGCGAAATGCGGCCTCTGTCGCGCGAGGTGAAATCCGGCCCTTTCCACGAAGCTGGAAGATGCGGGCGCTGCTGGACAGTTGCGTGAAATGATCGTCCATATGGCCGAGTGTTTCAGAGGTGCCGAGGAACAGAATCCCGTCCCGCTTCAACGAGTATATCAATCGGGTCAGAACGCGTTCTTGCAACTTGGTGCTGAAATAGATCAGCATGTTGCGGATGCTGATCAGATCCATGTTCAGGAAAGGTGCATCCTGAAACACGTTATGCCTCGAGAACATAACAAAGTTCCGCAGCTTGGGTGTGACATGCACCATATCCCCATGCGTTTCGAAATACCGTGGCAAGTACTTTGATGGGATATCTGCCGTGGCCGCCTGGGGATAGATGCCCCTGCGGCCGACACGCATTGCCTCTTCGTCGATATCGGTTGCAAAGATCTGAATGGCGTCGGATGCAACCTCATCGAGACCGCCCATCGCCTCGACAACCAGGATGGCAAGTGAATAGGCCTCTTCGCCTGTAGCGCATCCCGGCACCCAGATCCGGATCGGCTCGGTTTCGCTGTAGTCGCCAAATCGCTCTGCAACGACACGTTCAAGAACCGAATACTGTTCTTCGTCGCGGAAGAAACGTGTGACGGAGATCAGCAAATCCCTGTATAGGGCGTCCACTTCTTCGACCGACCTGCGACACAGGTCTACGTAGTCGTCAAACTTGTCGATGCCTTTGGCAATCATTCGCCTTTGGATGCGACGATTGATTGTGTTGCTCTTATACTGTCTGAAATCGACCAGGGAATGCGCCAACAGCACATCGAAAAGGTCATTGTTGCGCCCACTTTGTGAATTGAGTTCCTTGAGCGCGCTCAGATCGCGTGGGTGTTGCAGGATCAGCCCGATATGAGCGCCAATTTGTTGGGGCGTCAGGGTCAGATCGACGCAGCCCGTGCGAATGGCGGCAAGAGGCATGCTGTCGTATTTGCATGTCGTCGGCTCCTGAGCAATTGTGATGCCGCCCATTTCCCTGATGGAACGCACCCCATAGCTGCCGTCACTGCCTGTGCCGGAGAGGACCACGCCAATCGCATTCTCGCCTTTCGTATCGGCAAGGGAGGCAAACAGCCGATCGGCGGATGGCTTGGGAGACGCGGGATGATCCGAAGGATTGCGCAACTCCAGCCCCCCGTCATTGAAAATGACGTCTTTTGCAGGCGGCGGAATATAGATGATATTGGGCTTTGGGACCGTTCGCTGCTGCAACTCTTCCACGTGCAGCGATGTTTCACGCGACAGAAGGTCAACCAGCATGCTTTTGTGTGAGGGCGACATGTGTTGGGCGATCACATAACAGCAATTCATGCCCGATGGCAGGTTCTGAGCGAGGATTGATGTCGCTTCTAACCCGCCAGCAGAAGCCGCTATGGCTACGATGCTGAATGGGTCGGCGGGTTCAACGGTATTCATGGTCTTTCTTTCCACCCGTAGTCACATCCTGTGAACCGGGTCGCAAAATCTACAGTCATCGGGTGTTTGTTTGCTGTTAGGCCGACAAGGCACCAAAGTGATTCAAGTGTCGCAAGTGTTGATTTCTCCAGCGTATTGTTCGCGTTTGTCGCGATCAACTTCCAACGCCTTTTGGGTCTCGCGCAGGTCATCCAGGCGTTGGCTCACCATCTCGATACGCATCATGATGTGTTCCCGCGAGGATTCGAGCCTCTCAAGGCAGGCTTCGAGGTTTTGCCTGTTGCTGCCCGAAAGGCTGGGCAACTCACTGATCGAAGCGATGTTCAGAGCTGGAATGAGAACCCAATCCAATGTGTCCTCAAGTGCGTCAACGACAGTGTTGACTGGCAACAAAAAATGCATCAGGCGCTTTGATCAAGGCTGCGTTCGGATTCCCAACCAATGCAGAAAACCGGATCAGGACCCTGGCTCTGCCTTGTTCGTTAGGGGAATAAACAATCCGAACCCGCCCCAGCACCAAACCGGGCATGCGAAGCTCGGCGTCAGGAAATGACATAATTTTGGATTGTGAACCGAGGTCGCACAGGTATGGATGGAAAAAGCGCACTATTTCAGCGCAAAATATGTCCTCGAACGACCGCATTTGAGTAAACGAAATACGGTGCGAAACATCTTCTCGGTTCACCACAACCGAGACGGGTGTCCAGCCACGATCAGATCCCGGATGTTCCAGGGTCACGGACATTGAGCGCTCACGCTCAGTACTATTGCTCATAGTCGTGCCCCCCAAACAGAAAAACTTGGAAACATACGAAAGTATGCTAGCGACAAAGAAGCCTCTTGGATAGGTAGAATACCGTCAATGCGTGTTCACAGTGCCGTTGATTTCAGTCTTTGCATGCATCGGCGCCAGCAGAATGGGCGATGTTTGCTGCGCCCGGCTGCATCGCTTCTGCATTTAGGCAACGGACGGGCGACTACATCACCGGTTCGAGCAAAGTCTGCCGATCGGTTATCCTTGTCAGAAGATCCTTGTCGTGACTCACGATGAGAACCGCGATCTTCTTGATCCGCGCCAGGTCTACCAGCAGCTTTAGCACAGCACGCTGTGTCAGCGGATCAAGCCGGGATGTTGGCTCGTCCGCAAAAAGGAACACGGGATCCATCAAAAGCGCGCGTGCAATGGACAGGCGCTGTAGTTCACCGCCCGAAACGGTATCCGGTGTGCGCTCCAACAGACCCGGTTCGAGGTTCAGCTGTGTCAGAAGGGGCTGAAGTCGTTGCTTTTCTATCCCGTGCAACCTCATCAGATCTGCGATGCCTTGCCCAATGCTCTGATGCGGGGCAAAGGCCGCCGGCGGATCCTGCCAGAGCTTTTGAAAACGCCGCTGCGAAATCCCCTTGCTGCGGGAAACGGTTCCATTCGCGGGTGCGCTTAGTCCGAGCAGTGTGTCGCCCACCGTTGTTTTGCCCACTCCGGACGGTCCGCTTAAGCCGACGATTTCGCCAGCCCCAAGTGACAAATCCAGGCCCGTGGTCAGCACCCGACCACCCCGAGACACGGTTACGTTTTGCGCGGCCACAACCGTTTCGCCCGGCACCGCGGGTGCGTTTTGGGGCCAGTTGCGCGGCACCGCCGAGATCAGCTCGGCTGTATAGTCGGTTTTGGGGTGTCGCAGGACGTGCTCAGCAGGGCCGCGTTCCACAAGGTGCCCCTTGCGCATGACCAGGAGCTCGCCGCCAAGCGCCTCTGCCAGATCCAGGTCATGGGTGATAGTCAGGGTCGCTCCGCCGTCCTGGCGTATCTCGATCAGGCGCTTGGCCACGTCATCGCGGCGGTCCGTATCAAGACCTTTGGTTGGCTCGTCCGCAACAACGATCCGCGCGCCACCGGCCCGAGCAGCGGCAATGGCCAGTCTCTGTGCCATGCCGCCCGACATCTCGAAAGGATAGGCGTTTGTCGCATTGTCGAGACCGAGCGCCGCCAGGTCGGATCGGGCTGCCGCCTTTGGGTTCGTGGCGCGAGCCACCAGTTCATGCACCTCGGCGACCTGTTGCTCTGCGCGCATCAGCGGATCCAGGGCGCGCCATGGTTCTTGCGGGAGAACCGAAATGGCGGTCCCCCAAAGGTGTTCAAGTGCATCAGGCGAGACAAGAGCGATCCTTTCTCCTCCCACTTCGAGGTCTCCAGTCGAATTAAGACCTGGCGGCAGGGTCCCCAGAATGGCTTGCGCAAACAGACTTTTGCCTGAGCCAGTTTCTCCGATGAGAGTGATGGATTGTCCGGCTTCGAGTGTGAGCGAGATGGGCGCTATCAGTGGTTGATGACCCGCGTGGACGGCGATCTGCTCTGCTTTCATCAGGGTCATGTCCTCGTGTCTCCCGCGATCAGGGTGAGGGCCAGCAGAGTGACAAGCGTGGCTGCGACAGGCTGCAAAAGCGCCCATGGTGCTTCGCGCCAGTAGGGGAGGAGTTCCACCATCATCATGCCGAGTTCCGGCGTTGGCGCACGCACGCCCACGGAAACAAACCCAAGGGCGGCGATCCCCATCACGACCGTCGCGAAGGTGAGCGCAAAAGTTGCCCTCAGGATTGGTGCCAGTTCGGGCCAGAGGTGAGTGCGGAAGATGTAAAAGGGACCAAATCCCAGCAATTCTGCCGCTTGCACGGCTGGGGCCGCTATGTGAGCCCGTATCGTCGCGCGCGTAAGACGAAAGATCTCGACCCATAGCGTGGCCGAGAGTCCGGCCCAAAAGGCAAGGGGTTGGTTTGGGAGAATGAGACCGGCCATCAGCACGATCAACAGGGCGGGCAGGGCAACGACGGAGTCAGCCAGAAGAACCAGCCCCCGATCAAGCCAATCGCCACGCCAGCTTGCGATTGCGCCCAACACCACGCCAATCAGCGCGGTCGTGATTAAGGTGACAAAGGCAATGCCAAGCGACAAGCGAAGCGCGGCTGCAAGCCGAGCCGCCATTGATCGGCCAAGGTGATCATACCCCAGCAGCGCGTCTTGTGAGGGGGGCTGAAGGGCTTTGAGCAGGCTTTGCGCCACCGGGTCGGTGTCAGAGATCAGCGGATAGCCAAGTGCAAAGATCAGTACCGCACATATCAGACCAGTGCCTGTTGAGCGGGGGGTCATCGTGCGACCTCTCGTGGGTCCAGTATCCGCGCGGCGATATCGGCGAGGGCATTCACCAGCACGAAAGACAGCCCCATCACCAGTGCGGTGCCCTGTACCATGGGCACATCCCTGTGGAACACGGCATGCACCAGGGCGTGACCGATGCCCGGCCATCCAAAGATTGTCTCGACAACAACGATGCCTTCCATCAGGGCCACGAACTGTGCTGCGATCAGGGTCAAGAGTGGTACCGACACATGGCGCAGCCCGTGGCGCAGCATCACCTGCCGATCAGACAAGCCTTTCCAGCGCGCAAAACGCCACCATTCAGACCCTCGTGCCTGCACAACGGCTTCGCGCGTGATGCGGGTCGTACTGGCGGATAATCCCAAGGCCAGCGTCACGCCAGGCAAGACCATGTGGCGCACCTCTCCGTGACCAGCCGCCGGCAGGAGTCCCATGCCGATGGCCACGACAACGATCAGGACAAGGCCCAAAAGGAATTGTGGAATGGACTTGAACACCGCAGCCAAGGTCACGACGGTCCGGTCCAGGAGGCTGCCGGGGTTCAGACCAGCCCAAAGTCCCAATGGCGGGCCGATCAGAATAGACAGCGCGATGGCCACTGCGGCCAGTTGCGCGGTTGCGCCAAACTGATGCGCAATCTCGGCACTGATCGCTTCGCCCGTGACCAAGGACACACCCAGATCACCGCGGAATAACCCGGTTATCCAGCTCGCAAATGCGGTGATGCTTGAAGGGTCTCCGAGTTGGGCGCGTATGATCTCTGCATTCTCGGCAGTGACGTTGTCATAGCCAAACCGGGCGCCCGCAATACGGTAGATCATATCCCCGGGCAAAGTGCTCATCATCAGGAAACTGAGAATGCCGACGAGGATGGCCACCATCCCCGCCTGCGCCAGCCTCCACCCCAGGGCGGGGATAAGTGCCTTGGCCATGCGCGTTTACTGTCCGCTCCAGGAAACCGAAGACAGGCCGAGCGTTCGCTCGAACGGGTCGACAATCACTCCCTCAACCGTGTCGGAAACTGCCATCGTCAACTGGTACCAGGCGATCGGAATGACAGGCAGCTCTGCTTGCAGTGTGGCGACCAGCTCATCGCGCGTGCCCTCAGGTGCGGTCCCGGCAGCCATCGCCTTGACGCCATCAGTGAAGGCTGCGTTTGACCAGCCCATGGCGCCCCAGTCACCGCCGGGGGCGTAGTCTTGCAACAAAGTGCCAACCGGGTCAGGGACCAGTGCGAAGTTACGCGCAAAAAGCGCCGTCGAGAGCGTGCCGTCATTATGCCGCGCCGGTATCTGCGAGAAGTTGGTCGAGTTGATTGTCGCCTCTGCGCCCACTGCCTTGAACTGCTGCTCAAGAACGGCGGCCACCAGCGGCAATTCTGGACGATCCGGGTATGTGAGAAGTTCGATATCGAGCCGCTGCCCATCCCGCGTCAGTACGCCGTCAGCGCTCTCGCTCCAGCCAGCCTGAGCCAGCGCCTCTTTGGCCGCTTGGGGATCGTATTTCAAAGGGGCAAGCGTTGCGTCATGCCAGTCCGCCATGCCGGGCGGGAACATCTGGGTTGCCCCATCTGGAAAGCGCAGGATCGCTTGTGCAATACCTGCACGGTCAATCGCTAGGCTCAGCGCCTTGCGTGTTGCCTGATCAAAGACCTCTCCATTGACCTTGAGCATCAGCACGCGCGGGATCGGGGCAGAAATCACCTCAAGATCATCTTCGCCCTTGAGGCGCTGCACCGAGGCAGGATCAAGAGTCAGCGTGATGTCCGCATCGCCACTTTCAGCCATCAATGCCCGCGTTTCAGCCCGACTGACGCCGTGATAAGCCGCTCTTTGGATCTTGGCCTTTTCACCCCAGTATTGGTCAAATGCGACAACCGACATCTTGTTTGGCGGTGAAAATTTGGCAACGCGATAGGGGCCCGTTGCAATGACCTCTGTGATCGTGCCGTCTTGTGCAATGCTCTCTGGTGCGATGATGGCAGAGCGGTATTCAGCCAGGAAGGCGGGCAGCATGGCGAAAGGAGCTGTCAGTTCAATCTCGACTTGTTGGTCACCTTTGGCGGTGATCGCATCGATCGGGGCGCGGGCCAGAAGACCTCCGTCTGCGACTGACCTTTGCAGGGATTTGGCCACTGCAGGCGCGTCCATCGGGTTGCCATTGTGGAACGTCACGCCGCTGCGCAGCGAGAATGTCCAATTGCGCCCGTCTTCCGAGACCTCCCAGTCAGTGGCCAGTCCGGGCTCAAGCTGACCGCCCGCAGATACATCAACTAGGGTCTCAATGACGTCCATCTTGATTAGGATGCTGCCCGACTGGATAGGGTCTGCGCCCTTGATCTCGAATGGGGCAACGACATCCAGAACATCATCCCTTGCCATAGCAGGCAAAGCTGTGCCTGCGATCAGCAGGGTGAGCGCGGTCGATCTTATCATGGGGTTCTCCTGACTTGGGGTGCCCGTAGGCATTTAGCTTCAGGCCGCGCTGTTGGCGTCCCAGCCTGGCAAGGGAAAAGGGATAGGCAGGTTTCGTGATATCTGCTGATATCTATTATGTGATAACATAACTTCTTGCGAGTGCAAGAAGCATTTCCCGGAAAAGATCACAGCGCGTCCGGGGATGCGTTTGCAGATCGAGATTTGGGCTGTGGGGCAGGATGGCCGGTCAGCAATTCCTGGACGAGTTTGTTCGGGAACCTGCGCTTCAATGTGATGGCGAAGAAATTCTCTTTGATTTGTGGATGTTCATCCGCCTCGACGAGACGGCCAGAGGACAGTTCGTCCTGCACGACGATCGGGGCAACCAGAGCAAGGCCGATGTTTTCACGCGCCAGCAAGCGCATCATGGCCATATCGTCAACCTCAGCCACGATTTGGGGGCGTACGGACAGGCGGCTTGCCATGGCATCAAAGGCTGTGCGCAGTGAATTGTCGGTCGTGGGCAGGATGAAGGGCTGCTCACGCAGAAGGTCTCTGATTGGCGTAGACGGTTCAAACCGGCCAGGCGATCCTACAATGCTGACGGGTTGTTCTGCGATGTGGTGCGTCTCGTAGGGCGCAAGACTGTCGCTTGGAGGCTCGCGGTTCATAAGCACAACATCGAGGTTCAGTGTTCCCAACCCCTCCATCAGTTCCGTCGGGCTGCCGGAGCGCAGAATTACCTCCACATCCATGCGGGCGAGCATGGGTCTTAGAAAACCGATCTGAAAATTCCGTGACAGCGTCGCCAGCGCTCCGATTCTCAACGCCTGCCGCGTATTGCCCGTTTCTTGCAGTGTTGCGACGAGTTCCTGACCGGCCGAAAAGATCGCATCGGCATGGTCCAGAGTGATCCGCCCCGCTTCGGTAAGATGTAGCTGCCGTCCGCGTCGCTCGAACAGAGCGTGTCCGAGCCGTTCCTCCAGCTGTTTGATTTGCGTGGATAAAGCAGACTGGGACAAATTGAGGTGCTGTGCCGTGCGGGTGAGATTCCCATCGTGGGCGACAGCCCAGAAGTAGCGCAGATGGTGATAGTTGAGCGGCATAACGTTCTAAATAATAGAATGAAAACTCAAAAACAATGAATTTTTATGGTCGCAATTAATGACGTATCTGCAGTGACGGATTGAGTTTGACCCCACAGCCCAAGGACGCCAACCGATGAGTCATCTGCTTTTACCACTTCTTTGCCCCGTGATCTTGCTGATCATGGTGGCGACGGCGCGTAGCACCCCAGGCGCGCGCCCCGGTTCGTTGCCCAAGATGGCGGAACTGGCCACGCTTGTGATTTTTGCAATCAGCCTGCTGTCCGTTGGGCTGGTGCTTCTCTATGGCGGTGGCACCTCGGCATTGCTGGGGGCTTGGGGTATTGGACTGTCGGTGCGGCTTGATGCGGTCAGCCTGACCATGCTCACTCTGGTCAGCTTCATTGGCTGGGTCGTCATGCGCTATTCTGCCACCTACATGGATGGCGAAGAGCGTCAGGGCGCCTTTACAGCAATGATGCTTGCGACCCTTACTGCGGTTCTGTTGCTGGTGATTTCGGGTAATCTGTTCCAGCTGCTTGCGGCATGGGTCGCAACCAACCTGCTGCTCAATCGCCTGTTGGTGTTCTACCCGGAGCGGATGACCGCCCAGCGCGCCGCCCGCAAGAAGGCCGTGATCGCCCGCTTGAGCGAAGCGGTTCTGGCCGTCGCTGTGACCCTTTTGCTGCTCAACTATGGCACGTCAGATATCGGAACCATCCTGGCGGCCGCTCAACCGGACTTGGCAACAGCCGCTGCCGCTGTTTTGATCGCTTCGGCCGCGGTTCTGGCCTCGGCGCAGCTTCCGGCTCATGGCTGGCTAACCGAGGTGATGGAAGCACCCACGCCTGTGTCAGCCTTGTTGCATGCCGGTGTCATCAACGCTGGTGGCTTCCTTCTGATCCGCTTTGCCGATGTCATGCTGACGGCGCCGGGTGTGATGGCGCTCTTGGTGATGCTGGGCGGGTTCACGGCGCTCTTTGGTGGGCTGGTCATGCTGACCCAGCCTGCCGTCAAGACATCGCTGGCGTGGTCGACCATTGCCCAGATGGGCTTCATGGTGATGCAATGCGGTCTTGCGCTGTTTCCGCTTGCTCTGCTGCATATCCTCGCGCACTCGCTTTACAAGGCGCATGCCTTCCTGAGCGCCGGTGAGGCAGTGCGCAACGTGGCAGCGATCCGTCGCCCGGGACCCGTCGCCGTGCCCAGCATGCGGAACGTGATCCAGTCCTTTTTGATCGGCATCTCGATCTATGCGCTGGTGGGTTTCCTCATCGGATTTGACGGCAAGTCCGTGCAGGCCATCGCCTTGGGTGTGATCCTGATCTTCGGTGTCGCCTATATTCTGGCGCAGGGCCTTGCCGATGCCGCCCCGGGTGTTCTAACGCGGCGCACCATGGTCTATGCGCTCGCCACGTCGACCAGCTATTTCCTGCTGCAGCTTCTGGCGCAGTACGTCACCGCGGGTACCTTGCCTGCCACTCCGGCACCCGGACCGCTGGAATGGGCGCTGCTGATACTCGCTTTGCTGAGCTTCGGCGTGGTTGCGCTGGCCCAGGCGACCTTCCCGCTTTGGGCGAACCATCCTGCGGCCCTTGGCATCCGTGTACATCTGGCCAACGGCTTTTACATCAATGCGATCTTCGACAAGCTGCTTGGCGGCTGGTCGTATCGGAAACCCTCCTGATATCGGAGTCCGCTTATGCTGACCAAGTTCGAAGTCTTCCCCGCCGCTCTTCTTGAGCTCGTCCACGCCGCAAACTCAGCCGCTAAGGCGATCCCGCCGTTGTTTCCCCTGTCTGCCAGCGTTGCGGTAAATCCCTTCCTCGGTCAAACCGATGAGCCCTTGGCCGTCACGGCGGCCCGCCTTGCCCGGGTCTCGGGCAAGCGGATCATGCCTCACCGTAGCCATTGGGCGCAAAAACTGACAAGCGGAGAGATCTGCCAAGAAGATCTGACCGATGCGCTTGCCGGTCTTGAGCGTACCTTTGATCGCCCCGATCTGAACGATGTGTTGAACGCGCTTGATGTCGAGGGTGCGCTGCCGGAGGCGCTTCCGACCATAGCTGACCTGGCTGCCGAGGTATCAGGCATCGACTGGCCGGGGCTCATTGAAGAGCGGATCGGCGTCTGGGCCGCCAGCCACTTTGATGAAGGGCAGGCGCTGTGGCAGCCGGGCCGTACTGGCGGTATCTTTAGCGCCTGGCGGGAGTTTGGCGCCCGTGACCTGACGCCTGAAATCCACGGGCTGACCGGGTTTGGCGCCTTTGTTGCGGCCACCAACCGCTCACACTGGCGGGCCATCGGGCGGGCATCGGAAACGCTTGGCCTGACGCCAGCGGCCGCGGGCACCGCTTTTCACCGCTGGCTGATGACCTTGGGGGGCTGGGGCCAATATGGTCGCTATTTCTTGTGGCAGGCGGAACTGAACAACGACAGCGACAACTCCGTAACCGAGCTTTTGGCCATCCGCATGGTATTCGAGGAGGCGCTCTACACGCTCTACAAGGACCAGATCGCGGACCGCTGGGCAGATGTGGTTGCGGCTCACGAAGCCCCTGTGACCCCGACGCGTGACATTGTTATCGACGCGGTCCTGCAGGAGGCGGGCGAGCGGGCAGAACAGCGGCGGCTGGCCGATGCCCTTGCCGCAGCGGATGTCCGGTCTCTGAAGCAGCGCCCCGATGTACAGGCGGCCTTTTGTATCGATGTGCGCTCTGAAGTCTTCCGCCGCGCTCTTGAGGCGCAGGGCGCAGGTATCGAGACCATGGGCTTTGCCGGTTTCTTCGGGCTTGCGGCGGCGCATCAGTGCGCCGGCTCTGATGTGGTCGAGGCGCGCGGCCCCGTTCTGCTGCAGCCAGGGGTGACATCACAGGCCCATGAAAACGAGCAGACCAACCTCAAGCGGCGCGGTGTTGCGCGGGCTAAACGGGCCTGGGGGCGGTTCAAGCTGGCAGCGGTATCTTCTTTTGCCTTTGTCGAGGCGACCGGCCCGGTCTACGCGGGCAAGCTGGTTCGGGATGCGCTTGGGATCGGGCATGAGCAAAAGGCAGACCCAGCTCCCCAACTTGATCCCGGTATCGATCTTGCGCAGCGTGTCACCATGGCCAAGACGGTTCTGGGCGCCATGTCGCTGACCCGTGACTTTGCGCCGATTGTCATGCTGGCGGGACATGGTGCGGATGTGACCAACAATCCGCACGAAAGCGCCCTTCACTGCGGGGCTTGCGGCGGCTTCGCCGGAGATGTGAACGCACGCCTTCTTGCCGGTCTCCTGAATGATCGTGATGTTCGTGTCGGTTTGGTCAGTGAAGGCATTGATATTCCGTCCGATACGGTATTCCTGCCTGCAATGCATCATACCACAACGGATAAGGTGACCCTTTTTGAGCAGGATCTGCCGGATACGTCCAAGGCAAGCGATATCGCGCGGCTGAAGGAAATGCTCGCGGCGGCGGGGCGTCTGGCACGCGGCGAGCGGGCCAAACGTTTGCCTCGTGCGACGGGCGAGGCGGATGTGATGCGCCGTGCGCAAGACTGGGCCGAGACACGCCCGGAGTGGGGCCTCGGCGGCTGCCGTGCCTTCATTGCCGCGCCCCGTTCGCGGACCTCAGGAGCCGTGCTTGACGGGCAGTCCTTCCTGCACAGCTATGACTGGCGGGCGGATGAAGGCTTCTCGGTGCTCGAACTGATCATGACAGCCCCTGTTCAGGTCGCCAGCTGGATCAGCCTGCAGTATTATGGCTCGACGGTGACGCCTGACCTGTTTGGTGGCGGCAACAAGCTGTTGCATAATGTGGTCGGCGGTATCGGCGTCCTTGAAGGGAACGGAGGCAATCTGCGCGGCGGGCTGCCCTGGCAGTCGGTGCATGATGGCGAAGGCTTCCAGCATGATCCGCTGCGGCTTTCGGTCATCATTGAAGCGCCCCGCGAGGCGATGAGCGATATCCTGGCGCGTCATTCAAACGTGCAAGAGCTGTTCGATAATCGCTGGCTTCACCTTATCGCAATGGACGATGACGGAAAGCTGGCCTGGCGGTATGATGGAGATCTGCAGTGGTCTGCGATCAATCAGAAAGACGGCGCGGGACGCGCAATTGCAGCAGAATAGCTTTGCCGTTTTATTCTAGGCGGTCAATGTCACGCTTTCAGTGACATTGACCGTGTGGGGCATGGTGATTGGTAGCAGCACAAGGCCGGTTGCCATAGCGGCTGCGAGGGCCATGACGACGAGTGAGGTCATCTCTTTCATACGTCTGTTCCTTTTCGTTGGGTTCGGCGCGACACCGGCGCCGACTGGATGATGTGAACTTACGCCTGCGGGACGTTCACATCTTGGCAGCCTCTGCCAGAATTGTGTCCATTCCTGCCAAGCAGGCGATAGGCATCTTTCAGGCTGAGCCTGGTTTCTGGCGATATTGGGCCGGAGCAAGGCCCGCCCAGCGTTTGAAAGCCCGGCTGAAGGCGCTTTGTTCGGAGAAGCCTGTAAGAAACGCGATTTCAGCAATGGACCGGTTGGAGGAGCTCAGCAGTTCGCGGGCTAATTCGCTTTGCGCCTGTTGAAGAACTTCTCGATAGGTTAGTCCCTCATCGGACAGGCGGCGATAGAGGGTGCGTTCACTCATGCCCATTGCGCGGGCAATGTCAGCTGCTTGGGGCAGGCCGTGCTGTAAAGCTCCAGACACATGCCGCATCAGTTCGGCTATCAAGGGGTTTGCGCTGTCCAAATTAGACAACTCTTGTTCCAGATGCGCGATCAGGAAATTGCTGACGCCCTTGTCCCCGCGAAGAACCGGAAGGTCGAGCGCCTCTGCACTCAGCCAAACGGCGTCGCGTGTTTGCTGGAACAGGACGTCACAACCGAAATGGTCTGCATATCTTGCCGGATCGCCCGTACATTTGTGGGCGAATGAGATATGGTCCAGAGCGATTTCAGAACCTGTCAACATTCTGATCTTCTTTGAGAAGCCCAAGAGCGCGCATTCATTTCGAAAGGGCAGAGCCGCATGCCGACCAGTCTGAGCCACTATGCTGAGGCTCGCCGGATCGCCTGTGCTGTCGAACCGATAGACAACGGTGTCCGTCATCAAGGCGAAAAACCGTTCAATGACGGAGAGGACGCTTCTCAGATCTGGCGCTGTCTTGACGGCCAGCCCGAGGACACCGAGGTCATCTAGTTCGATCATGTCAGAATAGGCACGCATCAGGGCCAGATCGTCACCAAAATGGCTTCGGATACGTTCCAGCGCATCAAAGTGCTCGTTGTCGGTAATGGTCTTTTGCGGCGTACGCTCGAACCGGTAGACTAGATCCGCCCCAGACAGGAGGCGCCCATCGTCGGACAGGGTCAACCCTGCAGCCCGGGCCATGGCGTTTACGAAAGCAGCAGCTACCGTCGGCATGGGCTCCTCCCTAAGACCTGAGGTTTGCAGACGTTGTTCTGGCGATCCGGCATTTATCACCAAAGTGTGTAGTGGTGTACTGATCGGTACTCTTTTTGTCAACGCGCGGTTTTCAGAGCTTTCCAGTCATGACAAGAGGTCCGGAATGTTGCGTTTCTTTTCAGAAGTTTTCCGCTAGAAGGCACCGGAGGAATCCCCGATCAACGCAGTACTGGTCGATATGGCTTTGTTGCAAAAAAGCCTTGTCGCTACCCTGCCTGGGCTTGGCTGCCGCAGTTGAGGTGTTAGCGAATTCGGTCGACGAAACTCGTTGGATGATCTAAAGCTATTTGACGCCCAGGCCCATCTGCATCAGGGTTTTACGCACAGGCGCCATTGAATAAAGGGCGCTCAGGCCAAAGGCCCGCAAATCGCGCAAGGGGCGGGGCGACAGCATCGACGTGCGGTTCAAAAGGTCGATCCCCTTGACGCGCATCAGTATATCTCGGTGGCGGGCCTTGTGATAGGCCTCAAGCATGGCTGCATCGCCTAGCCCCGCTGGGCGGGCAGTTGCCAGATCAAGCAGGCAACGCAAATCGCTTAGGGACATGTTCAGGCCCTGAGCGCCGATTGGGGGCACTACGTGAGCCGCCTCTGCCATTAGTGCGATCCGCTCACCGGCAAGGCGCTCTGCGGATTGGCTGATGATTGGCCAGATGCTCCGTCGTGACGCCAGTTTGAGATCCCCAAACAGGCTGCAGCTGCGCCGTGTCATTTCGACCTCAAACGCGCTGGGCTCCATCTGCAGAAGCTCGGTGGCTCTTGGTCCTCGTTCCATCCAGACCACGGCAGAGGAGGGCTGGCCCTCGTAGTCGGGCAGAGGTACCAAGGTGAACGGTCCTCCGGACCGGTGGATTTCGGTCGAAACGTTTTCGTGCGGCACTGGATGAGTGACGGCAAAGGCCAGAGCTTTTTGACCATAACGGGTGGTCTGGACCGGAATTCCGGCGGCCTCGCGCATGGGAGAGCTGCGCCCATCACAGGCCAGCACAAGTCGCGCCCGCTCCTGGCGGCCATCGGTCAGGGCAACTCGTGCCTCGCCGAGGCGGGTGAACAGCCGCGTGGTGCCAACACCGGGGCGAAAATCCACGTTGGGCATGCCTGCAAGAACTGCTAATAGTTCGCGCCGCAACAGCCAGTTCGGCAGGTTCCAGCCGAAGGGACGCTCCGAAATGTCTGCGGCGTTGAAGTCTTTGACAACACGCGCCTCCGGCTGCTCGCCACCTGCATCTACAATGCGCATCACCTGCAAAGGCGCTGCATGTTCCGACAGACGCGCCCAGATTCCAAAATGCTCCAGCAGATCACGCGCAGGCTGCAGCAGCGCTGTTGTTCGTAGGTCGGATCCATCGACATCCCGTTCGATGACCGGCGGCGTTGGGTCAACGCAAATGACCCTGAAACCGGAGGATCCGAAGGCGGCGGCTGCGGTCAGACCGGCAATACCGCCGCCGGAAATCAGGATGTCACACGTCTCGGTCATGGCTGCCGCCTTTCGTCGTCGTCTCGCGCTCAGATATGCGTCCCGGACACGCAAAGACAAGCGGCAAATGGTCCTATCCGCGCGTGATCAGGATCAGCAGCGTGAACATGACTGGCACAAGGCACAAGGCGGGTATGTAGAGACCCGGAATCCCGAACATCAGGATTGAGCAGCCCCATAAACTGACGAAGGTCCCAAGTGCGTAGTAGATGTTGTCGGCCGCGCCGTAGGTGACCTCTTTGGCAATGCGCCCAAGTACGGGAATGGCAAAGAGGATGCGCTGCCACAAGGACAGGCGCGCAGGCAATGTGTATGCAGTCATGTCGCGTTTCCTAAGTCAGTTTCAGACCTGCATGTAGGTCAGCAGTTATGACTCTTGGAGGTGCGATTTCGTCGCAGGATATGAGGCTCATAGCAGCCTTGCGAGAAAACTGCTCAGGTCATCCGTGTGGTGGTGGATGTGCCCCCTCTCGTGCGGGTCAGGGGCGACGTGGACTGTGCGCATGCCCATGGCGTGGGGGGCTTCGAGGTTCCTTGGATCATCCTCGAACATGGCTGCGGCTTCAGAAGCTATGCCTGCCTTGGCGAAAACCGTGTCAAAGGCTTGCCGCTCGGGTTTGGGGCGATAGTTTGCGTGTTCGACGCCGTAAATCCCATCAAAAAGGCTTGAAAGCCCGCGTGCCTCCAGCACTCGCTCAGCATATGGGGCGCTACCGTTTGTATAGACGATGCGCTTGCCTGGCAGGTCGCGGATTCGGGCGGCGAGATCTGCGTCAGGTTCAAGCGGGTCAAACGAAATGTCATGCACGGCGTGGAGGTACGGCTCGGGATCGATTTCATGCTCCTGCATCAAACCGGCCAGCGTGGTGCCGTGCTCGCGCCAGTAGTGTTTGCGCAGGCGATCTGCTTCGGCGCGATCGACGCCCAACTCTTGCATCACGTAGTCGGTCATCTTGACCTCAATCTGGTCAAACAGCCGAGCCGAAGGCGGATAAAGCGTGTTGTCAAGGTCGAAGACCCAGTGCCGTACATGGGAGAAGAGCGATTTTACCATTCCATCCGTTTAAGATCTGAGCTTGGATTTTTCAATCCGGCTTGGGCCGCGCCGCCTTTTGAATGGACTGCGTGATTTCGGCGCAAACTGTTCTAAAGGCTTGATTGGTTGCAGGTGCGATGTAGAAAAGACCGGATGTACCAAGGTGGAAAACCCATGAGCCAGAGCCGCAGCAACCAGAAAGATGCCTATGCCTTGATCCTCGAGGCCATCGACGTGGGTGTTTTCAAACCAGGTGACAGGCTGGTGGAAAGTGATCTCGCAGAGCGGTTCGGGGTATCGCGGACACCTATCCGCGAAGCGTTGCAGCGCCTTGAAACCCAATCGCTGTTGGAGCGCGATGGCCGGTCGCTGATCGTGGCGTCGCTGGATCACAATCAAATGGCCGAGCTTTATGTCGTGCGGCGCGAACTGGAAGGACTCGCCGCGGCGCTTGCCGCCCAGCACGCCACCGAAGAGGAAATTCGCGTTCTGCAGGAGATGGTGAAGGCGGACGATCTACTGGTTGAGAACCCGACCGAGCTGGCCAAGGCCAACCGTCGCTTTCACGAACAGATCCATCTTGCTTCTCATAACCGCTATCTTGTGCAGCAGCTGGATCTGGTGCATCGAACCATGGCCCTGATGGCCACGACATCCCTGGCTGCAAAGGGACGCGGCAAGATTGCCCAGTCCGAGCACAAGGGGATAGTGGATGCGATTAGCAGGCGCGATGCCGAAGGCGCTTCGGAGGCGCTGAAACAGCACATCTCGATCGCCTTTATGACCCGCCTGAAACAGGATGCAGGTGATCGTAGCAAGGGGTAATGCCTTTGCTTGCCAGTCATCTTTTTCCGCTGGTCACTGGGCCTGATCCCGGGGAGGCGGTTCAGGTGCATGCAGACCATGATGCGTCTTGTCCCAGAAGAAGGGACGGAAGACGAACTCATACAACGCCTTGTAGGCCGCAGCCGCACCCATGACGTAGTAGAACAGAAGGCAGGGGGCCCAGAGCGCAAGGCTCCGACGCTTGCTGGCAAATGCTGCAAGAATGGCGGTCACTTGGTTAAGGAGTTCAAAGAAGACAAGAGCGGCAGCGGCCAGCGACAGCCACAGGCCCGGGACATGGCCTGCGCTTGGGTGTGGAAGGCCAAATGTCACCAGCCAGAAACTCCACAAGATCGGGGCGAATAGGAACTGACCTACGGAGCAGAGAAAGAACACCTGCAGTCCCAGGAACTGCTTCCAGCCCAGATCGCGCAGCAGTTGCCGTGGCGCGCGCATGTGGGTTGCATAGGTCATCATGAAACCTTTGAGCCAGCGCGAGCGCTGCTTGATCCAGGGCCAGACACGGGCATTGGCCTCTTCATAGGTCGTAGAAGCCAGCATCTCGGTACGATAGCCGGCTCGGCACAGGCGGACGCCTAGGTCGGCATCCTCGGTCACATTATGGGCGTCCCAGCCGCCGATTTCCTCCAGGACCTTGCGCCGCACGAACATGGTTGTGCCTCCAAGAGGCACGATGATGCCCAGTTTGGCGATGCCGGGCAAGATGATGCGGAACCAGCTTGCGTATTCAAGCGTGAAGCAGCGGGCGATCCAAGTGGCGCGAGGATTGTAATAGTCAAGAACACCCTGAAAACACGCGACTTTTGGTGGTGCGTTGGCAAAGGCCCTCGCCACCTCAAAAAGCTGATCAGCCATGGGAGCGTCTTCGGCGTCCCAAACGCCGATGATGTCTCCGCGGCAATAGTTCAAGGCATAGTTCAAAGCACGCGGTTTGGTCTTCAGCTCTCCGTATTCAGGCACTTTGATGACTTTGATCCAGTCCGGCAACACAGTCTCGCGCACTGCATTCCAGGTTATGTGATCCCCATCTTCGAGCACGAGGAAGACCTCAAGCAAGGGATGCGGGTAGCGTTGCCTGTTGAGGCGTTTCAGCAAGTCCTTGCTGATTCTGGCCTCTTTGAAGAGAGGGACAAGAACGGAAATCCTTGGCAGCGGATTGGTTTCAAAATAGGTTTCAGGACAAGTTTTCGGTTCGCTGCGCAAGCTCAAAAAACCTGCAATGCCAGCCATTCGAAACGCGGTGAATAGCGCCAGCAAAAGCAAAGTGAGGCCACAGGCGGCTATGAACGCGGCCATTGGAAACATCACAATCAAGCAAACCACAAAGCTCGTCCATATGGCATAGCCTGTGTGTAGGTCTGGATTGGCGAGGAACCGGCTACTATGCGCCTGTGGAACGCGGAGACTGGCGCGTCTCGCCATCTGGTTGCGCAGGTTTGCGTTGAGGTGTTTCAGTATCTGATCAGCACGTGCTGAGATTGGGATCACAACGCCAAAATGGTGATGAAGAGCCTCTTGGAGCACTGGCGCGCGGGACGGATCTGCCATGGCCACCACGATTGCGTCTCCCAGACGCAGCCATGGGACTGCGGCGTGGCGCAACCAGAAGGCTGGTGGCATACGGTCCAGCAGTCGCTTGTCAGGAGGGGCACGGTCAAGGTCCACATGGCGAAACCGGTCAGGTGCTTGGTGCTTGCAGTCGAAAGCCGTGGCCATCGCAGAGGGCTGGCCGAACGGTCTTACCTGCAGGTCTTGCCCTGCCACAGGTTTGCCATGCTGCCTGAGGGTCAGCCGGTGCAACGACGAGGCATCGCCTGAAGGTCCGAAACCTTGTTGGCCGTCCAGATCCTTATTGCGCAGGCCATCCAAATAGCCGCGACCAAGAATGCTCTCGTCGCCTCTGTCCCGCTTTGATGCCCCGTGCACACGTGCATTTGGCGACATCTGTGATTTGAAACCAGCCCTACCGGGTCGGCGCAAACTCCGCCTTGATCTTACCATAAAAACACAATCCCAGGTGGATTCTGAGACTACGCTTTCCCGTCTGAGTTAACAATCACTTAATGCCAAATTCTGACGGCAGGCGAAGGATGTGTTTTTATGCGCCTTTGCGTTCGGCCATTGCGTCCGCAAATCTTTCGAAAAGATAGAAGCTGTCTTGAGGTCCCGGGCTGGCCTCGGGATGGTGCTGAACAGAGTAGACCGGACGGCCCGTCACGGCGATTCCGCAGTTGGATCCGTCAAAGAGTGAAATGTGAGTCTCTTCCACTCCCTTGGGCAATGACTGCGCATCCACGGCGAATCCGTGGTTCATCGAGGTAATCTCCACCTTGCCGGTAGAATGCTCCTTGACCGGATGGTTGGCGCCATGGTGACCATGGTTCATCTTGACGGTCTTGCCACCAAGGGCCAGCGCCAGCATCTGATGGCCAAGACAGATCCCGAACACAGGGAGGTCGGTGGTGTCGAGAATGGTCTTGATCATCGGAACAGCGTATTCGCCTGTCGCGGCCGGATCGCCGGGACCGTTGGACAGGAACACACCATCCGGGTTATGGGCTAGCACTTCCTCTGCTGTCGCGGTCGCGGGCAGCACCGTTACGTCACATCCAGCGCTGGCAAGGCAGCGAAGGATATTGCGTTTGGCGCCATAGTCGACGGCGACGACTTTGTGTTTGGGCGCCTTCTGGCGGCTGTAGCCCTCGGGCCAGGCCCACCGCATTTCATCCCACCGATAGCTTTGTGCGCAGGTGACGTCTTTGGCCAGGTCCAGACCTTCAAGACCAGACCATTCGCGCGCAGCGGCGACCAGGGCTTCCACATCAAAGTTGCCCTCGGGATCATGGGCAAGCGCAGCATGCGGGGCACCCTGCTGGCGGATCGCACGGGTCAGGCGACGGGTATCGATACCGCCAATTGCAATGCGCCCGGTGCGGGTCAGCCAGGCTTTCAGCTCCTCGGTGGCCCGCCAATTCGACGCCAGCGTCGGGTCCCATTTGACAACCATGCCAGCGGCAACCGGATCTGCGGTTTCGTCATCCTCAGGTGTGACGCCGGTGTTGCCGATATGGGGGAAGGTGAAGGTAACGATCTGACCAGCATAGGAAGGATCGGTCATGATCTCCTGGTAGCCTGTCATTGCTGTGTTGAAACACAGCTCAGCCACGCATCGTCCGGTCGCGCCGAAGCCCATACCGTAGAAAATAGTTCCATCGGCAAGCGCCAGACATGCGGTTGGCGTGGACGGTGCAGTATCGGCCATGACACGACTCTCCATGAGGTGAAATTCAAGGGCTTGTAGGGGCAGGGGGCAAGCGGGTCAAGGGCGCCCGTCGACCCGGCGACACAAGGCAGGAGGATCAGCTGGCGGTTTCCCTTGCTTGAAAATCGCTTTCCGATTGGTTATGCATCCAAGCTCCGATGCCATGGGGATGGATAGAGACATATGGACACGCGCACGCGGGTAAATCAGGCCTTGAAACAGGCAATGAAGGACAAGGCGGCCGATCGTCTGGCGACTCTTCGGCTGATTAATGCTGCCATCAAGGACAAGGAAATCGCCGCGCGCGGTGAGGGCGGTGAAGGCACCATTGGGGATGCCGAAATCCTTGGGATCCTTGGAAAAATGACCAAGCAGCGCAATGAAAGTGCTCGCGCCTACGAAGAGGGAGGGCGCCTTGATCTGGCTGAGCGGGAACTCGGGGAAATTGCCATTATTGAGGAATTCCTGCCCAAGCAGTTGGATGAGGGTGAAATCCGTCAGGCGGTCAAGGCTGCGGTCAGCGAAACCGGAGCCGATTCAATTCGCGACATGGGCAAGGTGATGGGCGTATTGAAATCGAAGTATACCGGCCAAATGGATTTTGGACGGGTCGGCCCCATGGTCAAGGATGAGCTTTGCACCGAAGGGGGATGTTGACCCGTTTCTTGCCTGCTGACGGACGCCGTTGAGCCTTGAAAGACTGATTTGGCCCGCTTGGAGCGGGCCTTTTTCGTTGTGGGCTAAACGTCTTTACATGCGGTGAGCGCCCGTGCTTTGCGCAGAAAGTCTTCTCGCACCTCGGCTGCGAAGGGATTGGCGTGTGAAATGGCTGCAAATACCCCTGGTGGGTCGCCTTCAACCATGCGCGCGGCTTCCATCAGAAGCTCGTAACTGACAGTGGTCATGCGTGTTGGCCGTTGGGGCATGTCGGACAATGTTCGTGCAATAAGATGGGTAAGTCCCTGAACGGTGGCGGCCTCTCGGTCGTGATCCTCCGGCGTAGTAAGGAATACGCGTAATCCCCAGGTTTTGCGCAGGAAGGCTGCAACGGGAAGATGGGCCGGGCCACGGATTTTGCACAGGGCGATCTTATGCCCGGCAATGCCACAGGAGGCGCTTTGCGGGCCAAACAGCGGATGGGTTCCGACAATGTCGACGTGGGAAGGCAACAGATCCTGCATGAGGCGGCAGGGTTGAACCTTGACCGAGCCCACGTCGGCGACGATGGACCCCGAGCGTAGGTGCGGTCCGATCGCTGTGCACAAGGCGGGCAACGATTGTACCGGGACAGCCAGAATGACCAGTGGGCTGGCAGCGGCCTCCTCAAGGCTGCCAATTTGCACATTCACAGGCAGTGCATCTGTATGCAGCAATGCCGGATCATGAACGGTCATCGGCACGAGAGGGGAAAGGTGCCTGGCGATCAATCGACCAAAGGCGCCAAAGCCAAACAGCCCGACAGAGTGGATATGTGGAAGAGATGTCATCAGTGTCTCCGGTGTGCCGCGACGCCGGAGGGAAGTTCTGTTCTGTATCAAGCCGCCGGATCGGGGCGGTTGAGCATGGATATAGGAAATGCGACCGCCGTTATGTAACGCGGCGGTAATAGACGGTGCTGAAAAGGGGCGTCATGTTGCGCATGCGCTCTGCCTAACTTCGCGTTGCAGCAGAGTCAAAACATGTTTTGTGAGATCTACCGGTGCAGGGCCGTTTGCAGATCGTCGTACAGCGCCTTGCGTTCATCTTCTGAGAGAAAGGCACCAATCTCCACTTCGCGTCCTCCGCCCCTCAGTGTCACATAGTTGGGTACGGGCCCCTCGTTGGGGTGGATCTGAACAGTCGTCCAATAGCGGTTGCATTCCCAGCTTTGATGACCACCTCGCAGGTCGGTCCGCTCCAAGCGTGCTTCATCTGGACCGATGGTCAGCACCTCGAGGATCTGCCTGTCGCGACGACTTCGGTCTAGTGCCCATTTCATGCCAAATAGAGCAAGCAAGAGAAACGGAAGAACGCCCCACAGAACAAACGAACCCAGCAGTGGGAACAACGGGACCGTAATCAGAACGGCCGTCACGGCCAGAAAGCGCACGTAGCCTTCGGGGGGCAAGGACTGATGTGGCCAGAGGTGCAACTCTCGTGTGGAGGTCGCATCAGTGATGTCGTCTGATGTCCAGTTGTACGGCATGGTCTTGCTACGCGTGGTGTTGAGTGGTGTCCCTGAATTATGTTGCCGTCTTTTCCGGTTTCAAGGTGCGCGTTGTCGCAAAGCGTCTTGGCATAATGTCGCAACACGTCGGGCCAAGGAAAAGGCCCCGAAGCTGTCGCTCCGGGGCCCGTTCAAATTCTCATGACACTCGCCTTAGTGAGAGTGGGATTTGTCCCAGTCTTCCTGCTTGGGCAGGATCTCAAAGGTGTGCTCCGGTGGCGGAGAGGGCAGAGTCCACTCCAGCGTATCCGCGTATTCGTTCCAGTAGTTGTTCTGGGTGATGCGTGCGCCGCGCAGCAGCGAGTAGATCATCACGCCAAAGAAGAACACGAAGGACGCAAAGGACAGGAACGCGCCATAGGACGAGATCTTGTTCCAGTAGGCAAAGCCTTCGGGATAGTCGATGTAGCGGCGCGGCATGCCCTGACGGCCCAGGAAGTGCTGGGGGAAGAAGGTCACGTTCGCACCGATGAAGAACATCCAGAAGTGAATCTGAGCGCCCAGTTCCGAATACTGACGGCCGGTCATCTTGCCGAAGTAGAAGTAGATGCCTGCAAAGATTGCAAACACGGCACCCAGCGACATCACATAGTGGAAGTGAGCAACCACATAGTAGGTGTCGTGATAGGCACGGTCCACAGCGGCTTGCGACAGAACCACCCCGGTCACACCGCCTACGGTGAACAGGAAGAGGAAGCCGAAGGCGAACAGCATCGGGGCTTTAAACTCGATGGAGCCGCCCCACATGGTTGCGATCCACGAGAACACCTTAACGCCAGTCGGAACCGCGATCACCATGGTGGCCAGCATGAAGTAGGCCTGCTGGTTCAGCGACATGCCGACCGTGTACATGTGGTGTGCCCACACGACAAAGCCCAGAACACCGATCGCGATGATCGCCCAAACCATTGGCAGGTAGCCGAAGACGGGCTTGCGCGAGAAAGTGGCGATCACATGAGAGATGATGCCAAAGCCCGGCAGGATCACGATGTACACTTCCGGGTGACCAAAGAACCACAGGATGTGCTGGTAAAGCACAGGGTCACCGCCGCCCGCAGGGTCAAAGAAGGTGAAGCCGAAGTTGCGGTCCATCAGCAGCATGGTGATTGCGCCCGCCAGAACCGGCAGAGACAGCAGAATCAGCCAAGACGTGACGAAGATCGACCAAGAAAACAGCGGCACCTTGAACAGGGTCATGCCGGGGGCACGCATGTTCAGGAAGGTGGTGATCATGTTGATCGCGCCAAGGATCGACGAAGCACCCGAGATGTGGACGGCGAAAATCGCCAGATCCATCGAGAAGCCGCCCTCATTGGTGGACAGCGGCGGGTATAGAACCCAACCCACGCCGGAACCCATCTGGTCATTGCCGCCCGGGGCTAGCACCGAGGCCACGGCCATCGAAGTGCCAGCCACGTAGAGCCAGAAGCTGAGGTTGTTCATCCGCGGGAACGCCATGTCCGGCGCACCGATCTGCAGCGGCATGAAGTAGTTGCCGAAACCGCCAAACAGCGCAGGAATCACCACGAAGAACATCATCAGGATGCCGTGGGCAGTGATCATCACGTTCCAAAGGTGACCGTTCGGGGTACATTCGCCCGGAACCGATGCCGCCATCGAGCTCAGGAACCCGCTGATGAAGCCTTTGTCCAGGTGCTCCATGCACATGTACTGAACGCCGGGATCCATAAGCTCCATCCGCATGAATACGGTGAACGCGACGGAAATGAAACCTGCAATCGCCGAAACGATCAGGTAGAGAATGCCGATATCCTTATGGTTCGTGCTCATGAACCAGCGGGTAAAGAACCCCCGCTCGTCCTCATGGCCGTGACCATGAATGGCTGCGTCTGCCATTTAAGGTGCCTCCTGTTGCATAACGAAAGGCCACAGGAAATTTGTCCGGGCGGCCTTAGACTCAAAAGTGGTTTTAGATCGCCCTGCCAAGGCCTTCAATGGCGGAGTTTGATCTGGATCAAGAATAATTGTCGCGGGGGGGTGACGTTTTGGAGGCCAGGTCCCATC
The DNA here is from genome assembly GCF_014884385.1 of Phycobacter azelaicus. Classification (NCBI taxonomy): domain Bacteria; kingdom Pseudomonadati; phylum Pseudomonadota; class Alphaproteobacteria; order Rhodobacterales; family Roseobacteraceae; genus Phycobacter; species Phycobacter azelaicus. Next base: position 427,575 of record NZ_WKFH01000003.1, on the reverse strand, counting down.
GGCGTGTTGACATGCTTGACCCGCTGCGACGCAGGCCGCACAACCGTTGCGACACTTCAAACGGAGACGCACCGCATGACAGCTTATGATCCAGACAATATTTTTGCGAAACTCTTGCGTGGCGAAATCCCATCCACGCGCGTTTACGAGGATGACGAAACGCTTGCATTCATGGATATCATGCCGAGGGCCGACGGTCATTTGCTGGTTATTCCCAAAACCCCCTGCCGCAATATGCTGGATGCCAGTCCTGAGCAGATATCTGCAGTCATGGCAACCGTTCAACGGCTCAGCCACGCAGTCATGAAAGCCTTTGACGCCGATGGGGTTACGATCCAGCAGTTCAACGAGGCCGCAGGCGGTCAGGAGGTATTTCACCTACATTTCCATGTCCTGCCTCGAAAGGAAGGTGATAAACTACGACCTCCGGGGACGATGGGGGACATGGATGAAATTGCTCGCCTGGCAGAGCAAATTCGATCCGCCCTCTAGGGTTGAGTTGCTCCGCATTCATGGTCGCATAAATGGTCACGCTTTCCTAAAGTAGTTGAAAAATGAGACCAAATTGTTATGAATTTTCAGAGTGCATGCCGCGCGGCAGGGGGCAACGTTTTAAGAAGTGTTTCGATGGTGACCTATTTCGCCGCTTCAAGCGTCATAAACGTTTGTCGGCATTGAGGCATGATCTGATTTCCGATTGGCCGCTGACCAAGTGTTGACTTGGGGCCACTGGAAAAGGGGAGGCTGTATCTGGTCTGGCGTTCGCAAAGGATTGTGCTGACCCGCCATCTAAGCGGCAGCGTTCCGTAGGTTTGATGAGGGTACGAGTGGAAGCGAACGTCAATGAAGCGATAGGCTTGGCGGGCGAAGGCCCTTCACAGCTTCAGGTCATATCTGCGATATATGATACCGTTCTTCAGCCACAGTGTTATGATCGGTTTTCTGATAGCCGACTGAATGGAGGTTACAGTGAGGCTCCTTTCGATATATGGGGGCAGAATCCAGCCGCAGTCGCGCCACATTTCGCATTTCATTTCGCCAAGGCTCTGGAGACGCTGAGAGATCAATGGGCCAATAAGAGCAGCCCTGATCCAGCTTACGTTTATGAGGATGGTGGTGGCGCGTGGCTCGTTACAACCTTGGGCGCACGCGCCCTGCGGTGTTCACGGGAGGCGCGGCGCATGATCGACGTATTGCCGCGGGATGTGTTGAAGACTCTCGAAGCAAATAGCCTTGTAAATCTCAGGGTTTGGGAGAAATTTGCGGATCGCCTGCAATCTGGAACCTTTACTTGGGACGACTTTATCGTCCTGAGTTCTCAGAAACCGGGAACATTGCTGCTTTGCAGGCCGGTGTCGGCTGGCTCTGTCGTTTCAGAGACCGCACTGGTGATGGTCGAAGTGCTGGATGTGCCCATGTTCAGCGGCGCCATTTCCTATCTGAAGCAGGGCTTCAATCTTAACGAGGAAGAGGCTGATGCCCTTGCCTGCCTAATGAGTGGCAAGGCCGTGTTCGACAAGAACTGGCCAAGCCGAGCAGTTTGGCAGGCCGTGGCCAAGGCGGGCGCGCCGGGGCCAGCCGAGTTGATCCGTCTTGCGGCCTCACTCGTGAAAGAGCATGCGTCGGACGTGGCAATCGCCTCCGGTGCTGCAATGCCACCATCGGGCACCCTCGTCATTCCAGGGGGCGCGCGCACCCAGTACCTCAGGTTGGGAGCTGAAACCGGAAAGTCGGTCGTCTTCATGCATGGGCTGCTCGATTGCCTCGCTGGAGTTTTGCGCCTGCAGACGGAGTTCCGACGTTTGGGCTTTCGGGTCTACGTCCCTTTGCGCAACGGGTACGGCGATTCCGGCCCTGTTCCAAAAGGGGACCGCCACTTGGACGTTTTCAGTGAGCAGTTCGGGGCGCTCATGGACCGGGAGGCCCTGCAGCGTCCGATTCTGCTTGCACATAGGGGAGGTGTCGTTTTCGCGCACGCCGTAGCCAAGCGCTGGCGCGATCGAATCGGTGGTATTGTTGCCGTGTCGCCGTCTGGGCCGCTCAAGACCATCCGGGATTTTGCGACACTTCAGGGGTATCATCGTGCTTTTGCAATTTGCTCATCGCTGGCACGTCCCCTGTTGCCTGTTCTTATGCGAAGCTGGTCGCGCAGCGTGCGCAGAAAAGGAGTGGAAGTGCTCCTGACGCGGCAATCCTCCACGGGGCGACTGGATGCGGATTTGGTTGCCAACCTCAACCTTGCACCGCTTCTGCGCCACAGCCACGATTTTGCTATGCGGCAAGGCGGGGCCGGCTTCATCGCGGATGTTGATCTGATTATGCGGGATTGGCGACCGCTTGTTTCGGGCAAGGCCGGGGCCGCCCCTGCGGTTTACCTCTATGGCAGCGAAGAGCCAACGTCAGAGGGAACCAGGGACATTTCTGTAACCGGACAGAACTCACAGTATCGGGTGTGCGAAGGGGCGGATGGGACGTTGTTGTACACCCGCCCGGAGCTCATACTGGCCGCCTTGGAAGATCTGGCGAACCAGCAGGCTCACGCAGAGGGGCAGAAGGCGGCTCTGAGCTGAATACCTGATCAAAACAGCGTTTCAACGCTACATCGACATCTGCCATGGTGACCGGCAGGCCCATGTCCACAAGACTTGTAACGCCGTACTCCGTTATGCCGCAGGGCACGATACCACCAAAATGATCAAGATCTGGCTCGACGTTTATCGAAATGCCATGAAAACTGACCCATTTGCGCAGGCGAATCCCGATGGCTGCGATCTTGTCTTCTGCCATTTGTCCGCTGACCGTAACCGGCTTGTCCGGCCGCTCGACCCAGACCCCGACGCGGCCACATCGGATATGTCCGGTCAGGTTGAACTCGGCCAAGGCCCGGATCACCCAGTCTTCGAGTTGTTGGACGAAGCGGCGAACATCATGTCCCCGTTTGCCCACGTCCAGCATCACATAGACCACTCGTTGGCCAGGCCCATGATACGTGTATTGGCCACCTCGTTTTGAGGGGTAAACCGGAAACCGTTCCGGATCGGTGAGGTCCTCTGCCTTTGCTGAGGTCCCGGCCGTGTACAGCGGCGGGTGTTCAAGCAGCCAGATGCATTCCTCTGCTGTGCCGGCCGCGATTGCCGCCGCACGCTGCTCCATGAAGGACGTCGCCTCATCATAGTCGACCAATGCCTCCGATGTGATCCATTCGACCATGATGTCGGTGCCTCCGAAGAACTTTCAGAAAATGCTGCACGTATAGCCACGCAGTATTTACGCGGCGATAACGGCGCATCCGGGTTACTCTATCTGCAGTGATTCTTTTTATTCAGCAATAGAGGACCCGATTTCATGGTACGTAATCCGATAAAGGCCGCCGTCATGGCGTCGCTGTTCCTGACTCCCGCCGCGGGTCCGGTTGCTTCTGATAACCTTGGTGCCGCGCTTCTAGGCGGTATCGTAGGCGGCGCCATCATCAACGAAGTCAACAGGAACAAGAGGCGAAATACCGGTACAAATTACTCTGCCGCACGTGCCCAGAACCGGGAAACTCAGGTGTCACTGAACTACTTCGGCTTCCCGGCGGGAACGCCTGATGGTGTAATGGGCCGCAAGTCGCGTTCGGCCATCATGCAGTATCAGGTGCATATGGGTTTTCCGGCAACCGGTCAGCTGACCTCATACGAGCGCGACTTTCTTGTCTCATCTTACAATCGAGCCCAAGTGGGTGGTCCCCAGGTGATAAAGGCAATGCAGGGGCCGAACGGAGTGCGGGGCCTTTTGCATACCTGGCGCGATGAGGCGGCAGGCGTGCGCAGCGCCAGCAGTGGCTACTCTGGCCTGCCGATCGAAGTTAGCGATGCGGTTGATGAGATTGCAGCCTCGGCCGACCCGAGCGCCGAACAGCTGTTACAACGATCGGGCTTCATGCGGTTGGCAGACTTGAACGGCGATGGACGGAACGACTACATACTGGATACCTCTCACTCGGGAAGCTCTTTCTGGTGTGGAGCCTCCCGCTGCACCGTGATGGTCTTTGCGTCCACCCCGCAAGGATACCAGCGCAATGATTTCGTGGCGAGCGGGGTTACAACGGCAAGTTTTTCCTGTCACCAAGGTGTATGCAGGGTGAATGATACCCAGACGGCAGCGGCACCCTCGCAAGTCGCTCCGGCGCCCGCTCCACAGCAGCAAAGTGGCACGGTCATGGCGTCTGCTGCAGGTCAGGCCGGGGCAGCAATCCCGATGTTTGCAGCGCCTGCGGCCGCAGCGCAGACAGCATCCTTGGCAAGCTATTGCAGCAAAGTCAGCCTGCTGACGAGCTCGAACGGGGGCTACATGACGGTTTCAAACTTGACGGACCCGGACATTGCGCTCGGAGAGCAGTTCTGCCTCGCTCGTTCCTATGCTCTGTCTTCTGGTGAAGCCGCAGTCGCTAATCTGCCAAATGTCAGTACGGCCCAGGTGGATAGCCAGTGCGATGGGTTTGGTCCCGCCGTCCAGCCATTCCTTGCGCGGCTTGGCGCGGACAGCAGCCAGGCACTGCTGGCGGATGTGCAAAAGTTCGTTTTGCAATCCAATATGTCGCTGGAGCAACTCTCCAATACCGCGACGATTTGCATGTTCTCTGGTTATCGCCGTGACAATCTTGAGATTGCCATGGGATCTGCGCTGATAATGGTGGCCATCGGCAAGCGTCCATACGCCGAACTGATCGGTCACCATCTGTCTCAAGGGTTTGGGGCGGCAAAAGGAGCTAACGCTGCGCAGGATTGGTATGGTCTCGCAGTTGCAGCGCTCGAAGGGGGCGCTGAGCCGGTCTTTTCGCCTGGCCAGCCCGAGCGTGTCGCACTGATCAAGGCCGCCTCTGCTGGCCTCGGTGGGGGGGCGCTCGCTCAACCCGTTCCGGCATCCAGTAGCGCATTGGCCTTGCCGAGTTTTTCGACGGATTGATCCGCGTTATTCAAGTGTTCCAGTCGCCGCCGGTCGGCTTTCGCTCAGTCCGTGAAGCCCATCCGGGGTGACGCCAAAATAAGATATGGGAAGAGGCGATTCTTGGCATTTTGCCTCTTCACATCCTTATGTGGCTCGTCTATACGCCCCTACACCAAGCCTGGACAGTGCGGTCGTGGCGGAATTGGTAGACGCGCAGCGTTGAGGTCGCTGTGGGGTAACTCCCGTGGAAGTTCGAGTCTTCTCGACCGCACCATCTTGGATTTCCAAAGAAGCCGACAGTGCTCATCTTGATGTGAGATCTATTCGTGTGCACCGCATTCGTGGTGACATTTTCCGTTGATGTGGTCGTTTTTGTATTGAGCCGGTTCCCCGCCTGCGTCGGTCTTCGCCGTGTTTGGGCCCGTTTCTGTATCACCCTTCGGGCAGCCCACGCTAACATAAGCGTCTGCGCCGCCCAGAGGTGGTTACCATCAAAGTTACATGGCTTTGAGCCTAGGTCTCCCCTGGCTACCCGGAAAACACCAGCGCAATCCCTGGAAAGGCTACAAGCAAGGCAACCAGCAAAAGGGAGCAGCCGATGAAAGGAAAGGCTGCCGTGTAGATCGTGCGCATGGTTGTCTCTGCAGGCGCTACACCTTTCATCACAAAAAGGAGCAGACCAAAGGGGGGGGTGGTAAAGCTGATTTCCAGCGCCAATAGCATGATCAAGCCGAACCAGATGGGATCAAAGCCAAGCGTTTGTGCCAGTGGGAAGAAGATCGGAACCGTCAGCAGCATCATCGAGATCTGCTCCATGAACATGCCTAGCAGCAGCAGTACAGCGAACATGACAAGGAGCATGGAGATTGGCGCGAGATCAAAAGAGGTTGCCCAACTGACCAGCCCGCGCGAGGCACCGGAAAAGGCCATAAGCTGGCTGAAGGTCGCTGAGCCGAAGACGATAAGATAGGCCATCAGCGTGACGCGCAAGGCGCCATTGATCGACTTGCGCATGACCTCCCACGTCAGGCAGCGGAAGACAGCCGCCAGGATCAATACACCAAGCGCGCCAAAGGCGGCCGCCTCGGACGGGGTGACGAAGCCGTTGATCATCAGCACGATAATCACCACCATCACGCCCACCATGGGTACCACTTCGCGCAAGAGAAGCGAAAGCTTGGCGCCAAGGGTCATCTCCTCCACCTCGTAGGCAGGGGCGGCTTCCGGGTCGATGCGGGTTTGCAGCCAGATGGTGCCGATATACATGCTCGCAAGGATCAGCCCAGGAATCACACCTGCGATGAGCAGCGCGCCGACATCGATCTGGGCTAAGGTTGCCAGCAGGACTGCCAGAGCTGATGGGGGGATGATGATCGCAAGACCCCCGGTGCCCAGAATCGGACCGATACTCATGTGGGGTTTGTAGCCCCGGCGGCTCATTTCGGGCACCATCAGCGATCCCAGAAGTGCGGTCGACCCCATGGAAGAGCCGGAGAGTGTCGAGAAAGCAGTTCCGCCAAGAACAGTCACATAGCTCAGCCGGCCGGGCAGGCGCCCCAGCAACCGGTCGATTGCGTTGAACATGCGCCCACCCAGCCCGGTGTGAAAGAAAATTTCACCCATCAAAAGAAACAGCGGGATCGGGACCAGCGCGTATTTGGTGAGCGATCCAAGACCGTTGTTTAGGAGCTGCCCGACGCCGCGGTCGCCGCCCATAAAGACCCAGGCGCCAACGATATTGGCCGCCAGAAACGCCAGCGCCACCGGCATGCCAATGGCCATGAGGCCGACGATGGTGCCCAGCAACAGGGCAAGCGCTTCATACCATTCCATTATTCGTGAATTCCTGCTTCGCCGGAGTGCATCAGTTCCGATCCGAAGACGAACCGGGAAAATTCAATCGCCATCAGTCCAAAGCTGATGGGGAAGGCAATTGTGAGCAGCCAGCGGGGGTAATAATAGGCGCGGGTGTCGTAGTCGCCGCGCTCGATGTTTTTGAGGAACAGCTCCACACCTTTCCACGCCAAAAGAACGCAAACGAGCACGCACAAGAGCGCCACAAAGCGGCTGACCAAACGGCGCGGGCCTTCGGGCAGGGCAGAGGTCACCAGTTCGATGTGAACATGTCCCCGCTCACGAACCAGCCAAGGGGCGCCGAGCATGGTCATATACAGAAGACCGTATTCGCCAGAGGTGAACAGCCAGGCAAATGGCTGAAGGCCAAGGTTGCGCATCAGAACCGAGGTCACGACTGATACCATCAGCCAGACCAGCGTGGCGCCGGATATGATCGCCATCGCATTCAAGAACGCATCATAGGCCTTGGAAAGTGGGGGCATTCATCGGCTCCAAACAGGCGAAAAGAGGCTACAGGCCTGCTCGGAAGCAGGCCTGTACTTGCTTGCCAGAGGGCCTATTGGGCCGCATCCAGATCGTAGAACAGCTCTATCAGACGGTCATAGTTGCCTGTGCCGCCGGGTTGCTCGGCCATCAGGCCCTTCATGCGTTCCCAGGTCTTTTCACGGGCGGCGGCCAGGTAGTTGGCCTTGGCATCACCTTCAAGCGAGACAACCTTCATGCCGGCCGCTTCAAGGGCAGCGAAATCCTCGTCCCGCTTGGTGCGCAGGGCGGCTACACTGTCCTTCTCGTGCTGGATCGCCACGTCCTGAAGGATGGTCTTGGCCTCATCGCTGAGGGAGTCCCATTTCTCCTGGTTCACTATCACGCCCAGGTCGGTCGAGAAGAAGCAGGGTTCAATCCTGTAGTTCAGGAACTCGTTCCACTTGAGGTCGATCAGGCCGATCTGGGTCCAGCCGGTGGCATCCACGACGCCGCGCTGCAGGGCCGAGTAGACCTCCCCGGTGGGCAGGTCGATCACCTGCGCGCCAAGGTAGTTGGTGAAAAAGGCGTTGTAGACGTTGTTTCCGCGCAGCTTCAGGCCCTCGACTTCGAGGTTGCCCGCATCGTCAAAGCTAGGCTCTTCGCGGGTCCAAAGGTTGTAACAAACGCCGCTGTCGAACCAGCCAAGGTACTTGAGCCCCATCTTTTCCTGATGGATCTGGTCGATCAGGGCGATACCGCCGTTCTCGCGGGTTTCGACGGCCGTCAGGTTCGAGGCCACCATTGCATCCTTTTCGGGCAGCGAGCCGCCATAGAAAGAACCGGGCGTGTAGACCATGTCCACGATCCCGTCGCGCACGGCGTCGGGCTGCTGGAACATCCCGATCGCCTCGGGACCGCCGCGCACGTCGATCTGGATGACGCCCTTCCCGGCTTCGTTTACCTTGTCCACGAAGGACAGGAAGCTTTTGGTATAGATCAGGGTTTCTGGGAAGGCGTGCACCGCGGAAATGGTTTCTTCCGCCTGCGCCACGCTGGCGATCAGGGTTGAGCTGGCGATCAGGCCGCCCATAAAGGTCATCTTCATTTTCTTCCTCCTGTTGCAAGACAGACGCGATCTGTCCCATTCGTTGGTGCCGGAATGCGTCCGGCGGTCACTGCGCCCTTTTGCTGGGCGGTTCTTGGTCTTGCGCCGCGGGCCAGGCCCACCGCGTTGTTTGAAATCTTTGATCCTTGAAGGTTTGGATCTGGTCTTCGTGGTTCAGGGTCAAATCAATATCGTCCCAACCGTTGATCAGCTTGGTCCGCCAGCTGTCGTCCAATTCGAAAGCATAACCCTGATCGCCGATCCGCAATTCTCCGGCCCTAAGGTCGATCAGCACGGCGGCGGATTGATCCGCGAGGCTGTCGATCAGTTGCGTGACTTCATGTTCGGGAAGGCGTGCGGGCAAAAGACCATTGTTCACCGCGTTGCTGGCAAAGATGTCGCCGAAATTTGGCGCGATGACGGCGGTGATCCCGGCATCCACCAGCGCATAGACCGCCGCCTCGCGTGAGGAGCCGCTGCCGAAGTTGCGCCCAGCCACAAGCACGCTAGCGCCTTCATGACGGTTCAGGGGGAAGTCGGCGATCTCTGCGCCGTCAGCGTCAAACCGCATATCGTGCAGCAGGAATTTTCCGTAGCCTTCACTGCGCGATGCGGACATGAAACGTGCTGGGATCAGCTGATCGGTGTCAACATTGTGCAGGGGCAGGGCGATCGCACGGCCCGAATGTGTGCTCCAGCCCGCCATTAAACAGACCTTCCGTGCAAGAGTGGCCGCACGTCTGTGATTGTGCCGGTGACGGCAGCCGCGGCCACCATGGCAGGCGACATGAGATGGGTGCGTGCGCCGGGGCCTTGGCGGCCACGGAAATTGCGGTTGGTCGACGACGCGCAGCGTTTGCCGGGTGCCACAAGGTCGCCGTTCATGCCCACGCACATGGAGCATCCCGCGGCGACCCATTCGAGGCCTGCCTCTGTGAAAATGCGATCCAGCCCTTCCTGTTCAGCCTGGGCTTTAACCTGTGCTGATCCCGGTGAAACCATACCGGGAACCTTGGCCTTGCGCCCGGCCATCACGGCGGCGGCGGCGCGCAGATCTTCGATCCGTCCATTCGTGCAGGAGCCGACAAAGACCTGATCCACCTGGATGCCGTCCAGCGGGCGTCCTATGGGCAGGCCCATGTAATCCAGTGCGGCCCGCGCTGCATCCGCCTTGCCGGGATCAAGCGTAGCCGGGTCCGGAATGTTCTCGGTCACAGGCAGGGCCTGTTCGGGGCTGGTACCCCAGGTCACTGTGGGGGCAATAGCATCGCCGTGCAGTGTCACTTCCCGATCAAATGCGGCACCGTCATCCGAGCGCAGATTGGCCCAATCGGCCAGGGCGGCCTCCCAGTCGTCGCCTTTCGGGGCGTAGGGGCGACCTTTGAGATAGGCAAAGGTTACCTCGTCCGGCGCGACCATCCCCAGTCGCGCGCCGCCCTCGATCGACAGGTTGCAGAGGGTCATACGCCCTTCCATGCTCAGATCCCGCACCGCGTTCCCAGCATATTCGATGGCGCAGCCCTGCGCGCCGCCGGTGCCAAGGCGCGCGATCCAGTTGAGCGCAATATCCTTGGCGCTAACGCCGGGGCCGAGACTGCCGTCGACGGTGATGCGCATGGATTGCGGTTTCTTCTGCCAGATCGTCTGCGTTGCCAGAACATGTGCGACTTCGGTGGCGCCGATGCCAAAAGCCATCGCGCCAAAGGCCCCGTGAGTGGAGGTATGGCTGTCGCCGCAGTTGATCAACAGTCCGGGGAGGGTGAGTCCCTGTTCGGGTCCGATCACATGAACGATGCCCTGCGCGGGATCCATGAGGTCGAAAAGGCGCAGGCCATGCTGCGCTGCATTCTTGCGCAGGGTGCCGATCATGCGGGAAATCTGCGGATCTGCGATCTGGTCTCGGTTGCGCGTGGGCGCGTAGTGGTCCACCACGGCAAAAGTAAGTTCCGGCGCGGTGACCTTGGCCCCGCGCGCGGCAAGCTTGCCGAATGCGTGGTGTGATCCTTCGTGGACCAGATGACGGTCCACCCACAAGATCGACGTGCCATCCTCACGTCTAAGGATCTCATGCGCCGACCAGAGTTTGTCCAGAAGGGTGCGCGGATGGGTCACGGCGCCTCCTCCTCGGTCTTACCTATCGCGGGTTCCCAATGGCGGGCGGCCCCGTCTCCGACGCGTGTCAGAGGCATTTCGAGACGGAACATGTCGGGGCGGTAAAGGCCCGCCAGATATTCAACACCATTCCCGTCCACATCACGCACCACGCGGCGCAGCGACAGAAGGGCGGAGCCGACAGCAACCTCAAGCGCCTCGGCAACGTCCGGACCCGCCAGGGTTGCGGTGACGGATTGATGGGCTTCCTGGATTTGCACGCCACTGCGTTCCAGCAGTTTGAACAGCGGGGTCGTTGCCAGATCGTTTTCGGAATAATTTCTGGCGATTTCAGCCGGAACATAGGTTGTCAGATGCGAAAATGGCGTGTCGCCGGCAAGGCGTACGCGGGTTGCAATCTGGACCTGTTCATCTGATTCGATGCGCATGGCAGAGGCAACGAATTCCGGCGCGGTGGCATAGGAAAAAGACAAAAGCCGCGCCGTGGTGCTTTGGCCCATTTCCACCAGCTGTGGCATAAGGGTCGTCATGTCCATTGCCATTGGCTGACTGCCAGTTGCCCCCGTGCGCACGCGCGAGCCGCTGCCTGCGCGCCGTTCTACCAGTCCTGCTGAGGTTAGCGATTCAAGAGCCCGGCGAATGGTCACACGGGAGACGTCGAAAAGTTCGGCAAGCTTTTGCTCCGAAGGGAGCGTTTCCCCCTCGGGCAGCCGCCCATCAGCAATCTGATCGCGCAGGGAAAGATAAACGCGGCGCGCCTTGGCGCCTTCAGGCAAGCTGATTTTGTCCGGTTTGTTCACCAGGGATTCCCTCCAGAATTCTCCACGATGGTACAGACGGCTTTGGGAAAATCAAGCTTGCAGTTCGGTCTGTAATTCAATTTCTGTATTAACAAGTGGTGCCAACCTGTATTACAGATAGTACAGATTTTAGAGGGAGAGACTCGTGCCGCTTGTTGAACTGCACCTTTTGCAAGGCTATGGCGCCGAGGAAAAGCGGCGTCTGGGCGAGGCTCTGACCGATGCGGTCCGCCTCGTTGTTCCGGCGGATCCTGGGGCGATTACCATCATGATCCGCGAGATGGCTTCGGATCAGTACATGCGCGGGCGCAGATCGCGCAGCGGTGCCGTCGCCCTTCCGGACCCGCGAGAGGTCGTGCGAGGCTACCTTGGGGCGATGGAGCGGCGTGATCTGGCCGCTGCGCAGGCCTCGCTGGCGCCCGGCTTTGCCATGCAGTTCCCGGGCGCTCCAGAGATGACCACACTGGATGAACTGATCGACTGGTCAAAGCCGCGCTACAAATTCGTGACCAAGACCTACGAGCGGTTCGACGCGATGCAGTCCGAAGGGGCTGCCGCCATCGTCTATTGTTTCGGAACCCTTTCGGGAGAGTGGTTGGACGGGGTTGAATTCTCGGGGATTCGTTTCATCGACCGGTTCGAACTCGAGGGCGGCAAGATCACACGACAGGACGTCTGGAACGACATGGCAGAGGTAAGGGCAAAAGCATGAGTGAAATCGATCCCATCACACTTTCGGTGCTGGCCGGGCGCATGGAGCAGATCGCCGATGAAATGGATGCGACTCTTTTCCGTGCCGCCTTCAATCCGATCATCGCCGAAGCACATGACGCCAGCCACGGTTTGTATCACGCTGCGACGGGCGACACGCTGGTGCAGGGCAAGTCCGGCCTGCCGATCTTTGTCGGGGTGATGTCCTTTGCCGTGAAGGCGGTCATCGAAAAGGCCGCTGCTGATGGCGACCTTCAGGATGGTGATATCTACATCTTCAACGATGCTCATATCGGGGGCACGCACCTCAGCGACATGCGTCTGGTGCGCCCCTATTTCCGCGATGGAGAGCTGTTCTGTTATCTCGCTTCGGTCGGCCACTGGCATGACGTGGGCGGTGCGGTACCGGGCAACTACAACCCGGCCGCGACTGAAGTTTTCCAGGAGGCGTTCGTTCTGCCGCCGGTGCGTCTGGCCCGCGCGGGCGAGGTCAATCAGGACATCATCGACATCCTGTTGCGCAACACCCGCCTGCCGCAATCGGCCATGGGCGATCTCAACGGTCAGCTTGGCGCGCTGGATCTGGGCGTCAAGCGCATGGATGAGCTGCTGGACGAATATGGCGCGGGCACCGTGCGCGCAGGTCTTGATGCGCTGGGTCACCGGGCCGAGGCGTTGATGCGCTCCGAGCTGAAGGCGCTGCCCGATGGGCGCTGGGAGGCGGAGGATTTCCTCGACAATGACGGGATCACCGATGAACCGCTGCCGATCCGGGTCGCGCTGGAAATCAAGGGGGACCGCATGACCCTCGATTTTGCGGGCTCTGCTCCGCAATGTGCGGGTCCCGTGAACATCGCTCTGCCCACCACCGTTGCCACCGCCTATGTGGCGATCAAACATATCTTTCCCAGCCTGCCCGCCAATGCCGGCGTGATGCGCCCGATCGAGGTGAAGGTGCCCGAAGGATCGCTATTGTCTGCAGAGTTCCCGGCGCCCACCGGGGGCTATACCGAGACAATCCTGCGCATGATCGATGTGATCTTCTCGGCCTTTGCAGGGGCCGCGCCTGACCGGGTTGTGGCCAATGCCTATGGCACGATCAACGCGCTCTCGATCGCGGGCAAGCGCAAGAACGGGCAGCCCTGGGTCATGTTCAGCTTCTACGGGGGCGGTCACGGCGGTTCTGCCGAAAGCGACGGTCTGAACCACGGCAATGCGCCCATTTCCACCGCGACGATCCCGCCGATGGAGATCCTGGAGGCGGCCTACCCCGTGATGTTCCGAAAATGGGCCCTGCGCCCCGACAGTGCAGGCGCCGGTGCCCATCGCGGTGGCATGGGCGCCGTCTACGAGATCGAGGTGCTTGAGGAAAATGGCGCCGAGGCCTTCTTGTTTGGAGAGCGCGGCCGCTTTGCGCCCAAGGGCATTGCAGAAGGGCAGGATGGGGCGCTCAATGTCTTTACCTACGAGCAGGATGACGGCTGGAAGACCCCTCCGCTCGCCTCGAAAATGCGCGGGATAAAGCTCCGTCAGGGCCAGGCTGTACGGCTTGAGACGCCTGGTGGTGGTGGCTACGGCGATGCGGCGGGCCGCTCCCCCGAAGATGTGGCCCGCGACGTGGCGCGCGGGTTTGTAAGCGAAGCGCGCGCAGATGCGCTCTATGGAACCAACTGGCGGGAGGTCACGGCATGAGCGGCCGCATGATTGGCGTTGACGTAGGTGGCACTTTCACCGACGTCTTTGTACTGAACGAAAAGGATGGCAGTGCTGCCGTTGCCAAGGTGCCGACAACGCGCCCTGATCAATCGGGTGGTTTTCTGGATGGGATCGGTCAGCAGGTGACCGACCTTTCCGAGATTTCGGTGGTCGTGCATGGCACCACTGCGGGCACCAATGCGCTGCTTGAACGCAAAGGCGCCAAGACCGGCGTCATCTGCACCGAAGGGCTGCGGGACGTTCTTGAGATGCGCCGCCGTGATCGCCCCCGCACCTGGGGCCTGCGCGGCGATTTCGAACCCGTTGTGGATCGCCGCAATCGGCTTGAGGTGCCAGAGCGTACCTTGGCCGACGGAACCATCCGCACGCCCGTCGATCTGGACGCGGTGCGCGCGGCTGCAACTCAGCTGCGTGAGAACGGCTGCGAAGCTGTGGCGATCCTTTTTGCCAATGCCTATGCCAACCCCGAGAACGAGGTTTCAGCGGTTGCCGCCGTGCGCGCGGTCTGGCCCAACCCGCATGTCTCGGCCTCGTCCGAGATCCTGCCGGAGATCCGCGAATTCGAACGCTTCTCGACAACCGCGCTCAACGCCTACCTGCAGCCCGAGGTTTCGGGCTATCTGGGCCGTCTTGAGAATGCGCTGAAATCGGGCGGTTTCGATGGCGAGTTCATGATCGTGCAGTCCAACGGCGGGGTGATGGCGGTGGATACCGCTTGCCGCCTGCCGGTGCGCACTGCCCTTTCCGGCCCTGCGGCGGGGGTGATCGCGGCGGGATATATTGCCTCTTCTGCAGGGTTCGACAACATCATCACCGGCGATATGGGCGGCACCAGTTTCGATGTGTCCCTTATCGCCGAAGGCCAGTCCATGCTCTCGCCGCAGACCTCGATCGACTTTGGCATGGTGGTGCGCACTCCGATGATCGAGATCACCACCATCGGCGCCGGCGGCGGCTCTATTGCCTGGGTCGACAAGGGCGGGCTTTTGAACATCGGCCCCGAAAGTGCGGGATCCAACCCCGGCCCGGTCGCCTATGGCCTCGGCAACACGCGCCCGACGGTCACTGATGCAAACGTGGTCCTGGGACGGATCGACCCGGATAATCCCATTGGTGGTAAGCTGGAGAGGCTCGATGTAGAGGCGGCCAGCAAGGCCATCGACACTCATGTCGGGGAACCGCTGGGCTTGTCCACGGTAGAGGCCGCCGAGGCGATCCTGCGCGTCGCAAATTCGCGCATGGCAGGCGCCATTCGCCTCGTGAGCATTGAACGTGGCTTCGATCCAAAACGCTTTGCCTTCATGCCTTTCGGTGGCGGCGGCGCGCTGCACACCGGCGCGATGCTGGCCGAGGTCGGCATCGCCCGCGCCATCGTGCCCCGTTACCCCGGCGTGACTTCGGCCATGGGCTGCGTGATTGCTGACATGCGGCAGGATTTCGTTCAGACCATCAATTCGCTGGTGGATGGCTTGGATGAGGCCGCTCTGGGCACCTTCATGCAGGATCATGCGGATCGGGGCATGGAACTCCTGGATGCGGCACGCACCACATTCGAGGCGCGCGACGTGACATTCGAACTCGACATGGCCTATGTGGGGCAGACCCACACGGTTTCGGTGCCGCTCAGTGTTGCAGTGACGGATGGCAAGGTCACCGCTCCCAGCAAGGCAGACATAGAAGCGGCTTTTGATGCGGCCTATAGGGCCACCTTCGGGCGGCTCCTGAAGAACGGCGTGCGGCGGATCCTCAATCTGCGCAGTGCAGTGACCGGCAAACGGCCAAAGTTTGACCTGAAAACACTTGCCCCGCGTGGGCAAGACAAGGTCGCGCCCAAGGCCTCGCGCCGGGTGCATTTTAGCACCGACTGGTTTGACACCGCGATCTATGATCGTCTTGCTCTGCCCGTGGGGACGGTTATCAACGGTCCCGCCATTCTGGAGCAACCCGACACTACTGTGCTGGTGGAGCCGAACCTGCAAGCGCGGGTCGATGACTTCGGCAACACCATCATCGAACCGGCAAAGGACCCGTCATGAGCGACCCTAAGACTTGGGATCTGACGCGCACCGCGCTGCTGACGATCGACCTGCAGAATGATTTCATCCATCCCGAAGGCGCCTATGGCCGCGCAGGCCAGACGAGCGAGGCAATTGCCGCCCTGCCGGACCGTATCGCTCCTCTGGTTGCGGCGCTCCGTGCACGAGGCGGGCACTATATCTCGGCTCAGTTCACCCTGGTCCCCGATGGCAAAGGCGAGCCGCTGATTTCGCCACATCTGAAGAAGCTGCGCCCCTTTCTGGGGCGGGGGGATTTTGCACCAGGCAGCCAAGGAAACCGGCTGGTCGATGCGCTGTTTCCTGCGGATTTCGTGATCGAGAAGGTCGCCTATTCCGCGCTTTACCAGACGCGGCTCGAATACATCATGCGCGCGGTCGGCATCGACAGGCTGATCGTGGGCGGCATTGTCACCAATGGCGGTGTCGCCTCGACTCTGCGGGATGCACATTTACGCGACATCGATACCGTAATGTTGACGGATGGTTGCGCGGCCTTCAAACCCGAGGTCCACAACGCGACGCTGATCTCTTTGGGGACGGTAACGCATCAGATGACCTGCGCAGAGGCGCTGAACTGGCTGGAGGGCACGGCATGAGCCTTAAGACACGGCTGACACAAAGGGACATCTTGGTGGCCCCAGGCGTTTATGACGGGCTGACGGCTTCGCTCGCGACGGCGGCGGGGTTCGAGGCGCTTTATCTCAGCGGCGCAGCGGTAGCCTATACGCGGCTGGGGCGGCCTGACATTGGCCTCACTTCGGTGTCGGAAATGGCGGATACCATGACCCTGATCGCCGACCGGACCCATTTGCCTGTGATCATCGATGCCGATACCGGCTTTGGCAATGCCCTGAATGCGCAACGCACCATGCGCCTTTACGAACGGGCAGGGGCCTCGGCCCTGCAGGTGGAAGACCAGACCTACCCGAAACGCTGCGGCCACCTGACCGACAAATCACTGATCTCGGCGGGGGAAATGGCGGGCAAGATTGCGGCGATGGCGGATGCGCGCAACTCGGACGAAACGCTGATCATCGCGCGCACCGATGCCATCGCCGTTGAAGGTTTTGGAGCGGCGATAGAGCGTGCTGAGACCTATGTGGAGGCGGGCGCAGATGTGCTATTCATCGAGGCTCCGCAGTCTCGGGACCAGTTGACCAGTATCGCAGATCATTTCGCAGATCGCGTGCCGCTATTGGCGAATATGGTCGAAGGGGGCGCAACGCCGATTACTGGCGCCGATGACCTGGAGGAACAGGGCTTTTCCATCGTCATATTCCCCGGCGGCATTGTGCGCGCCCTGGCCAAGACAGCGGGCGATTACTATCAAAGCCTGCGCGCCAATGGCAGCAACCGGCCTTTTGCGGACCGGATGTACGACTTTGCAGGTTTGAATGATGTCATCGGAACCGCTGACATGCTGGCCAAGGGCGCGAGCTATGACCGCTCCGAAAACTGAGGTCGCCGCGCCACCTCCGGCGTTCGATTTCGACTGTGAAACGCTTATTGTCGGAGCCGGGGCTTGCGGTTTGGTGGCAGCGCTTGCGGCCCATGAGGCAGGCCAGTCTGTGCTGGTGGTCGAGGCGGATGCCATAGCCAGCGGCTCCACGGCACTGTCGGCAGGGCTTATCCCCGCAGCCGGAACACGTTTGCAGAAGGCAGCCGGGATCAAAGACGATCCGTCATGTTTTGCCGCGGACATTCAGGCAAAGGCGAAGGGCGAGAATAATCCTGAATTGGTGGATCTACTGGCGACCCAGTCTGGCGGTGTGATCGACTGGCTCACTGACCGCTATGGGTTGCGGTTTTCGGTGCTCGACAATTTTACCTACCCCGGCCATAGCCGTCACAGGATGCATGGGCTGCCCAGCCGCTCTGGCGCCGAGCTGATCAATGCCCTGCGCGCCGCATGCGAAGCGGAAGGTATCGATATCATCTTTGAGCGCCGCGCGTGCCGACTTTATCAGGCGGAGAAGCGTATCATGGGCATTGCCGTCACACGTCCTGATGGCGGAGTGGAAGAGATTGGCTGCGCAAAACTGATCCTTGCCTGCAACGGGTTTGGTGGCAACCGAGACCTGGTGGCGGATCTGTTGCCGGGCATCAAGGACGGGCTTTGGTTCGGACATGATGGCAACCGGGGCGAAGCAGTTCTCTGGGGTCAACAGATCGGAGCGGATCTGGTGCATCTTGGGGCCTATCAGGGTCATGGCAATGTGGCCCACCCGCACGGGATCCTGATCACTTGGGCCACAATCACCGAAGGCGGCATTCAGGTGAACCGTGACGGGCGACGTTTCTGGAACGAGGCACAGGGCTATTCCGAGGCGGCGCAGGCGGTCCTTGCCCAGCCGGGCGGAGAAGCCTTCACCATCTTTGACAGCCGCATCGCCGGGATCGCGCGTCAGTTTGAGGATTTCAAACAGGCCGAAGCCGCAGGCGCGGTCCGCCAAAGCGATACCATTGAGGGGTTGGCGCAGGATCTTGGCCTTCCGCCCGAACAATTGAGGCAAACCCTCGCCGAAGTGACCGAGGGCGGGCCAGATGCCTTTGGGCGCAGGTTTGCGGGCGCGCCGCTCAGGCCACCCTACTGCGGGGTGCGGGTCACAGGCGCGCTGTTTCACACCCAAGGCGGCCTGCGCACAGATGCATCGGCGCGAGTTATGCACCGTGACGGTACGATCTTTGAAAACCTATACGCCGGCGGCGGCGCGGCTTGTGGCGTTTCGGGGAAGGCCGACAGTGGGTATCTGTCGGGCAATGGCCTGCTGGCTGCGGTCGTACTGGGCAAATTGGCCGGCGGCGCGCCGGTGGACTCTGGTTAGGCCCAGTCCATTTGTTGGATGCCGAAGGATTTGATCCGCGAATAGAGCGTCGTCGGTTTGATCTGCAACAGCGCGGCGGCACCATTGTCGCCAGAGACGCGCCCTTCGGTTTCGCGCAGGGCAGCGATGATGTTGTTGCGCACCATCTCCTGCATCTGCGCCTCGGTTACAAAAGAACCGCGCCCCTGCGGCGCTTCGGGCGCGCCCGCTGACAGCTCCAGCACCAGCTTGCCGTCGCGAGAAACGATGGCGGCCCGCTCCATCACGTTGCGCAACTCGCGCACATTGCCGGGCCAGTCATAGGCTTGCATCTGCCGCACCGCGCGTTCGGTAATTACCGGCACCTGCCGGTTCAACCGCCGACAGGCGATTTTCAGCAGGTGACTTGCCAGTAGGGGGACATCTTCGGGCCGTTCACGCAGGGCGGGGCAGGTGATGGGAAAGACGTTGAGGAAAAGATGCAGGTCCTCACGAATGCGGCCAGTGCGGCGCACAGCATCCTCGGATAGAGACGTCGCAGCAATCACCCGGATATCGAGCGGTTTCTCGCGCGTGTCGCCCAGCCGTGTCACCGCGCCCTTCTGTAGCGCGTGCAGCAACTTGCCCTGGATTTCCAGCGGCAGCTCTTCCACATCGTCCACGAAAAGCGTGCCGCCATGGGCCAGCTCTAGCTTGCCGGGCTTGTCACGCGTCGCGCCATTGGGGGCGCCGCGCATCTGACCGAACAACTCTGCCTCCACCTCTTCCGGAGCGACCGAGCTGCACTTGAAGTGAATGAGGGGGCGTTTGGCGCGCGGACTGGTTTTGTGGATCTCGGTTGCGATCAGTGATTTCCCGGTGCCGGTTTCGCCGGTGATCAGCACGGTGGCCGTAGTCTGAGCCACGAGGTCAATCCGGGCGACGATCTGCTGGATCGCCAGTGATGTTCCAATAATGTCGTGATGTGCGCGTTCGGAGGTAATCGCCTCCTGAAGGTAGGCGTTTTCCTGTTCCAATCTGTCCCGCAGGGCGGCGACCTCCGCCATAGCCTCGCGCAGCTTTCGTTCGGTCTCCTTGCGTTCGGTGATGTCGCGGAAGATCACTACGGCGCCCGCCAGTACCTGCTGATCATAAATTGGGGTCGAGACGTACTCCACCCGGATCGGTTTGCCATCCTTGCGCCAAAACACCTCGTCCTCGATGCGGTGTACCTGTTCAAAGCGGAAGGACCGGTAGATTGGGCACTCATGGGATGGATACACATCACCACTCAGGTGGTGGTGGTGGATCATCGAATGGATGTCCTTGCCCAGAAGATCCTCGGAGGTCCAGCCTAGCATTTCACGCGCGGCGCGGTTCACGAAAGTGGTCTTGCCATCCGCATTGACGCCGTAGATGCCTTCCCCCGCAGCGTGCAGGATCAGCTGGTTCTGTCGCTCCAATTCGGCAAAGAAGCCTTCAGTGCGCTTCCAATTTACGATGCCTGCACGAAAGGTCTCGGCCAGGGCGGCGGTTTCGGCCCGCTGGTCCAGCGCGCTCAGGTCGGTTATCGACAGGATCAGCCAGCCCTGGCGGTTCGTGACCGGTTGTGCACGTAACTCGCATTTCAGAGCGCTGCCATCCGCGGTGCGCAGGGGAACATCACGTGTCCAGCCGTGCCCGCGGTGATCCACCTCGTCCAGGAAAACCACAAATCTCGCCATGGCCTTGTCCAAGAAATGGGAGAAAGCCGAAGGCTCTGCCGCATCCTGCCCTGTCAGCAACCGGGCCGCCGCCGCGTTCCAGGTCACGATGCGATCAGAGGTGGTGTCGAGGATAAGGACGGCCTCGGGGATGGACTGAAGAAGGGAATCGCTGTCGAGAAGATCCAGGGACATGAAGACAGGTTACGGTATGAGTTTTCTGAGAAAAAACGAAATCTCGTAAATTATGAAATATCGTAATTATCCGGAAGCGCATCAGGTCTTATCAGATTGATTTATATATATTTATCATGATGCCCAAATATTGGGCGGGCGCTTTTTTCGAGGCCTTCTGCCTGTCAGGGTTAACGAAACACTGACTGCAAAAGGGGATCCCCATGACGATCAAGAGCCTTGGAAATCCATTCTCGGAAAAGACCGATCTTCGGCACGGCGCCGATTGTGGCTGCGAGGGATGCCTGTCGGGCCACGGACACGACAAGACCCACGCCGAGCCTGCGCAGATGTCATCGGAACAGATGCTGGAGCGCGCAGTTGAGAGCGCCGTTGTGCGCTCGGTCTTTGGTCAGAATGACATCGGGCGCCGTTCTTTCATGGGAATGCTCGGTGGGGGCACCGTTGCAGCGGCTCTGGCGTCGGTCTTTCCACTTGAAGAGGCCAAGGCGGCCATCCTGGATGAGCTTGGGCCACCCGAGAAATCGGACCTCAACATCGGCTTTGTGCCGATCACCTGCGCAACGCCTATCATCATGGCTCAGCCCATGGGGTTCTACGAACGTTATGGTCTGAACGCGCAGGTCATCAAGACGGCCGGCTGGGCGGTGGCGCGGGACAAGTCCCTATCGGGAGAATATGACGCCAGCCACATGCTGACCCCGATGCCTTTGGCGATGACGCTGGGCGCCGGGTCCGTTGCGGAACCCTACATCATGCCCGCGGTCGAGAACATCAACGGCCAGGCCATCGTTCTGTCGAACGAACATCTGGACAAGCGCGATCCGAAACAGTGGAAGGGCTTCACCTTTGGCGTGCCCTTCGAGTATTCGATGCACAACTTCCTGCTGCGCTACTATGTGGCCGAGCATGGCCTCGACCCCGATGTGGATATCCAGATCCGCGTTGTGCCGCCGCCAGAGATGGTTGCCAACCTGCGCGCCGGGAACCTTGACGGTTATCTTTCGCCCGATCCATTCAATCAGCGTGCCGTCTGGGAAGGCATCGGTTTCATCCATATGCTGACCAAGGACATCTGGGAGGGCCATCCTTGCTGCGCCTTTGCCGCGCCGCTGTCCTTTGCGACCGAGCTGCCAAACACCTATGGTGCACTGCTGAAAGCGATCATCGATGCAACGCAGTATGCCTCCAACCCCGACAACCGCAAGGAAATATCCGAAGCGATCGCGCCGACCAACTATCTGAACCAGCCGGTTCCGGTGATCGAGCAGGTGCTGACCGGCACCTATGCCGATGGTCTGGGTGAGGTGCAGCGCGTGCCCGACCGCATCGATTTCGATCCCTTCCCATGGCATTCCATGGGGGTCTGGATCCTTACGCAGATGAAACGCTGGGGCTATATCGAAGGCGATGTCGATTACAAATCTGTGGCCGAGCAGGTTTACCTCGCGGCCGATGCGAAGAAGGTGATGAACGATCTTGGCTACGAGGCGCCAGAGGTCACCTACAAAACTCACACCATCATGGGCAAAACCTTCGATCCAGCCAAACCGGAAGAATATGTCTCCAGCTTTGCGATCGGAAAGGGCTGATCCATGTTGGACAACCTTTCAATAAACCAGCGTGCGCTGATCCTATCGGTGGTGATGTTGGTGGTGGGCCTCCTGATCTGGGAGGCCGCCATACCCGCCCAAAAGGCGGCCGCAGAGCTGACCGAATACGAACGCCTGACCGGGGGCGGTGCCCCAAAGGCAGGCGTGCCCCCACCAAGCCAGGTGATCGCCAAGGCCTGGGAGCAGCTGTCGAACCCGTTCTATGATGCTGGCCCCAATGACAAGGGGATCGGTATCCAGATCGGGTACTCCATCTACCGAGTGCTGACGGGT
This sequence comes from Phycobacter azelaicus, assembly GCF_014884385.1. Classification (NCBI taxonomy): domain Bacteria; kingdom Pseudomonadati; phylum Pseudomonadota; class Alphaproteobacteria; order Rhodobacterales; family Roseobacteraceae; genus Phycobacter; species Phycobacter azelaicus. Next base: position 405,256 of record NZ_WKFH01000003.1, on the reverse strand, counting down.
TATCTGATGGCGGCGCTTATCGCGATCCCGCTGGGCTTCCTCATCGGGATGAGCCAGGTGGCCTACAAGGCCTTCAATCCCTTCATTCAGGTGCTGCGCCCGATCTCACCGCTGGCCTGGATGCCGCTGGCGCTGTTCATCATCCAGGACAGCGAGGCCTCGGCGATCTTCGTGATCTTCATCTGTTCGATCTGGCCGATGCTGCTGAATACCGCCTTTGGCGTGGCCGGGGTGCGTGAGGACTGGGTGAATGTCGCCCGCACGCACGAGCTGGGCGCCCTGCGCACAGCGTTCACTGTGATCCTGCCTGCGGCAGCCCCAACCATCATCACCGGCATGCGGATCTCCATCGGCATCGCATGGTTGGTGATCGTGGCGGCAGAGATGCTCGTTGGGGGGACAGGTATCGGCTACTACGTCTGGAACGAGTGGAACAATCTCGACCTCACCTCCGTTATCTTCTCGATCCTCATGATAGGCGTCGTGGGCATGTTGCTGGATGCCGCCTTTGGTGTGCTGCAGCGCGCCGTCGCCTACGCGGAATAGGAGTATTCCCATGCCAAAACCCTTTCTAAGCATCGAGCGTTTGACGCAGCAATTCCCCGACGGTCAGGGGGGCACCCTGACCGTTTTTGAAAATGCCACCTTCGGCATCGAAAAGGGAGAGTTCGTCTGCATCCTGGGCCACTCCGGTTGCGGGAAGTCGACGATCATGAACATCCTCGCGGGTCTGGCCGAGCCGACTTCCGGCGGCGTCAAGATGGATGGCACCGAGGTTTCCGGCCCCTCGCTGGATCGCGGGGTGGTATTTCAGAACTATTCGCTGCTGCCCTGGCTTTCGGCGCTCAAGAACGTGATCTTTGGCGTCAAGGCGCGGTATCCGGAATGGTCCAAGGCCAAGGTCGAACAACACGCCCGCGACTACCTGGCTATGGTGGGCCTTGAAGGGGACGTCGTGCACCGCAAGCCCAGCCAGCTGTCAGGAGGCATGCGTCAGCGGGTCTCTATCGCACGGGCCTTTGCCAATCATCCCAAGTTGTTGTTGTTGGATGAACCCTTTGGGGCGCTGGATGCGCTGACCCGGGGCACCATTCAGGACGAGCTTTTGAAGATCTGGGGCGGAACCGAGCAGACGGTCTTCATGATCACCCACGACATCGACGAGGCGATCCTTCTGGCCGACCGCATCCTGCTTATGACCAATGGTCCATTTGCGCGCGTCGCGGAGTCAGTCGAGATCACCATACCGCGCCCGCGCAGCCGTACAGAGATCGTCGAACACCCCAATTACTACGCGATCCGCAACCACCTGGTGCAGTTCCTCGGCCAACGCTCGAAAGAACTGGCAGGACAGAAAAGCGACGATCCCGATCAGCGCCCTACCACGGTGCGGATCGACAAGACCGCTGCGGCAGAGCCAGAGCCAGAGCCGAGCCGACGCCTGCATGCCGTGAACGACTGATCGGCGCGAAAAGACGAGAACAAGAAGGAGAAAAACAAATGAAAGATACGTTTGAGGTTCCGACCATGATGACCAAAGAAGACGTGACGATGATGATCCTCTCGGCCAAGAAACGGGCAGGGCTGACCTGGGAAGGCATCGCGGAAAAGATCGATATGTCACCGGTCTGGACCCATTCGGCCTGCATGGGCATGAACGCCTTCCCAAAGGACAAGGCCGAAGCACTGGTGACCGCGCTATCCCTGCCGCAGGAGGCCGCATCGGTTCTCGAAGAGCCGCCGACCAAGGTCTGGGAGCAATCGGTGCCAACGGACCCGTGCATCTATCGCCTTTATGAAATCGTCGGGGTCTATGGTCCGACCATCAAGGCGTTGATCGAAGAGAAATTCGGAACCGGCATCATGTCTGCAATCGATTTCGATATGCAGATTACCCGTGTGCCCCATGAAAAAGGCGACCGGGTCAAACTGGAGATGTCGGGCAAGTACCTAGCCTACAATTCCTGGTAATCTCTGTCTGAATGATAGAGTGGGGGCACTTGAACACTGTGCCCCCATTGGGCTGATTGTGCCGCTTGTTGCGCTTTAGCCCCATTTATCTCTGCTGCGCTGATACATAGCTGCGCCTATACATACGCCGCACAATGAAAATTAGGTTGCAGGGAGCAATGAAGCACTCTCCTCACTGGTAATCTTAACGTGATCTGAGGTTAGAACCGATCCGCCGGGAAATAACATGAGGCTGTCATCGGTATACACGCGCTGTTCAGTTTCGCAGACTACGTATGCCGCGTGCCGACTTTGTTGCACAAACCGCCTGTTGGGATTCACCTTGTGAATCCTGCATCGTAGTCGGTGGACCACTTTCAGCGGGCTACTCCTATCTCACTTGGCTATTGTTGGCAGCCAACATTCCAGGGAGATCCGACGCTCCGAACAGCTTGAACTTGTTTCTTGCGATGATGGTCTAGTGCCGCGTGAGCTAGTTGCCGAAGCCAAGGGCGGGAAGCTGACGTTTCCTGCGCGGGGCACCAAGGTCCGCAATGATTGGGAACCTGTTTTTAAAAGCTACTGGCCCGTTTCAACATCCTCGACGACGACTGATGCAAGAATACTCTTCACGACTTTCTCGCGCAGATCGAGCTGAGCCTTTTCGGAAAACAGGGCATCGCCGAAGTTGATTGCAAACGTCGCCTGGTTGGATACGTTGAAGAAACTCATCGCGCTGATCTGCCAATGGATGACCAGAGGCGAGATGTCTTTCCGGAACACGCCAAGCTTCTGTCCCATGTCGCAGATGCGTTCGATCTGCTCGATCGCCGCCGTGTTTGTTCGGGTCAGCGTCTCGATGCTCTGCATGTGCCTTGCCCCGTGGATGTTTTCGATCATGACGAGGCGGATGAAGTCCGGGTTGGCGCGATGGTGGTCAAAGGTGAATTCGACGAGGCGCCTCAGAGCATCGACCGGTGGCAGGCCATCCAGGTCCAGTTCCGCTTCGGCTTTCCGAATGCTTTTGTAGGCCTCTTCCAGAACGGCCCGATATAGCCCCTCCTTGTCGCCGAAATAGTAGAAAATCATACGCTTGGAGGTTTGGATCTGGTCAGCGATCTCCTGCACCCGGGCGCCCGACAATCCGTGTTTGGAAAACTCAGCCCGCGCCGCGCGGAGGATGTCGGCGCGCACCGCTTCCGGGTCCTGCTTCCAGGACCGCGTCTTCTTTGCTGTTTCTTTGCGTTTTTCCATGAGCCGAGACTTCCAGAGCGGCGGGGGATTGTCCAGTGCATTTAACCGCTCGGTACAAATGCCTTGACTCAATTTAACCGTACGGTTCATTGTTGCGCACAGGGAATCGGAGGAGTGGCCTTGAACAGGCAGTCATCACCCATGCAGAAGCGTGCTCAGAGCGACGCGCTGACGACAATCCAGACCGGCCTGATTGGGCGCGGGATTGCGCTGTCGAGAACGCCTGCAATGCACATAAGGGAAGCAAGCGCACAGGGTTTTTCCTGCGACTACCGGCTGTTCGACATGGACACTCCGGAGTTTGACGGGATCAGCCTTGCGGCACTGCTGGATCGGATCGCGGGCGAGGGCTACGCGGGTGTCAACGTCACCTATCCTTTCAAGATCGAGATCATTCCATTCCTGGATGACTTGTCAGCCAATGCGGCGGCGGTAGGCGCAGTCAATACGGTTGTGTTGCGCGACGGGCGGCGGGTTGGCCACAATACCGATCTGTGGGGGTTTGCAGAAAGCTTCCGGCGGGGACTGGGCGAAGCCAGCCGCAACCGCGTGCTGCTGATGGGAGCCGGTGGCGCAGGCGTCGCTGTGGCACATGCGCTTGCCGATTGCGGCGCAGTGCATCTGAGCATTCACGACACGGATCATGAACGGGCAGAGGCGCTTGCAACGCAGGTCTCATCGAACCGGGCCGACGTGCGGGCTGAGGCCGTTGGAGATCTTGCGTCTTACGTTCGCGACCAACGCCCCGAAGGTATAGTGAACGCGACGCCCATGGGGATGGCCAAGCTGCCCGGCTCCGCTTTCCCGACAGACTTGCTGGAGCCATCCATGTGGGTGGCCGATATCGTTTACTTTCCGCTGGAAACCGAATTGCTGCGCGCAGCACGCCTGCGCGGCTGTCGCACTTTGCCCGGTTCCGGCATGGCCGTCTTTCAGGCGGTGCGCGCCTTCGAACTTTTCACGGGACGGCCCGCCGACCCCAACCGCATGAAGGCCACTTTTGACAGTTTTGACAACAACCCCGCCAAACAGCGAACAACTGAATGCAATAGGGAGGAAACCAAATGACATTCAAATGGACCACTATCGCCGCGACCGCGGTTATGGCACTGGGATTTGCCACTGCAGGCAGCGCCCAGACGCTGCGCTTTGCGCATGTCGACCCCGACGATTGGCAGAACTCGAAGAAGGGCGCGGCCGCGCATGTCTTCAAGAACATCGTGGAAGGTGAGACCGACCTCACTGTCGAGCTTTTCCCCGCAGGGGCGCTCGGCAACGAGGACGAACTTGTGGCCCAGGCGCAAGAAGGGCTGACGCAGGTGGTGATGGTCTCGGGCGCGATGTCCAAGGTCTGCAAGGCGGCCTCTGTACTCGACATCCCCTACACCTTCCCGTCGGCCCCGGTGGCCTGGGAGGTTCTGGATGGAGCCTTCGGACGGGAGCTGGCGCAGCACTGCCTTGACGAGACCGGCCTCAGAACGCTGGCTTATGGCGAAACGGGTTTCCGCAATTTCACCAACAACACCCGCGCGATCCGCACCCCCGCGGATATGGAAGGGTTGAAATTCCGCGTACAGCCGATCCCACTTTATATCGAGATGGTCGAAGGCCTTGGCGGCGAGCCAACCCCGATTGCCTGGACCGAATTGCCCAATGCGCTCTCGACCGGCGTGGTCGACGGGCAGGAAAACCCGGTTGGCGTGATCTATAACAACGGCCTGCACAAGCTGCAGAAATTCATGACCCTCGACGGCCATGTCTATGCCGCCGACTTCCTGCTGATCTCGGACGAGTGGTTCCAATCTCTTGATGCAGCCGAGCAGGAAGTGGTGATGAAGGCCGCCAAAGTCGCAGGCAACATGGGCCGCTCAATCCAGCAGTGGAACACCGCCTCGGGCGTCAACAAGGTGCAAGAGGAAGGCATGGAAGTCTATTCCCCAACCGCCGATGAACTGGCAATGTTCCGTGACAAGGCTCAGCCCGCAGTCAAGGAATGGCTGGCCGGTGAGTTGGGCGATGATGCTGCCTGGATCGAAAAGCTCGACGCCGCCGTTGCCGCTGCAACGAAGTAAACGGCGCATCGGCGGGCGGCACAGGCTGCCCGCCGAACCCTTGAACGGAAAGAACCCCATGCCCACGATCAGCCGCCTGCTTCAACGCGTCTTTGCCACTGGTGCGGGCCTGTCGATGGCCTTCGTCTTTGGCATCATCTTCCTGAACTCCTTGCGCCGCTACACTACGGGCGAGTCCCTGCGCTGGGGTGAGGAATTGCCGATCTATCTTAGCATCTATGGTGTCATGTTCGGCATAGCGCTGGCCTACCTTCAGGACAGCCACATCCGCTTTACGATCCTGACCGATTTTCTACCTGAAAAGATACGCAGCCGCCTTTTTGCCGCGATGGATCTGGTGACCGCCGCAACCGGAGCCGCGCTGTGCTGGTCGGGGATCGCCTTTGCCAGCCGCCGCGGCAGCGTCGAAGCCTCTGGGATCATATCCACCGCCCGTGACCTTGCCGAAACCACCGGCTTTGAGCCCCTCGTCTGGATCGGACGGATGGGCACATGGCAAAGCGCGATCGCCTTTGGCGGCGTCCTGCTGACAATCGCCGCGCTCGTGCGGTTTGCAACCCGACTGCGGGAGGCCTGATCCATGGTCTATATCATCCTGATCGGCGGCCTGCTGCTTGGCCTGCCCATTGCCTTTGCCATTCTCGCGGCCTTGTCCGCCTTCATGGCGACGGGCGATATGCCCTATCACATCCGCCTGGTCGCAACCGAAATGTTTCGCGGGCTGAACAGCTATCCGCTGCTTGCGATTCCACTGTTTATCCTTGCGGGTGAGTTGATGAACGAAAGCGGTATCACTGGCCGCATCATCGCCTTTGCCAACGTCCTAGTGGGTGGCTTTCGCGCGGGCCTTGCCCATGTCAACATCTGGGCTTCGGTGATCTTCGCAGGCCTCTCCGGCTCTGCGGTTGCCGATACCTCTGCCATCGGACGCGTCTTTATCCCGGAGATGGAAAAACACGGCTATGATCGCAGTTTCGCGGCGGCTCTGACGGCGGCCTCCTCGGTGATCGGCCCGATCATTCCCCCGTCGATCCCGGTCATCATCTACGCGCTGATCGTCTCCGGAGTGTCGGTGCCCGCGCTGTTCATGGCGGGCGTTGTGCCCGGATTGCTGGTGGCCGTGTTCCTGTCGATCTATGTGGCGCTGACCGTCAAGACGGAAACCGTCACCGTCGATCCCGAACTGTCAGGACCCTCGCCGCGCGAGGCTTTGATCGGCGGCCTGCTTCCCCTTTTAATGCCGGTCTTTGTTGTGGGATCCATCCTCCTCGGCGTCGTGACCCCGACCGAGGCCGCCAGCTTTGCCGTAGCCTATGCGCTGGTCATCGGCGTGGCGGTTTATCGCAAGCTCAAGCTCTCTGCCCTGCCGCGTATCTTTGCCGGTGCCATGCGTGACAGTGCGGTGATCCTTGTCATCATCGCTGCCGTTTCGGCTGCCAACTGGCTGCTGACCTATAACCGCGTGCCCAATATGCTGACCGATTGGGTGCTTGGGAATGTGGACAGCAAAACGACCTTCCTGATCGCTGTCATCCTGTTGTTCCTTTTCGTCGGGCTGTTCCTCGAAGGGATCGCGGCGATGCTGGTGCTGGTTCCGATCCTGCATCCGATCGCCGTCTCAATGGGAGTCGACCCGGTGCATTTTGGCATTCTGGTGATCTTCAACCTGATGATCGGCCTCATCACCCCGCCGCTGGGACTGTGCCTGTTCGTCGCCGAAGGCGTCGCACAGGTGGGCATGGCCCGGCTTACCCGAGCGATCCTTCCGCTGTTCCTGGTTGAAGTTCTGGTCCTGCTGATCCTGACCTTCGTGCCGCAAACCGTGACCTGGCTACCAAACATCCTGGGATATTGATCCATGAAAACATCGATCGCCACCGTTTCCATTTCCGGAACCCTGACAGAAAAACTCACCGCCATCGCGGATGCGGGTTTTGACGGCGTCGAGATCTTTGAACAGGACTTCATCGCCCATGACGGCAGCGCCGCTGAGGTGGGACGCATGGTCCGTGACCATGGGTTGGAGATCACCCTGTTCCAACCCTTCCGGGACTTCGAGTGCCTGCCTGAACCTATGCGGAGCAAGGCCTTTGACCGGGCCGAGCGCAAGTTCGACTTGATGCAGGAGTTGGGGACGGATCTGGTGTTGATCTGCTCTTCTGTGCATCCATCATCACTTGGCGGGATCGACCGCGCAGCGAACGACCTGCGGGCGTTGGGCGAAAGAGCAGCCGCACGGGGGTTGCGTGTCGGCTACGAAGCACTCGCCTGGGGGCGACATATCTCGGATCACCGGGACGCCTGGGAGATCGTGCGCCGCGCGGATCACCCCAATGTGGGGCTGATCCTCGACAGCTTTCATACCTTGGGGCGCAAGATCAGCCCGGAATCGATCCGCTCCATTCCCGGAGACCGGATCTTTTTCGTGCAACTTGCCGATGCGCCGCTGATCGAGATGGATCTGCTCTACTGGTCCCGCCACTTCCGCAACATGCCGGGCGAGGGGGACCTGGACGTTCAGGGCTTCATGCAGGCCGTGATGGCCTCCGGATATCAGGGGCCGATCAGCCTTGAGATTTTCAACGACCAGTTTCGCGGCGGCAACCCGCGCACGGTGGCGGGCGATGGATACAGGTCCCTTGTTGCCCTTATGGATGACGTCCAGCGGGCCGAGCCTGAGGTTCCATGCGGGCTATCCCCCATGCCGCCCCGGATCGCCTGCAGCGGCGTCGCATTCGTTGAATTTGCGGCGCGCGGTGCGGATGCCGACCGTCTTACCACCCTGTTCCGTTCGATGGGTTTCGCCCGAGTTGGACGACACCGCAACAAAGCCATCGACCTCTGGCAGCAAGGCGACATTCGTTTCGTCGTCAATTCTGAAGATACCGGCCATGCCGCGCATGTGTGGAATGCGCGAGGGCTCAGCTGTTGATTGTCACTGAGAACTGACCCGGTAGCCCTATAAATTGTCACTGAGAATTGACCCATGTGAACACACTTCCCCGACGGTTTTGGTTGGGGGGATTAGGAGTGATCGACATGGGATTTTTGAGTGTCATTCGACGCTGGGCATTGCGTGACAAAATGCCAATCAGGGAGATTGCCCGGCGGACGGGTTTGTCTCGGAACACGATCAAGAAGTATCTGCGTGAAGGTGCGGTGGAACCGCAGTTCAAGACGCCCAAGCGTCCAAGCAAGCTGGACCCCTACGCGGATCGGCTGTCAGCCTGGCTTTTAATCCAGACGCGGAAGTCACGCAAAGAGCGGCGGACAGTGAAGCAAATGCATGCTGATCTTGTGAAGCTGGGATATAATGGTTCCTATGAACGCGTGGCAGCTTTCGCCCGGGCATGGCGTGAAGATCGGCATCGAGCGGAACAGACGACGGGGCGCGGCACCTACGTGCCTTTGGTGTTCGCGCCCGGCGAAGCCTTCCAATTCGATTGGAGCGAGGACTGGGCCAACATCGGCGGTGAGCGCGTCAAACTTCAGGTCGCTCATATCAAGCTATCGCACAGCCGCGCTTTCTTGGTGCGGGCCTACCCGCTGCAAACGCACGAGATGCTGTTTGACGCCCACTGGCATGCATTCCGCGTGTTCGGCGGTGTGCCTGGTCGCGGGATCTATGACAATATGAAGACCGCCGTTGATCGTGTGGGCAAAGGCAAGCAGCGGGACGTCAATGCACGCTTCAAGGCTATGGCCAGCCACTACGTGTTTGAGCCCGAGTTCTGCAATCCGGCGGCCGGTTGGGAGAAAGGCCAGGTTGAGAAGAACGTGCAGGATGCGCGCAACCGCATGTGGCAGGTCATGCCGGTCTGCGCCGATCTGGCAGAGCTGAACCAATGGCTTGAAGATCGCTGTATCGCCCTTTGGACAGAGACGCCGCACAAGGCTTTGCCGGGGTCCATCGCTGACGTGTGGGAGGCCGAGAAGCCTACGCTGATGGCACTGCCGCCGGCATTCGATGGCTTTATCGAACACAGTAAGCGTGTGTCACCCACATGCCTGATCACTTTCGAACGCAATCGCTACAGCGTTCCCGCCAGCTTTGCGAACCGCCGTGTCAGTTTGCATGTCTATCCCGAACGGCTGATCGTGGTCGCTGAAGGGCAAACGGTTTGCAAGCATGCGCGGATCATCGAGCGGTCTCATCGCAAGCCCGGCAAGGTCATCTATGACTGGCGCCACTATCTCGCTGTTATCCAACGCAAACCGGGCGCACTTCGGAATGGTGCGCCGTTCACGGAGATGCCGGATGCCTTCCGTCAATTGCAGGATCACATGCTGCGTAAAGAAGGCGGTGACCGAGAGATGGTCGACATTCTGTCTTTGGTCCTTCAGCACAACGAAGAGGACGTTTTGTGTGCAGTGGAGCTGGCACTTGAAGCAGGCGTCCCCACCAAGACGCACATCCTGAACCTGTTGCATCGATTGATCGACCGCAGACCGACAGATCACCCCGAGGTCGATCCGCCGGACGCACTGGCATTGCAGACAACGCCAGTGGCCAACGTCGGTCGCTATGACGGGTTGCGACAGACTGAGGAGAAGCGCCATGCGTCATGACCCAGCAGGAGCCTCTATCGTCATCATGCTGCGCAGTCTTAAGCTCTATGGCATGGCAAATGCGATTGAAGACTTGGTCGCCCAGGGCGCGCCAGCGTTCGAAGCTGCCACACCAATGCTGTCACAGCTGCTCAAGGCCGAGATCGCCGAACGCGAGGTACGGTCCATCGCCTACCACACGAAGGTCGCCCGCTTCCCCGCATACAAGGATCTGACGGGCTTCGACTTTGCATCGAGTGAGATCAACGAAGCGACAGTGCGGCAGCTACACCGATGCGAGTTTATCGAAGCGGCCGAGAATGTCGTTTTGATCGGCGGTCCCGGAACGGGCAAGAGCCACACAGCCACAGCAATCGGCGTCCAAGCCATCGAACATCACCGGCGTAAGGTGCGCTTCTTCTCGACCGTGGAATTGGTCAACGCGCTGGAGCAGGAGAAGGCGCTTGGTAAGGCAGGGAAACTGGCTGAGATGCTGACGAAGGTCGACTTGGTCATCTTGGACGAACTCGGCTACCTGCCGTTCAGTTCATCTGGCGGGGCGCTGCTCTTCCATCTGCTCAGCAAGCTCTACGAGCGCACCAGCGTCATCATCACCACAAACCTCAGCTTCTCAGAATGGGCGCAGGTCTTCGGGGATGCAAAGATGACAACCGCGCTCCTCGATAGGCTGACTCACCGCTGCCACATCCTCGAAACCGGAAACGACAGCTACCGCTTCAAGGCCAGCGCTGAGGCTGCAAAAAAAACACGAAAGGAGGCCAAAACATTGACCGCGTCATAAACCACGACGCATAACTGAGGGTGGGTCAAATCTCGGTGAAAATACCGGGTCAGTTCTCAGTGACAATCAACAGTTTGTGATGTCTTTGTCACCGCAAACGTCGATGACATAACCACAAGAGCGTTCAGCTGCGCGGTGGAAAGTGACGGGACGATCATGGCCCTTCAGTCGAAGGTAGATGGCCACAGCCTCAGATAGCTTGACCGCTTCCGGCATACTGGGAGATGCAGACAGCGACATGGGAGCAGCATCAGCGTTCTGCGCCAGTCGAAGCATGTGTTTACCCGGTAGCTCGCTGTTCTTGATCCGAAGGTGATACCAATACTCGTCAAGCTGTTGTGCGGCTCTCGTTGCCCTCGATGCAGCAACTGACGCTGATCTGGTTCGCAGTGAGTATGAAATTTTCGACGACGTGTAGTGATGCTTCAAGTCCTTCGGGACTCGCCTCACGAAGTAGAAAACACCGTCTTTGACAAATGAGTGAGGTGCAGTTTTGTTCTCCGCCATGTTCTACGGTAGCTCCATCAACAGATAAAGCTGAGGTCTTACAATGGCTTAGCGGATGCTATGGTGCCCGGGGGCGGAATCGAACCACCGACACGAGGATTTTCAATCCACTGCTCTACCCCTGAGCTACCCGGGCACGGGAAAGGCTGTTTGCCTTGGGTGCTCGCCTTCTAAGCCGTGGCGCAGGCAGTGTCCAGAGGCTTTTTGAAAGAAATTTGTCAGTGCTTGAGGCGACGTCCTGGTTCGTCCGAAGACGTTGCTTTTGCGGTCTCTTCCAGCGCCTTTTCAATGTCTTCTGGGTCCTGGCTGGGAACCGCGTAGCTGCCGTTCAGCCAGCGCGCAAGGTCACGGTCGGCGCAGCGTTTGGAGCAGAATGGGCGGTAGGCGGCGGCTGTATCCTCGCCGCAAAGCGGGCAACTCATTTCAGGACCTCAGTTAGGGGGGTACGGCCGCGTTTGCGCTGCAGTTCGAAATGGCCAAGGTTTGTCCAACCGACAAGGACTGTCTCCTCGCTGTCGGCACGGAAGGCCGCGCGCAGGGCGGTCTCGAAGGCGCGGCGGTCCTTCTTTGGCATCGGGGCGAGGTCCAGAACGACCTGACCGCCAAGACCCCGGACGCGCAGGGCGCGGGGCAGGGCGCGAGCGCAGGCCATGTTGGCCTTCACGCCTGCAGCCAGCGAGGTGTCGGAGCCGGTGTTCACATCCACGGCCACCAGGGCGCGGGTGGGCTCAACGAACAGGAATGCACCGCCCGAGAGAGGCTCACGAATCCCGCGCGTTTCCTCCAAGGCATCCAGGACGCCGTGAGCCTCAAAGCCTCCCGGGCTGCGCTCTACTTCTGCAGGCTCGACCCAGTCGCGCCAGGCGCGGATGTGGGGGCTGTCGCCCTCGGCCAGGGTTTCCACTTCGGTGCCATGGTCGTTCAGGACCTGATCGGCGAGGGAGACCATGGCTGCGATGTCCTCGGCCACCTCATCCGGATCGGCACCGTCGCAGGCAGAGCGGAGGATCAAGCCGTAATCGCTACTCTCCATCACCTCATGGGCGATTTCCAACAGGCGGTCGCGTTCGTCCTCGTCCCGGATCGAGCGGGAGACATTGAGACCCGGCGCCTCGGGGGTCACGATGGCGTAGCGGCTCTTGAACAGCAGTTTCTGCGTCACGGGAATCGCCTTGCCCGGTTCCGCGTAGCCGGTGACCTGCACCAGCATCTGTTGCCCCGGTGCCAGGCCCTTGACCTGTCGCAGAAAGGCGGGGCCATCTGGGGTGGTCAGGAACATGCCGCCCTGGCCCTTTACAGGACGGTCGGCGCGGGCGCGGTAGACGGTACCAGGCACGGGCGCTTCGCCATCGATCAGGAAATCATCCAGCTTGCCATCCACCATTAGAGCGGCGGCTTCGCGCCCGTCGATGTGGTCGAGAATGATCGTGCGGCCCTTCATGCAGTGGCCTCCTTGTAGATTGGCCAGCCTGCGGCCTTCAAAAGATGGGCGGTTTCACAAAGCGGCAGCCCGACAATGCCGGTGAAGGAACCGTTGATCCAGGGAATGAAGGCCCCGGCAGGCCCCTGAATAGCATAGCCGCCCGCCTTGCCCTGCCAATCCTTGGTGGCGAGGTAGGCGTTCAGTTCTTCGTCGCTGAGGCGCTTCATCTTGACATGGCTGACCACATCCTTCTGCCAGATGCGGGCGCCCCGGCGCACCGCGACGGAGGTGATGACCCTGTGCCGCCGCCCGGAAAGGGCCAGCAGAAACTCGGCGGCCTCTCCGGCACCCTCGGGCTTGCCCATGATCCTGCGCCCCAGCGCGACCGTGGTATCGGCGCAAAGCACCACGTCATCGGCATCGGCGGGAACGGCAGCGACCTTTTCCCGGGTCACGCGCGCGCAGTAGTCACGCGGCAGCTCGCCCTTCTTGGGGGTCTCGTCGATATCCGGCGGCCGCACCGCGTCCGGAGTGACGCCAAGCTGCGCCAAAAGCTCCAGCCGCCTTGGGCTACCCGATCCCAGAATGAATGCCATGTGTGGGCCTTTGCTGTTGCCTGCCGTCAGATGTTTCACGCTGTTCTAGGAGCAATGCTCCTAAAACAAAAGCCCGGCGTCGGGGCCGGGCTTTGCTTGTCTGACTATGCCGTGTGGTCGGACCCGCGCTTATTTGAAGCGGTAGTTGATCCGTCCCTTGGTCAGGTCATAGGGGGTCATCTCCACCTGGACCTTGTCGCCGGCCAGAACACGGATGCGGTTCTTGCGCATCTTGCCTGCCGTATGTGCGATGATTTCATGGCCGTTTTCCAGCTCGACCCGAAACGTCGCATTGGGCAGGAGTTCCTTCACGACACCGGGAAATTCGAGCGTATCTTCCTTGGCCATGTTGTCTCCATCATTACGTTGCCCCGGCACAATGCGGGGATGCGCTTAAATGGGCGCATTTCGCCAATTTTTCAAGGGCGCAATCACCGCAATGAGAGATTTGTGACGGATTTTACCCTCGGTTCCTGCTCTTCCCAGTGGCTGCGGTTGCGCACAACGCCCGCGCGGCGCACATCTGAGATGGTTTCAAGGTCGACATCGGCAAAGGTCCAGCCGGGTTCGCCCAATGTGCCTTCGGCCAGAACCCCGGTGGAGGGGAAACCGGTGTCCGGCGGGCCAAAGATGCCGCCCATGCCGATGGTCACATCCACCGATTCGGACCAGTCCGCCTGACCAACAAGCGAGGCCTGGGCAGTGACGCATTGGTTTTCCAGCGCCCGTGCCATGGCGCCGATACGCACCCGCCAGTATCCCGCCAGTGCCTCGGTGCACGACGGCACAAGGATGATATCCGCCTCGGCCAGCGCGCGGCCCAAAAGGGGAAATTCGCTGTCATAGCAGATCAGCACACCAATCTTGCCGAGCGCGGTGTCGAACAGTTTCAGCGGCCCGCCGCCCATGACATCCCAGGGATCGCGCTCGAACATGGTCATGATCTGCTTGTCCTGATGGTCGCGCTGGCCGTTGGGGGTATATAGCTCGGCCCGGTTCACCGGCCGGTCAAAGCCTGCATTGACGGGAGCCGAGGCGCCAAGGATATGCACGCCGTATTCAGCGGCCAGTTTCAGGTGCAGGGCGGCTGCGTCCTCCATCCGGTCCGAGACGGCATGAAGGGAGCGCTCCAGATCGCGGGCTGCGCCCTCCCCATCCAAAGTTGCCAACTCCATCGCGCCATATTCGGGGAACACCAGCAGATCGGCACTTTCTTTGGCGGCATCCCCGACCCATGAGGCAAGCTTGTCTTCATACTGGGCCCAGTTGTCGAGCCAGTCCATCTGATAGGCGGCGGTAGCGATTTTCATGTGCAAGCTCCCTCACATCAGGCGGGCAACCCGCCGGTCGTTTCAGAGTAAACCTACAGATCCCGGATCCAGAATTGTAGCGGTTTGCGGGTCTCTTCCTGTTGACCCACGTCTTTCCAGGAGAACTCTGCCACCACACCGGGCAGAGGGGCATAGCCGCGTTTGCGCCAGAAGGGGTCGAGCGGGGCATGGTCATCGGGGCGCAGCGGGTGGTCCTCGGGGCGGACAACGCCGCAAAAGGCGGATTTGGTGAAGCCGTGGGTACGAGCGTGGGCTTCGCGCGCGTCAAAGAAGCCATGCCCTGCGCCCTGACCGCGGTATTCGGGCAGCAGCACCGATTCGGCGCAATAGAAAACAGTGCTCAGGTCGATGCCCGTCCCGGCAAAGGCGGCGGCGAAATCATCGGCGTGATCGGCCAGCGGCGTGCCGGTGGCGGCACCCACAAGGCGGTCTCCATCGAAGGCGCCCACTACCACGGCGCGGGCACTGTCGCGGTAGCTTTGCAAGTAGTCGCGCTCATACCCGAGGTCGCCGTCATAAAGATAGGGCCAGGCCCGAAAGACCTCGATCCGAAGGGCGGCCACATCATCCAGCGCGGCTTCCAGTGCTGCGCCCGTAAGAGGCTCGATCCGCAGCGCCATCAGGCGGAGACCTGCGCCACCCAGTCGGCGAGGTTGTAATAGGTGGTGACGCGGGAAATCTTGCCGTCCTTCAGATCAAAGAAGGACCCCGCAGGCAGGCGGTAGGTCTGGCCCTTCGCCTCGGGCAGGCCCGCGTCGGTTTCAAGGTAGGTGCCATTGACGATGTATTCGGCAGCGGCGCGGCTCCCGTCGGGGGTGGCAAAGATCACCATATCTGTCAGCTCTTCGCGGTAGCAGCGGCTCATGTGGCCGCAGAATTCCGCGAATTTTTCCTTGCCGACACGTATTTTGCCCTCATTGACGTGATGGGCCACGTCATCAGACAGGCAGTCGATCATGGCATCGGTGTCGCCTGCGTTGAAGGCTTCGAAATAGCGCGCAATGGTCTCGCTCATAGCAGCTCCGTCGGTTCGCCCCAGCGGGATTTCAAATGTTGGATGATCTGGTCACGGGTCTGCCGGTAGCTGTCCAGCTTGGCCTCTCGCGTCTCTCCCAGCCCCGTCGGATCCATGATCGGCCAGTATTCGACTTCCAGATGGAAAAATCGCGTCAGTTCCAACGCGCGGCGCTGACTGGCGGGCGACAGCGCCACCACCAGATCAAAGGACGAAAGATCATCGCCCCATTGCTCCATCTCATCGAAAGAGCGCGACCGGTGGCGCGACAGTTCCACCCCGATTTCCTGACAGACGGCAATGCAGAAGCCGTCGATCTCCATGTCGTTCTTGACGCCGACCGATTGCACATAGGTCCCGGCGCCATAGAATTTCTTCATGATCCCCTCGGCCATGGGGGATCGGACCGCATTGTGGTCACAGCAGAACAGGATGGACTGCGGCAACTGCTCCACCCGTCAGCCTCCGAAGTGCAGGACGCAGATCAGGGTGAACAGGCGGCGGGCGGTGTCCGTGTCCACATCAGCCTTGCCCTCTAGCCGCTCCTGCAGAACCCGGCTGCCCTCGTTGTGGATCCCGCGCCGTGCCATGTCGATGGTCTCGATCTGGCTGGGGGGCAGAGTCTTTACGGCGGTAAAGTAGCTTTCGCAGATCTGGTAGTAGTCCTTGACCACCTGTCGGAAGGGAGACAAGGACAGGTGGAACTCGGCCGCCTTTTGTCCGTCTTCGGTGGTGATATCAAAGACCAGCCGTTTGTCACGTATCGCTAGGCCAAGATGGTAGGGGCCATCGGGCACCGCGCGTCCGTCACGTTCAGGCAGCGAAAAGGAGTTCTCCTCGATGAGGTCAAACAGCGCCACCTTGCGCTCCTGCTCGATCTCCGGTGTCGGGGGCGGCAGGTTGCTGTCGTCCAGCTCGATATGACTGATGCGGCTCATGGGGTGGGACCTCTTACCCTGTTTCGCATCCTCACTAGACCATGGTGCGCTGCGCGGCAATCATTTGACTGCCGCCTGATTGCTGCGCGGCAGCTTTGTGCGGTTTCAGTCGTTCAGAGCGTTCAATCGCACGGTCACGGATAAGCCGTGCGCCTCAAGGCTTTCGCTTTGCGCGAGGGTTTCGGCGGCAGGACCTATGGCGCGCAGGGCCTCGGGGGTCATCCGGGCGAGCGTTGTACGTTTGAGGAAATCCATCACTGACAGCCCCGAAGAGAACCGCGCCGAGCGCGCGGTGGGCAGCACGTGGTTGGGGCCGCCGACGTAATCGCCGATGGCCTCGGGCGTGTACTGGCCAAGGAATATCGCGCCGGCCTGGATGGTCTTCTGGCTCAAGCCCTCGGGATCGGGCACGCAGAGTTCAAGGTGTTCCGGCGCGATCCGGTTCGAAAGCTCTGCCGCCTCGTCCAGATCGCGCACGGTGATCACCGCGCCAAAATCGCGCCAGCTGGCACCCGCGATGGCGCGGCGTTCCAGGGTTTCAAGGCGCTTGTCCACGGCCTCGGCCACGGCGAGGCCAAATGCGGCGTCGTCGGTGATCAGGATCGACTGGGCGCTTTCGTCGTGTTCGGCTTGGCTCATCAGGTCCAGCGCGATCCAATCGGGATTGTTGTCCTTGTCGGCGATCACCAGAATTTCTGATGGGCCAGCGATCATGTCGATGCCCACCTTGCCAAAAACGCGGCGCTTGGCGGCGGCGACAAAGGCGTTGCCGGGGCCTGTGATCTTGTCCACGGGGGCGATGCTTTCGGTGCCATATGCCAGTGCGGCAATCGCTTGGGCGCCGCCGATGCGGTAGATCTCATCCACCCCGGCGAGACGCGCAGCCAGCAGAACCAGCGGGTTCAGAACTCCATCGGGGGTGGGGACGGTGATGGCAAGGCGTTCAACCCCGGCGACCTTGGCCGGAATGGCATTCATCAGCACCGAGGACGGATAGGAGGCAAGCCCGCCTGGCACGTATAGCCCGGCAGCGGAGACCGCCGACCAGCGCCAGCCAAGGGTCGCACCCGCTGAATCGGTCCATTGTGCGCCTTCGGGCATCTGGCGTTCGTGATAAGCGCGGATGCGTTCGGCAGCCAGTTCCAGCGCCTTGCGTTCCTCTGCTGGAACACCTGCGATGGCGGCGTCCACTTCAGCTTCGGAGACTGCCAGCTTTTCGGCATTCAGCTCCAGCCGGTCGAACTTTGCTGTCAGCTCGATCAATGCCGCATCCCCACGTGCACGTACATCCGCAATGATTTCGGCGACCACGGCATCCACATCCGGGCTGTCCTCCCGCTTGGCGCTCAGGAGCGCGGCAAAGGCGGCTTCGAAATCGGCATCGGACGTATCAAGGAAAACGGGCATTTGGTTTCTCCGGCTGTGCGCAGGGGACATATAGGGCAGAAAGAGAGGGGGCAAGCCACATGAGCGCCCTATGCAGGCTCAGCTATCGCCGTGATCCGGAGCTTTGCCTGATGGGGCAGTGTAGGGCCGGGTTACATCGCGCAGATGCATTTCCAGCGCCTCCACCGACAAGCGGATCGCGCCATCGCCCGCGAGCGTCAGCACCAAATGGCCCGCCCCATCTTCAGCGGGTTCGAACGACAGTGACAGGAGCGACAGAACCAGTTCGTTGTCGCTACGGTCGAACCCTTGAGAGGCGACGCGCATCACATTGTCCACCACCAAAAGCGATTGTACCCGTTCATATGCGCGAGCGCGCCGCTCAGCGGCGGCACGGTCTTCCCAGCGAAAGCGGTTTATGAGCAGGGCAAAACGGTGCTTGGAAGCCTGCCAGCGCATTTCGGTGACCGGAAATACCGCATCCTGCACGAGGGCCGAGAGAACCTTCAGATCCTCATCAGTCTCTGCGCCCAGGTTCAGCGGTGCCTCGCGGCCTTCTTCAAATGTTGCGTCTGCCATCAGTTTCCCTTGATCCGTTCGATCTTGGCTCCCACGCCCGAGAGTTTGCCCACAACATGTTCATAGCCGCGGTCCAGATGGTAGACCCGGTTGACCAGCGTTTCACCTTCGGCGGCCAGCCCTGCAAGGATCAAGGACACTGAGGCGCGCAGATCGGTCGCCATCACCGGCGCGCCCTTGAGCCGCTCGACCCCGGTCACGGTCGCTGTGCCGCCCTGCACGTCGATCCGGGCGCCCATGCGGGTCAGCTCGGGGGCATGCATGAATCGATTCTCGAAAATCTTCTCTTCCAGAACGCTGACCCCATCCGCCGTGCACATCAGCGCCATCATCTGCGCCTGCAGGTCCGTTGGAAAGCCCGGGAAGGGCTCGGTGGTGACATTGACCGACCCAACGCGGTCACCCCGGCGGCGTACCTTGAGGCCCGCATCCGTCTCGGTGATATCAACACCGGCCTCGTCGAGCTTTTCGGCAAAGGCGCCAACCAGATCCAAGCGCCCGCCCAACAGTTCAACCTCGCCGCCACAGATCACCGGCGCCAGCATGTAGGTGCCAAGCTCGATCCGGTCGGTGACCACCTGATGGGTTGCGCCATGCAGGCGATCCACGCCCTGCACCTCGATCCGCGATGTGCCGTCGCCCTCGATCTGCGCTCCCATCTTGCGCAGGCATGCGGCAAGGTCGGAAATCTCCGGCTCGCGGGCAGCATTGTTGATGACGGTGGTGCCCTTCGCAAGCGTCGCCGCCATAAGGATGTTCTCGGTTGCACCGACGGAGGCAAAGGATAGGTCGATCACGGCGCCTTTGAGGCCGCCTGGTGCCGTGGCATGCAGATAGCCGTCGCGCAGGTCGATCTCGGCGCCCAGCTTTTCCAGGCCAAAGATATGGAGGTCCATCGGACGCGCACCAATCGCGCAGCCACCCGGCAGCGAGACCACCGCCTGTCCGAGCCGCGCCAGCATCGGCCCCAACACCAGGTTGGAGGCGCGCATCTTGCGCACAATGTCATAGTCAGCCACGTGGTTGTCGAGGTTATGGCTCGACATGGCCTGCACCTGACCATCTTGCAGAGCAGAGACCTCCGCACCCAGAGATTGCAGCAGTTCTGTCATGGTCTTGATGTCGCTTAGACGAGGCGCATTGGTCAGTGTCAGTGGTTCCTCGCTCAAAAGCGTCGCGGGCATTAGCGTAAGGCATGCGTTCTTGGCCCCCGCAATCGGGATCTGGCCGCTGAGTGGCCCATTGCCCGTTACCAGAATCGAATCCATTCGCCTTACCTTTCTGAACTGCCTGCCTCTGAGTCCTGTTTAGCCGCGCGCGCTTTGGCCTGCGCCTTGCGACGGGCCATGTTCGCCTTGAGCGCCGCCTTCAGGCGATCCTCGCGATTCGTGGACTGAGCACTGGTTTTTGGTGATTTTTTATCTGCCATAAACCTTGTGTAACTTAGTGTGAAAAAACCGTCCAGAATGGTCTTGCGCACCTCGGCGTTTATCCCTAAAAGCCCCCTCACCGGCGCTGCTGTAGCTCAGAGGTAGAGCACTCCCTTGGTAAGGGAGAGGTCGAGAGTTCAATTCTCTCCAGCAGCACCACTAACCCCCCTTTCAATTCAATAGTTGTTGGAGATCAGCGTTCTGCGCTTGCCGACTCCTACACGGTGTCCTCAATCATGGCTTTGTTGCACAAACTCGTATGTGGGCGCACTTCTCCTTTGCCGGGGCGGACTGATCCTGTTTGCTTTGTGACAGGTATGCGAGGAGCCTTGCAGCGGTCGAGAACTGCGACGCGGACCTGGATTTCTGCGACCTGCCGGTCGAAATCTCGCGCCATATTCGATTGGCTTAAGAGTTTCATTTTATGCATCTTCGTCTCGGCACGGCACCTGCGGTGATATCCTGCGCGTCGTCGCAACAGGGCGCGCGCCAAATCGCGTGAAGCATTGACTACCACGCCCGGGCTACCGCCCCGTCGCTTGTAGGCTTCCATAGCTTGGCGTTCCTGCGGGGCGGCATGACGGCATGTGCGCAACGGGACGGCAATCGCGTCGTGACACTTTCGAGTTTCGTATGTCCAATCTGCGGTGACTGATCCGATGTCCTGATCGAGTGGGGTTTGGGCAGGCAACTCGGGCAACATAGGCGCATCGCCCACATTGCCGGTGGCGACCTCGACCGGCCGAACCTCCAGCCCAGTCCGACCAGCCGCAGCAGGCTCTCCACGAACCCGCCATCTGCCGTGGCGGCATGCCAAACAGCACCTCAATCGTCAGGCAGCCTAGATCGCAGCGTCGCTGAAACGGCACTGACGGCCGCGTTTGCAGGTCGGCGGCGGTGTCCAAACCATCTCGGGATCAAGCCAGATCGACGGCGATCCGCGACGCCTCAAGCTGTCATTGCAAGCCGAGCAATTTGTCGTCAGGCACTTTGTCGGGGCTCAGCTGCTCATGACCTCCAGCTACCATGCTGGATTCACAAGGTGCATCCCCTCAGACGATTTGGCCGACAAAGCCTCTCGGTCAAAAACCGAAGGAGAATCAGGCTATAACCCTTACGCCACATTCAATGTCGAATTTACGGGTGCGGCTCACTACGTCTCTTTAATTGTCACCCTTTTGGGTGGCCAAGTCTCAAGAAACCGCTAGGTTTGTGCAAGGGGGGCTGCTCATTCTTCACCGACAGCATTGCGGGGGATTAGCCGCCGTCTGTGCTCTGGATCTGTTAACCAGGCCGGGGCCTCTGTTCGGGTGTTTCGCAACACCGAATCACAACCGCTGAAACAGGCCTATTGTCGTCGGCTATCGGTAGCCGTTCGGCACCCTGATGTCCCTTTGGAAGGCGCTAAAGGGTAAGCTCTTGCGCTGGGGGGCTTATGCCGCCCGTCGGGACTGGAGCAGCAAGCGATAGCTTTTGTTGTGATATCTGTCGCAGAGACGCTCGCGCGTGCGGTCATCAATCACAGCATGTCAGGTGCGCATGTTGGCGCAGTCTAGTGCAATTATTGATGCCGTGGTGCGGGCGGTGGGACTCGAACCCACACGGGCATACGCCCTTCAGATTTTAAGTCTGATATGTCTACCATTCCATCACGCCCGCATTCTGCGTGAAGGCCGTATCGATCTTTCGGTGTGGCCGAGACCCGAGTTGCGGCTTCTCAGTTGGATAGGAAGAAATTGGGCAGGGCACAAGGGCAGGATAGTCGCCGGAGCGGTTTTCCCGCGAGATATTTCGAGAAATAAAGGTTGTGCTCCGTAAGAGCTGTCTTCTGTAGGCGGCCGCGTCTTGATCTGTGCCCCTTGCCCTTGTTCCGGGGCTACTGGGTGTGCGTGCGCCGCAGAATGTAGATATCCATGAGCCAGCCGTGATCGGCACGCGCTCTGGCACGGGTCTCAAGGATGTGGGGCATAACAGCCCCGAGTTCACCCGCGATAGAGATCTCGTTCTCCATGCCCGCGTAGGCAGACCACCAGATCTGCACGCCTTGGGGGTCAATGCTCTGAAAGCTGCATTCGCCATCCAGCATGATCACGAGGGTGTCGGCGCTGTCTGGCCAGCCGACCTCGCGCAACTGGCGCCCGGTCGTGATGGTGACAGGGGCGCCAATCTCGTTCAGGGGGATGGCATGCGCGGCTGTCAGCGCCTGGATCGAAGTGATGCCAGGAATGACGCGCAGCCGGACGTTGGTGCGTGCCTTGAGCCGGTCGGCAATACGCATGGTGCTGTCGTAAAGAGAGGGATCACCCCAGACGAGAAAGCCGACCTTGCCACCTGCGGGCACAAGGTCATTGATGTTTCGCTCCCAGACTTCTGCAATGGCATCGTGCCAGTCATCCACGCCCTGCCGGTAGCTGGGATTCCCAGCATCGCGCTTGGGCAGCTGGAATTCGACGATTTGGGGGCCCTCACCGCGCAGTACCCGATTGCAGATCTCGCGGCGTAGCCCCGCCAGATCGTCCTTTCCTGCGCCCTTGTTGGGGATAAGGATCAGGTCCAGTGTGTTCAGGGCCTCGATGGCCTCTAGCGTCAGGTGCTGTGGATTGCCGGTGCCGATACCGACAAGGGTCAGGTCAATCATCATTCGGGGCCTTGGACAGGGAGATCCTTGTCAATGAACACGGCCCCGAATTGGGGCCGTGCTTGATAGCAGTTGATTTCCTGCAGTTCTTAAGTGGCTGCTGCATAAAGACGCGGTGTCACCAAACCGCCGCGCTCAAGACCACGCAGGCTCTTGGCGGTGGCGAGGACAGCAAGGTCGACCAGTGGCTCAATCAGGATGACCATCATGTAGGCCGCACCGAAGGTGAAGACCGATGCCATGGTTTCCGCGCCAATGCCCTGACCATAAAAGACCCAGAAAGCGACCCAGCCGACAACACCGGCCTGATAGGCGGTCGAAAGCGCAAGCGCTTGGGAGTATTTCAGATCCACATAGGCGGTGCCCGGCGCAATGACTTTCTTTGCCAGTGCCTGCATCGCAAACAGCGGCACCAGTAGTGTCGTCAGGTTGATGAAGTATTGCGGAAGATCGATGGGCGCAAAGAACACTCCCTGTATCAGAAGGCCCATTGCCAGACCAAAGGTGGCAGGGGCGGCACCAAGGATCAGGAACAGCGTCGAGCCGAGAATGAAGTGTACTTCGGAGACGCCAACCGGGAAGTGCGGCAGGATTTCAAAGAAAGCAAAAACGCCGACCGTGGCAATGGCCGAGCGCGCCGCGAAGGACGCGATGCCCGAGTTGCGTAGGTCATCCATGGTTTTCTTGGCGGCAAAGCCAAGCGCGCCTGCAGCGGTTGCATAGGACAGGGCGATTTTCGCACCGTCGACGATACCGGGTTCAATATGCATATCTGTCTCCTTGCCGCCTCACCCGGCGGCACTAGGTTCATTGGTGGCCAGTGCTGGCCGGGTTAACCAATGGCAGGTCTCCTGACTCGCGGGTCTGTGCCGCTCCGGGGCCTTCCCAGTCCCGTTTGGGACCAGTGGCCATGCCCGGTGGCTCGCCGCTCACAGTTGCGGGGGCAGTCACGGATTTGGCGCCTTTTGGCTACACCGCACCGTGTTCCCTTTTCATCCTTGGGTCTTAGACCCGTCGGAACCGTTGGTCATAGAGAGATGGCACAGGCGTCAAGAAGCTGTCAACGAGGCAGACGCGTCATCCATGTGTCATTTGCGGCATATGGCAGAATCAGTGCGGCAGGTCCTCGTCTGCCAGCGGCCCGTAGAGGATAAGCACTGGCGCCTTGGTCTCCATCGCGCGCAGCACATCCGGCAACTCTCCTACTGTATGACAGGACAGGGTCTGATCGGGTGTCGATACACCCAGCGCGATCAGCGCATGGGTTTCCGGCGGCAGTCCGGCCTCCAGCAGGCGCTCTGCCAGCGCAGCAAAAGTGCGTTTCCCCATGTAGACGACCGTTGTGGCCTCGGGGTCTGCAAGGGCGGCCATATTCAGGTCCTCTGGCAGGCCGCCGGTGACGTCATGTCCGGTAATGAACTGCAAGCGCCGCGCGGTCAGGCGGCGGGTAAGAGGGATGTTCGCAGCGGCGGCAGCTGCCGAGGCTGCAGTGACGCCGGGCACAATCTCGAAGCCGATACCGGCCCGGCGCAGGGCGGTAATCTCTTCCTCAAGGCGACCGAATACCCCTGAATCACCAGATTTCAGCCGTACCACATGAGCGCCGGTGGACGCGTATTCAACCAACAGTTGGCTCACGTGATCTTGCCGGGGCGAAGGGCGTCCGGCGCGTTTGCCCACTCCCACCAGATCGGCGTCCTTTCGGGCGTGGGAAAGGATCGGACCCGACGACAGATCGTCAAACAGCACCGCATCCGCGACCTCAAGCCGCCTCACGGCCTTGACGGTCAAAAGCTCAGGATCGCCGGGACCGGAAGAGACAAAACTGACAAAGCCGGTCATGGGGTCTCTCCAGTGATGAGATGGAAGAAGGTGCCGGTCACATGGCCGCGCACCGAGCCGGTTTCGGGCACCGGGTTGCCGTCTGCATCCATCACATTGGCAAGGGGGGCGTCGGGCTCATCCACAATGGTCGAATAGTGAAACTCATGCCCGCGTAGGGCGGTGCCGCTCGCAAACCCCGGCATCGGAGCCTGAAGGATCGCGCGGCGGTAGCCCAGATGGAACTTGCGCTTCTCGTAGGAGGTGACAAGGCCCAACAGCCCGGCCATCTGGTGCCGGTTGCCTGCCTTGTCGACCAGCACTTCGCCAAGGGCCATGTAACCGCCGCATTCGCCGTGCACCGGACGGGTTTGGGCGTGTTTGCGCAAAGCCGCGCGGAAGGTTGCCGCAGCGGCCAGTCTGCCGCCGTGCAATTCGGGATATCCCCCCGGAAGCCAGACAAGATCGGCATCCGCCGCAGGAGCCTCATCCGCGAGCGGCGAAAACGGCAGGATCTCGGCCCCCGCCGCCCGCCAGCCTTCCAGAAGATGCGGATAGGTAAACGAGAACGCAGCATCACGGGCCAGAGCGATGCGCTGGGCGGGTGGGTTCGGCAGATGTGCCGCTGCGGGGGCAATTCCGGCGCGGGCGGCGGATTTGATTGCCTCCAGATCGACGTTGTCGCGCAGGAATGCGGCATAGCCCGCGATGGCGGCTTCGAGATCCGGGTGCTCCACCGCCTGAATGAGGCCGAGATGGCGCTCCGGCAGGGTGAGATCGCCGCGCCGGGGCAGGGAGCCGAGAACGGGAATGCCAGCGCGCTCCATCCCAAGCCGGGTCAGTCTTTCGTGGCGCGCGCTTGCAACGCGGTTGAGGATCACGCCCGCAAAGGGCAGGTCGGGATCATAGGCGCGAAATCCCAGCGCCGTGGCCGCTGCCGATTGCGCCTGACCGCCCACATCCACGACCAGCACCACCGGCCAGCCCATGCGCTTTGCGGTTTCCGCGGAAGAGCCAAAGCCGCTTTGCCCGCGTGTCGCCACGCCATCGTACAGACCCATGGAGCCTTCGCCGACGCAGATCTGCGCATCGCTTGCCTGACCGGCAACGGCATCCAGCAGGCCGCTATCCATCGCCCAGGTGTCGAGGTTGAAAGAGGCGCGGCCCGCCGCGGCAAGGTGAAAGGCCGGGTCGATGTAATCGGGACCGCTTTTGTAGGGTTGAACTGCAAGGCCATCCTCTGCCAGTGCGCGCAACAATCCTAGCATCACGGTGGTTTTGCCTGTACCTGAGGCGGGCGCCGAGATCATAAAGCCCGGCGGGTAGGATCCGGTGTTTCCTGTTTCAGTCATCACCATCGCTCCAACTGGCCCATTGGCTGTCGGCGCTTTGCGGGCGGTAGCGCCGATCGTAATCCTGCGCGTAAAGGCAGCTTTCGTCAAAATCCTCGGCGCCAAGGGCATGGCCTACAAGGATCAGCGCGGTCCGTCCGCGCGCGCCATCTGTGGCTTCGATCAATGTGCCGAGGGTGGCCTTGATGATCTTCTGATCCCGCCAGGAGGCGCGCCAGACGATGGCAACCGGGCAGTCCGCGCCATAGGCGGGGGTGAGCCGCGCCACCACATCGTCCAGCACATGCACCGACAGGTGAATGGCGAGTGTTGCGCCGGTGCGGGCGAAGTTTTCCAGCGTTTCGCCCTCGGGCATGGTGGACGCCCGCCCCGAGGTGCGCGTCAGCACCAGCGATTGGGCTACGCCGGGTAGCGTCAGTTCAGCGCCAAGGGCGGCGGCGCTGGCGGCGAAGGCTGGCACGCCTGGCGTTACGTCATAGGCAATGCCCAGATCCCGCAGGCGGCGAAGCTGTTCGCCCATGGCGGACCAGACCGACAGATCACCTGAATGGAGCCGCGCCACATCCTGACCGGCGGCATGGGCGGCTTCGATCTCGGCCATGATTTCGTCCAGCGACATGGACGCGGTATTGACGATCCTTGCGCCTTCCGGGCAGTGCTGCAGCAGCGCCTCCGGCACCAGCGAGCCGGCATAAAGGCAGACGGGGCAGGCGGCGATCAGGTCACGCCCGCGCAGGGTAATCAGATCGGGTGCGCCGGGTCCGGCGCCGATGAAGTGAACGGTCATGGGGTCAGTCTTTCAGCAATGGCCGCAGTGGCCAGACCATCTGCGGTAACAACTCGGGGGCCAAGCAGGCGGGCGGTGGCGGTATCGCCGCCCTGGCATGCGCCCAGAAGGGCGGCGGCTTCGGCCAGCGATCCAGTTCCGAACCGCGCCAGGATACGGTCGGATGAGGTCAGGGTCGAAGTGCCGCGCAGAGCCTCTTCCGGCAGGGCGATAACGGGCAGGTTCATCTTGGCAGAAAGGGCACGGAACGCTGGTGTCTCTGCCTTGGCGGCAACCGAGGCCAGCCCATCGGGGCGATGCCCGGTCAGTGCCAGCGCGGCGGCGAGATCGTTCGCAGTAGCACCCTCGCGAAATCCGAAGCCTGCCACTTTCATCGCATGACACTCCATTGAAGGACGGGGCGCGCGCGCTCCCAGCCGCGCATGGAACCAAGCGGTCCAGCTTCGGCGATCTCGGCTTTCAAAATGTCGCCGCCATACGTTGCCTGGGCCTGCATCAAAAGTGTTTCGGTTTCCAACGTGACGCCATTGGCCACAATCCGAGTGCCAGATGGCAGCACGGCCCACAGGTGATCCAATAGCGCCTGCGAGCCGCCGCCGCCGATGAAGACACAATCGGGCATCTCGAACCCATCCAGCACATCCGGCGCGCGGCCCAGCACAGCTTTCATTTGGTGTTCGATCCCGAACCGTTCGGCATTGGCGCGGATATTGGCAATCCGATCCTCGCGTGGCTCGAAGGTGATGGTGCGCGCGCCGGGCGCGGCAAGGCACCATTCTACCGAAACCGAACCGGAGCCGCCACCGATGTCCCACAAGAGTTCCCCCGCGCGCGGGGCCAAGGCGGACAAGGTCAGGGCGCGGATGGGGCGCTTGGTGATCTGCCCGTCGCTGAGGAACAGATCGTCGGGTAACCCGCTGGCGCGGGGCAGGCCTTTTGCACCTGTAACCGCCAATGCGGCGATGACGGGCGCGGTAATGTCCGTCAGGTCAAATACATCTGCGCGCCGGCTGCGCACCCGTTGGCGCGGGCCGCCCATGGCCTCCATCACTGTGATTTCGGTCGCACCAAAGCCCTGTTCAGCCAGCCATCTGGCCAGCGCTTCCGGGGCCGCGCCATCGCGCAGGGTGCAGATGATACGCCTGCCCCTGTTCAACACGGGTGTCAGCCTCTCGAACGGCGCCGCATGAAGGCCGAGGCAGAGTGTTTCTTCCAGCTTCCAGCCAAGGGTATTTGCGACCAGTGAGAAGCACGAAGGCGCAGGGTGCGAGATCCATTCGCCCCGGTGCAGATCCGACAGCAGAGAACCGCCCGCGCCGTGCCAGAAGGGATCGCCCGAGGCTAGAACCACCACCCGACGTCCTCGCGCGGCCAGAACCGGGGCGGTTGAAAAAGGGACCGGCCAGGGCTGGCCGCGTGATCCCGCCTCTACAAGTTCAAGATGGCGCGGGCCTCCAAAAATGACCTCGGCATCTGCAATGGCTTTCCGGCTTGCATCCTGAAGCCCCGCCAGTCCATCTTCGCCGAGGCCGACGAGAGTCAGCCAGGGTTTTTCTTGAGGGTCAGACATCATGCGCATCCTGCTATTGGGCGGCACATCGGAAGCCTCGCGTCTTGCGGTTGCTGTGGCCGATGCCGGGCTCGATGCCGTGTTCTCCTATGCTGGCCGTACGGCGCAGCCCGTGTCCCAACCCCTGGCCCTGCGGGTGGGCGGGTTTGGTGGCGTCGAGGGGCTGGTGACCTACTTGCGAAACGAGCGCATCACCCATGTGATTGATGCAACGCACCCCTTCGCGGCGCAGATGAGCAGCAATGCGGTTCGTGCCTGTGGACACGCGGGTGTTGCACTGTGTGCGCTTGAACGCCCTGCTTGGCAGGCCGACACGGGTGATCGCTGGACCCATCTTGCCACACTGGAAGAGGCCGTTGCAGCCCTCCCGGATCGGGGTGCGCGAGTTTTCCTCGCGATCGGAAAGCAGAACCTGTCGGCCTTTGCGGCAAAGCCTGAGAACCATTACCTTCTCCGCCTGGTAGACCCGCCAGAGGCGCCCTTGCCGCTGCCGAATACCAGTGTGGAAATTGCCCGCGGCCCGTTCGATGTGATGGGAGACAGATCGCTGATGCAGGCCCATGGCATTACACATGTGGTTTCCAAAAATGCCGGCGGAAGCGGCGCCGAAGCCAAACTGCAGGCGGCTCGCGAGCTTGGCGTGCCTGTGATCATGATCGCACGCCCCAAAGTCCCGGAACGCAGGGTTTTGGCTTCGGTCGAACAGGTGATGGGTTGGCTTCGGGGCGGCGCTGATCACGAGGTTGCATCCCCTGCAGAGCGGGGCGTGTAGACAAACCGCCCGATAGCCCGAGTATCTCTGTTGCCGACGATCACCATGGTGCGCATGTCCGCCATTTCTGGCGTTGCGTGCTTCAGGGCCACGGTGTTGATCTGCTGCGTCGGTTTGGTCACATCACGCGCAAAGCTGATCAGCGTATCGCCGCCGCATGCGTCGCGCAGGATTTCCAGCGCGCGGGCGAACTGGTGTGGGCGAGACTTGGAGCGCGGATTGTAAAAAGCCATGGCAAAGCCCGCTTCGCCAGCCGCACGCAGGCGGGTTTCGATCAGTGACCAGGGCTTGAGATTGTCGGACAAGTTGATCGCCGCGAAATCATGGCCCAGGGGCGCTCCGATCTGGGCTGCGGCTGCCAGCATCGCGGTGATGCCGGGCAGGACGCGGATGTCGAGGTCGAGCCAGTCTTTCGGTCCGGCTTCAAGCGCCTCGAACACGGCCGAGGCCATGGCGAATACGCCCGGATCTCCTGAAGATACCACAACAACGCGCTTCCCGGTTGCGGCCATTTCCAGCGCATGGGTGGCGCGGTCCAGTTCGACACGGTTGTCAGAGGCATGAAGCGTCAAGCCGTCGCGCGGCGCGATCCGTTTGACGTAGGGGATGTACCCAACGATGTCAGTGGCGGCATCGATGGTATCGCGCACCTCCTGCGTCACCAGTGCCTCATCCCCAGGGCCAAGTCCTGCTATCACGACCCATCCGTTTTTCGATGGCGCGATCATGGGCGGCGCCCCTGTCCGTGAACGAGCACGATAGAGAAGTAAGGCACATCGCCCGTCACTTCGGTCAATTTTTGCACAGTCTGACCGGGCATTGTGCCACGTTCAACCAGCCAGGCGTCATCCAGTTTCCCCGCAGTTGCGAGCGCGCGTCGCAGTTTTGGCAGATTGCGACCGATCTTCATCACCACAAGCGCATCGGTGCCCTTTGCGCGCTCGGTCAGTTCTTCCTCGCTGAGCGTGGCCATGGCGACCGTCAGCACGTCATCGCCCCAGGTTATCGGCTGATCGGTGGCGGTCCAGCAGCCAGACATGCCGGTGATGCCGGGAATGATCTCGACCTCGGCGCGGCCCTGAAGGCGGCTGTGCAGATGCATGAAGGAGCCATAGAGAAAGGGATCGCCTTCACACAGGACCACCACGTCCTCGGTGCGGGTGATCTCCTCCAGCCGGTCTGCCCAGTCGTCGTAGAATGCGGACAGGATGCGGTTGTACTCGGGGTCGGAAAAATGGATCTCGGTCGTGACCGGGTATTCCATCGCGTGTTCCTGCACGCCTTTCGGCAAGAGGTCATCGACGATAGCGCGCGCCTGCCCCTTGCGACCGGCCTTGCGGAAATAGGCAACATGGCGGGCGCTTGCTATGGCCCGGTGCGATTTCACGCTCATCAACTCAGGATCGCCCGGGCCAAGCCCTGCGCAGATAACCTTGCCCATGATCACTCTTTCCAGCTGGCGAGCGCGTTGACCGCAGCCACGGTGATGGCAGAGCCGCCAAGGCGCCCCTTCACGATCATAGAAGGCACTGGCAGATCCTCCATCAAGGCCTCCTTGGATTCCATGGCGCCGACAAAGCCAACCGGGCAGCCGATGATGGCCGCAGGGCGCGGGCAGGCGGAGTCTTTCAGCATGTTGAGCAAATGAAACAGTGCCGTTGGGGCGTTCCCGATGGCAACCAGGGCACCGTCCAGTTTGGGGCGCCACAGCTCCAGCGCGGCGGCGGAGCGGGTGTTGCCCATCTCCTTGGCCATATCCGGCACCCTTGGATCACGTAGGGTGCAGATGACCTCGTTACCAGCGGGCAGGCGCGGGCGGGTGATACCTTCGCTGACCATATAGGCGTCGCAGAGGATCGGAGCGCCGGAAGCCAACGCGGCGCGGGCGGTTTCGGCCATGCCGGGGGAAAAGCGGATGTACTCTTCAAGGCCGACCATGCCTGCAGCATGGATCATACGCACGGCGACGCTTTCCTCATCTCGGGTGAACCGGTCCAGATCGGCCTCGGCGCGGATGGTGGCAAAGCTCTCGGCGTAGATCTTTGCGCCGTCAGTTTCATAGGTATGGAGCATGTCAGCTGCCCTCTGTCAGTCGTTCGGGAGCGGCACGCAGCTCGCGCGCGCTCAGGGGGTGTTCTAGCGGCTCATCGGCGGCGGTGCCATGGCGGATCAGAGCAAATCTGTCGCGTCCGGTGGCGGTCAAGGTCAGGGGCGCAGGGTCGGGGTGGGCGCAGCCCTTGGCGCACCCCGAGACGTGCAGATGCGCGCCTTGTGGTACGAAAGGTGCCAGGTCGCGCGCCAGATCGCGGGTGGGGGACAGCGCCTGCAGGCAGCCGGGCGCTCCGGTGCAGGCGGAGACCCGCAGGCGCGGATCCGTTGCATCGAGGATCAGGCCGGGCAGGGAGGCAATGTCGCTGGCGCCTTCGATCAGCAGCATTCGCCAGGGGGTGAGGCGCAAGGGGCCTTGGTCTGCCAGTGCCTTAAGGGTTTTCGCGTTCATCTGGCCGAACTCCAAGGCGACCAGCAAGCCTGTCGCCACGGGGCCGGGTTTGGGCTGTTGGCCTGGCTCGATGGATGTCTCGCTATAGCCGGCGGGGAGCGGGGTTCCCTTGGCAAGATGTGCCTTCATCCGCCCGCGCCCGCCTGTTGCACCTCCGGTATCAAGAAACCAGCGCGCCAAGTTGATCGCTTCGGCTGCAGCGGTGTCGCGAGTCACGCGCAAGCCAACGCGTTCGCCATCGGGACGCAAGACCAAGCCAGTATCTGCGCGCTCAATGCGAATGTCCGCGGCGGCTTCTTGCAGCACTGGCGCCGCACCGCAATCCACGGCAAAGCCGAATTTGCCGGGCAATTCCAGGTCCGTCGCTGCCGTCAAGGCCTTGGCCAGATCACTTGCGATCGCGGTGCTGTCATCCCCTTTAGCCCAGAACGGGGTGAGCATGATGTTGCGGCGCGCCTCTGCGGTCTCCTCTGTGTCCAGGAGGCCGAGGTCGCGCAGGCCAGAGAGCAGGGCCGCGTGGTCTTGTTCCCGAATGCCGCGCATCTGCAAGTTCGCGCGGGCGGAGAGGTCCAGCAGGCCATTGCCGTGGGTTTCGCAGAGGTCTGCCACACCGCGCGCCTGCTCAGGCGCAAGCCGTCCCATTGGCGCGCGGATACGGACCACCAGCCCGTCGCCCGACACCATCGGGCGCAGGGCGCCGGGGCACCAGCCGTATACCTTGGGCGCACCGCTCATGCCGCGCCGCTTTCGAGAGTTGCAATGATCGAGTTGCGGCGGGTGACCCAGAGACCACCCTCTTGCAGGGCGCGGAAACGGTCCCTCATGGCAGCTAGGGCATCGGGGTTTTCGCGCTCGAGGAACTCCACCAAGTCGTCGCGACCCAGCGTCGCTTCGAAGTAAAGGTCGAACAGATGCGGCGGTACAGCCTGTGCGAGGTGGGCAAAGGCAGCCATATGATCCAGCGTAGCAGCAATCTCGGCGCCACCGCGAAATCCGTGGCGCATCATGGATGTGGCCCAATCCGGGTTGGCGGCACGGGCACGGGTAACGCGGGCAATCTCTTCGCCTAAGGAACGTGCCTGCGGTGCATCGGGGTGGGTGGCGTCAAGGTGATAAAGGGCAGGCGCCTTTTGGCCGATACGCGCCATGGCGGCAGCAAAGCCGGCCTCATGCGCTGCATAGTCAGACGCCACGAGGATGTCCGTTTCAGGCAGGTCCTGCAGGTGTACGAAGCTGTCGACGCCCTTCAGGCGGTCTTCAAGCGCCCCGCGTGCTTCGGCGATATCGCCCTTTGCGTCGATGGCATGAGAGGAGGCATTGAGCCAGGCCTCACCAGCTGCAGCGCGCGCTTCATCGGAATAGTCGTCCATGTGCGCGCCCATAGACAGACCATACTGTCCGGGTTTGGGGCCAAAGACGCGCGGCGCTTCTGCCAGGTAGGGATTGTCGGTCTCAGCCTCGTCCCGGTCTGCGAGAGCGCCGGCGGCGGCTTCGAACATCTGGGCCAAGCCGGGAAAGACATCGCGAAAGAGACCGGAGACCCGCAAGGTCACGTCGATTCGGGGGCGATTCAGCATCGACATGGGCAATATCTCAAAGCCCGAGACCCTTTCAGAGCCTTCATCCCATTTCGGGGCTAAGCCCGCCAGGTGCAGGGCCATGGCGAATTCCTCGCCCGCGGTGCGCATGGTGGCCGACCCCCACAGATCGATAACGAGCCCTTTGGGCCAGTCGCCATGATCCTGAAGATGGCGGCGCAGCAGCTCTTCCGCCAGTTTGACCCCTTGTGCATGCGCCGCCCGCGAGGGCACCGCCCGTGGATCGGTGGTAAAAAGGTTGCGCCCGGTGGGGATTACGTCGCTGCGACCGCGAAAAGGAGAGCCGGAGGGACCGGGAGCGACCAGCCGCCCGCATAGGGCGGCCATCACACCGGCGATCTCCTGCGGGCCGCACTGGCCAGTGCCAAAGACGTGCAGGCCTTCGGCGTATTGGCTTTCCTTGATGTCGCAAACAAAGGCGTCGATGCGGGTGATCGCCTCGGCGGCAGAACAATCGGGTGTTAGGCCGAGATCGGCCTCGACGCCGGTGCCTTGCGCCTCGGCTCGGATATCTTCGATAAGACGGTCCCGGCGGGCGGGATCGAGCCCGTCTGCGGTGGAGTATTCGTCCAGAAGGCTTTCGAGCCGCGCCATGCCATCGGGCAGGTTGGTCTGGGCCAGCGGCGGTGGCAGGTGGCCGATTGTTACGCCGCCGATGCGCCGCTTGGCCTGGGCCGCCTCGCCGGGGTCGTTGACGATGAAGGGGTAGATTACCGGGAGAGGCCCAATCAGCGCCTCGGGCCAGCAAGTTTCAGACAGGGCGACCGCCTTTCCGGGCAGCCATTCCAGCGTGCCATGGGCGCCGATGTGAAGGACTGCATCAACTTGCTGCTGGAGCCAGAGGTAGAAGGCCACATAGGCATGGCGCGGGGTGCGGTCCAGATCGTGATAGTCATCCACGCGGGTCTTCACCTCGCCCCGTTCGGGTTGCAGGGCGATGATCGCCTTGCCTGCGGTGAGCGCCTTCATGTGAAAGGCACCATCCTGGAGGTCCGGGTCGTCTTCGGGTGCACCCCAGGCGTCTGTAAGGTCCTGTTGCAGCTTTTCAGGGAGCGTTCGAAGGGCCGCTTTGTAGTCGCCTAGCGGAAGCGAAATCGTCTCTTGCCCAAGGCGGGCGCCAAGGTCGCCTTTTGGTGACACGTCATGCCCGTGATCGGCCAGCGCGCTGAGCAAGACCTCGCAGGAGGCAAGTGCATCAAGGCCGACGGCATGGGCGATGTTGTAGTCGCGGCCGGGATAGGTGGAGAGTACCAGCGCGAGGCGTTTGTCTTGGTTGTCGAGTGATGCAAGGCGGAGCCAGCCTTCGACCCTGTCAATGGTTGCGCGCACGCGGTCCGGGTCGGCGCGATGGGCGAAACGCGAATACTGGAGGTCAGGATCCTTTTTGGCCGGGGCCTTGAAGCTGACCACACCGGCCATGATGCGACCGTCCACCTCGGGCAACACCACATGCATGGCAAGATCGGCAGGTGACAGGCCACGTGCCGCTTCTGCCCAGTCCTTGCGGCGGGCGGTGGACAGCGCGACCTGAAACACCGGGCAGCCCGTCACGCTGAGCGGAGAGGCGCGCCCATCTGACCCTTGCGCCGAAAAAGCGGTGGCATTGATGATCGCGGCAGGGGCGAGGCGAGGGAGTTCGGCGTCGAGCCACTCCGCGGCGGCCGGTGCTTTGAGGCTGGCGGCAAAGATGCCAAAGGCGGCATAGCCGCGCGTCCGCAGTTCCGCGATCAGCGCATCCACCGGCGCGGTGTCGGCTGCTGTCAGGTAGGAGCGGTAGAAGCTGACGAGGACCAGCGGTTTGTCATCCTGTGGCAGGTCTGCAATGACGCCACGCTCGGGATCGTAAAAACCATACTCCGGTGTGGTCTTGAGACCCGGAACCGGCCCTGCATAAAGGCCGGCAGCAAGCGCCAGTTGAGCAAGGGCCGCCTGTGCCGCAACCGCGCCGCCCGCATCACACAGCGCCTGAAGGCGACGCAGGGTCGAGACTGGCAGGGTCGACAGCTCATCAAGGCGCGGATCCTCGCGCCCGTCGGCGGGCAGGATGGCAAGCGCGATGCCTTTGCGTCGGGCCAGATCCTGCAGGGTTGCCAGGCCATAAGGCCAGTAGCTTTCGCCGCCGATGAGACGCACCAACACGCCCTTTGCACCCTCAAGCGTCTGCTCAGTGTAGGTATCGACTGACAGGGGGTGTTTCAGCGCCACCAGATTGGCAAGGCGGCAGGACGGCAGCTTGCCCTTGGCCCGGTGCCAGCCGGCTGCAAAAGCGCCAAGGTCGCTGTCGGAAAAGGACAGAACGATCAGATCCGCCGGATCCTGCCCGACGTCGAAGGGGGTATCGGTTTCCTCTAGCCCGTGACTTTCGCGAAATACGACGTGCATGGGTCAGCTCCGCAACTTGGCAACAGGTGTGCCGAGAACTGCACACGGACGCGGGTGGGGGCAAAGCCCCCGCCGACGGGGGCGGTCGGGGGCTGTCCGGCCGTTTGGCCGAACGATAGGGTTGTTATCTTTCGCCCCCCGCATGACAGGTCAGGCTCCGAGATCTGCGTGGATGCCCGCGACGTCGATATCGTCGTGTTCGGCAATAACCACCAGCTGGGTCTTGCGCGGCTGGGTGCCCCAGGGTTGATCGTATTGGGCGCGCAGGCGTTCGCCCACAGCCTGTACCAGCATACGCATCGGTTTTCCTTCGACGGCGACATAGCCCTTTACGCGCAGAATCTTGCGGCTGCGGGCCATCTTGATGATGCGATCTTGCAGGTCTTGTGGGTCTGAGACTTCGCCCATTTCGACCACGATGGAGTCAAAATCGTCATGTTCGTGATCATGATGCCCGTCGTGATGGCTTGGACGCGAGTCGAGGTCATCTTCGGCAGCAGCACCAACGCCCAGCACGACGCGGGGATCGATCACGCCCTCGGTCATCGGCAGGATCGGCAATTTACGGGGCGCTTCGGCCTCGATCACGGCGCGGGCCTTGGTCAGGCCCTCTTCACCGGCAAGGTCCGCCTTGGACAAGAGCACGATGTCAGCGCAGGAGATCTGATCTTCGAAGACCTCGGACAGGGGTGTTTCGTGATCGAGGCTCTCGTCTGCCTCGCGCTGGGCCTGAACAGCGTCGAGATCGGGGGCGAATTGCCCTGCGGCAACGGCTTCGGCATCAGCGAGGGCAATCACCCCGTCCACAGTGATACGGGAACGGATCGCGGGCCAGTCAAAGGCCTTGAGCAGAGGTTTCGGAAGAGCCAGGCCCGAGGTTTCGATGAGGATGTGTTCGGGCGTTTCCGGCAGGGCCATCAGCGCCTCGATCGTGGGGATGAAATCATCGGCCACGGTGCAGCAGATGCAGCCGTTGGCCAGCTCCACGATGTTGTTTTCCGGGCAGTTCTCATCGGCGCAGGATTTCAGGATGTCGCCATCTACTCCGGCGGTGCCGAATTCGTTGACGAGCACCGCCAGACGCTTGCCTTGCGGGTTCTGCATAAGATGGCGGATCAGCGTGGTCTTGCCCGCGCCCAGAAAGCCGGTGATCACGGTGACGGGAATTTTGTTCAGATCGCTCATCGGTTACTCCTGAGATGGGCTGTCATCCGGCGCAGGCGCCGGGGGAATGCGGGCAATGGATTGCTTGCGAAAGACCTGGGGACGTTCGCGCCAGGGCACAAGGCCATCCTCGGTCGCGGCATAGGCGGCGGCGCCTTCCAGGATTTCCGCAACGTGCTGGTCCGGGTCAAGATCGCCGTAGATATAGCTCCAGCGGCCCGCGCCGCCGCTCAGCACCATCGAGCAGCCGCGCTTGCAGGCCGACAGGCATTCAACGCCGCGTACGGAAACGCCCTCGGGCAAATCGGTGCCTTTGAGGGCCTCGAGCAGAAGCGTGCCAGGGCGGGTGGCCTCGGGGTCGACACCGTCGCGCTTGCAGGTTGTGCAGACGGTCAGGAGGACCGGCGCCTCTGCCGGGGTCTGGATGTCTGAAGTGTCTTTCGCCATGGTCCGGCGACTCCTTCGCGTTCCTTTTGGCAGGCGGGGAGGGGCCAGAAGGGAGCCGCATCGTTGCATCGGCTCTCATCCGGTCGCGGAAACACCCCGTCCGCCCGTTGATCCTATCCGTTGGCAGGTCTCCCGGCTTGTGGATCCCAAGGCCTGTGCGCAGGGCGGGGGGCCTTTTCGGTCCTCCTGCCTTCCCGGTTTCACCCAGTGGCGTGGAGGCCTCTCCGGTCACGGTCGCGGGGGCGGCTGCGCTCCGGGCCGTTTGGGGCCCTGTCACATTCCCTCTTCGCCTGCTTGCGCAGGAACCAACAAAATCCCCTTGCGCTATTGGGGGCTTCCTTGTCAAGACATGGGGCCTAACCGCGCAAGCAGCAGGAGTGGACCCGGTGAGCGAAAAGTCCGAGAACGGCATTTCAGAAGAGGAAGCGGCACGTCACGCCTCCAAAATGGCCAAGAAGAAGGCCGCCCGCGATCGCATGATGGCCAACAAGGATGGTGAAAAGGGGTTGATCATTGTCCACACCGGCCCCGGCAAGGGTAAGTCCAGCTCGGGATTCGGTATGATCATGCGCTGCATCGCCCACAAGATGCCCTGCGCGGTGGTTCAGTTCATCAAAGGGGCCTGGCAGACGGGCGAGCGCACGCTGATCGAAGAGAATTTCAGCGATCTTTGCCAGTTCTACGCCATGGGCGAAGGCTTTACCTGGGAAACGCAGGACAAGGCGCGCGACATCGCGGCGGCCCGCGCTGGCTGGGAGAAGGCCAAGGAGATGATCCTCGACGAGAAGAACACAATGGTTCTGCTCGATGAGATCAACATTGCGCTGCGCTATGAATATCTGGATCTTGAGGAGGTGCTTGAGTTCCTGGTGGAGCATAAACCCCCGATGACACATGTTGTGCTCACAGGCCGCAATGCCAAGGAAGAGTTGATCGAGATCGCGGATCTTGTGACCGAGATGGGTCAGATCAAGCACCCCTTCCGCGCCGGGATCAAGGCGCAGAAGGGCGTTGAGTTTTAGGGGGTATCAGGTGGCGGCTTTGTCCCGGATGTAGACGTCTACCGCCTCGCGTTGGGCCTCATCCAGGCGCAGGCCCAGCTTGGTGCGCCGCCACAGGAAGTCATCGCCGCTGCGCACCCACTCATTGGCAATCGTCCAATCGAGTTCCCGTTCGGTGATCGTCGCGCCAAAATCCTGTCCCAGATTCTTGGCGCTGTCTGCCTTGCCCAGAACATCCCAGGCCTCGGTGCCATAGGCGCGGATCAGGCGGCGCACGGCATAAGACGACAGGAACGGATAGTCCGCCGCCAGCCGATCCTGCAGTTTCTTTACGTCGGCAACCGGGAAATCACCGCCAGGCAGGGCCACGCCTGCGGTCCAGTCCTGCCCGACACCGGGCAGTGCTTCGGCGATCTTGGCCAGCGCGGCCTCGGCCAGTTTGCGATAGGTGGTGATCTTGCCACCAAAGATATTCAAAAGCGGCGCCGCGCCGTTCTCCAGCGTCAGCACATATTCGCGCGTCGCCGCCGTGGCTGAGCTGGCCCCATCATCATAAAGCGGGCGCACGCCGGAGTAGGTCCAGACGATATCCTCGCGGTTGATCGGCTTTTCAAAGTACTGCGAGGCAAATTTGACCAGATACTCCTGCTCCTCTGGCGTGCAGGTCGGGGCAGTTTGCGGATCGGGGTGGTCGGCGTCGGTGGTACCGATCAGGGTAAAGTCTTCCTCGTAGGGAATTGCGAAAATGATCCGCCCGTCCGTGCCTTGGAAGAAATAGCAGCGGTCGTGGTCATAAAGTTTTGGCACTACGATGTGGCTGCCGCGAACAAGGCGCACGCCTTCGCGGCTGTTCTGGCCCAGTTTCTGTTGCAGCACGTCAGCGACCCAGGGGCCGCCTGCATTGACCAGCATGCGGGCGCGGCGCATGAAGACCTCGCCGGTGGCGCGGTCCTTGAGATGAATAAGCCAGTGATCCTCGGCGCGTTCGGCCACCAGAACCTCGGTGCGTGTCATGATCTCGGCGCCGCGCGCCGCAGCATCGCGGGCGTTCAACACCACAAGGCGCGCATCCTCGACCCAGCAATCAGAGTATTCAAAGGCTGTCTTGAACTTACGCTGCAAGGGCGCGCCTGCTTCGTCCTTGATTAGGTCCAGCTTGCGTGTTCCTGGCAGGATGCCGCGTTTGCCCAGGGTGTCGTAGAGGAACAGGCCGAGACGGATCAGCCAGGCTGGGCGGCGTCCCTTCATCCAGGGCATCACAAGGGTCAGCAGGCGCGAAGTGGGGGTGTCGCTGTCAAACCGCATGTCCTTGTGAAACGGCAGTACAAAACGCATCGGCCATGAGATATGCGGCATCGCCTTGAGCAGCACCTCGCGTTCGATCAGCGCCTCGCGCACGAGGCGGAATTCGAAATACTCCAGATAGCGCAATCCGCCGTGGAACAGCTTGGTCGAGGCCGACGAGGTTGCCGAGGCAAGGTCGTTCATTTCCGCCAGACTGACCGACAGGCCACGCCCAGCCGCATCACGCGCGATACCGCAACCGTTGATGCCGCCGCC